>NZ_JBFAQK010000001.1:0-426932 GCF_040677245.1 Streptomyces kurssanovii
GGGGTTGCCGGCTGGTAGTTCGGACATCTTCATAGAGTTTCGGTGGTCATTGCGTTAGGGAAACGCCCGGTTACATTCCGAACCCGGAAGCTAAGCCTTTCAGCGCCGATGGTACTGCAGGGGGGACCCTGTGGGAGAGTAGGACGCCGCCGAACAATCATTGTGGGAAAGCCCCGCACCTCTGGTGCGGGGCTTTCCTGCGTTCAGGGTCGATTAGGGTCGGCCGCATGCGCTATGACCTCGTCATCTTCGACAACGACGGAGTGCTCGTCGACAGCGAGCCCCTGTCCAACACCCTCCTGGCCGCCTACCTCACCGAGCTGGGGCACCCCACCACGTACGAGGAGTCCCTGCGGGACTACATGGGCTCCGCGATGCACCGGGTGCACGACCTTGTCCGGGAGCGGACCGGGCAGGACCTGCCGGCGGACTTCGACGACACGTTCCACGCCCGCGTCTTCGCCGCGTTCGAGCGGGAGTTGACGGCCGTCGACGGGGTGACCGAAGTGCTGGAGAAGCTCCGTGCCGATGCCGTCCCCTACTGTGTCGCCTCGTCCGGCAGCCATGAGCGCATCCGGGTGGGACACCGCACGACCGGTCTTGACCGGTGGTTCAGGGAAGGGACCGTCTTCAGCGCCCAGGACGTCGGCAGGGGCAAGCCGGCACCCGATCTGTTCCTGCATGCCGCCGAGCGGATGGGGGTGGCGCCAGAGCGGTGCGTGGTGGTCGAGGACAGTCGTCTCGGCGTGCAGGCGGCGCTCGCGGCCGGGATGGACGTGTACGGGTTCACGGCCATGACCCCCGCGGCCGAACTGGCCGGCGCCGACGGGCACTTCACCTCGATGGCGGAGCTGCCCGCACTGCTGGCCTGACGCCGCCCGGGCGACGGCGGCGGTTCCGGCGGCGCCGTCGGCGCGGCGCGGGTCGTACGAGTCTGCTTCTGTGACGCGTCTACCGCCCGGTAGGGCCCGGGCATACGCTGTGCCGCCATGACAGATCCGCGGTTGCGCCACGGGCGGGCCTCCCTCGCGTTCAGCTTCTTCTCGCAGGGCGTCGCCTTCGCCCTGCTCGTGACCCGAATACCCGCCATCCAGGAGCGGTACGGGATATCCGACGCCCTGCTGCCGCTGTTCCTCGCGGCGGTGCCCGTCCTTGCCGGGGTGGGCAGCGTGCTGACCGAGCGGATCGTGCGGCGGGCACCCGTGAGCGCGGTGCTGCGCTGGGCCCAGCCGGTGGTGCTGCTGGCGCTGCTCGGTCTGGCCGCGGGCGACGAGATGTGGCAAGTGGCCGTCGCGCTCGGGGTGTTCGGGCTGTCCGTGGGCGCGCTCGACGCGTCGATGAACATGCTGGGCATCGGGCTCCAGGCGGCGTACGGGCGCAGCATCATGCTCGGCTTCCATGCCGCGTACAGCCTCGGCGGGATCGTCGGTGCCTCGCTCGCCTGGGCGGGCGCCCACTGGGACCTGGCGCTCGTCGTCTCCTACCTTCCGGTGGTCGTGGTGCTGGTGCCGGCGGCACTCGTGGGCAGCCGGTGGTACGTCGGCGGGGAGCGCCCCCGGCTCGGCCCGGAGGCCGTCAAGGGCGGCGACGACGGCGTGGCCGGGGACGGCGGCCGGGTGGCGTTCAGGATGCTGCTGCCGCTCGCGCTGGTGATGACCTTCGCGTACATCGGCGACTCGACCGTCTCCAACTGGAGCGCCAAGTATCTGCAGGACGTCCTCGGCAGCTCGGAGGAGCTGGCGACCGTCCCGTACAACGCCTACATGGTGACGACCCTGGTGGGCCGTGCCGTCGGGGACCTCGGGGTGCGGCGCTTCGGGGCGGTGGCCGTCGTCCGGTGCGGGGCGGTGCTGGCGGCGGTCGGGTTCGCCGTGGTCGCGGCCGCGCCGGGGGCGTGGACCGGCATGGCCGGATTCACGGTGCTGGGGCTCGGTCTGTGCGTGATCGTGCCGCAGACCTTCGCGGCGGCGGGCCGGCTGTTCGCGGGCCGGAGCGACGTGGCCGTGGCGCGGCTGAACGTCTTCAACTACGTCGGTTTCCTCATCGGGTCGCCCTTGGTCGGGGCGCTGGGGGACGCCTGGAGCTACCGCGGGGCGATGCTCGTACCCATGGCGCTCGTGTTGTTGACGCTGGTGTACGCCGGATCGTTCGGTGACGGGAGCGCCCGATACGGTGTCGGGCATGAGCGGCCGCGGATTGCTGATGTGGGACGAGGCGGTAACCGGGTATGACTTCGGTTCCGGCCATCCGATGGATCCGGTGCGGCTCGCACTGACCATGGGGCTGGTGCGGGCGTACGGACTGGACCGTGCGATGCGCGTGGTCGCCGCCAGGCCGGCCGGGGCGTCGACGCTCGGGCTCGTGCACCGGGAGGACTACGTGGACGCGGTACGGGCGGCGTCGGCCGACCCGAAGGCCGCGGACCAGTCGTACGGACTCGGCACGGTCGACGACCCGGCTTTTGAGGGCATGCATGAGGCGTCGGCGCTGATCGCCGGGCAGTCCGTCGGCGCGGCGGAGGCCGTGTGGCGCGGAGAGGCCGCTCACGCGGTCAACTTCGCCGGGGGGCTGCACCACGCGATGCCGGGGAGCGCCTCCGGGTTCTGCATCTACAACGACGCGTCGCTGGCCATCGCGCGGCTGCTGGAGCTCGGCGCGGAACGGGTCGCCTACGTCGACGTGGACGTCCACCACGGTGACGGCGTGCAGGCGGCCTTCTGGGACGACCCGCGGGTCCTGACGGTGTCGCTGCACGAGCATCCGCAGACGTTGTTCCCGCAGACCGGTTGGCCGGAGGAGACGGGCGCGGCCGGTGCCGCGGAGGGCTCCGCGGTGAACGTGGCGCTGCCGGCGGGCACGGGGGACCAGGGCTGGCTGCGGGCGTTCCACGCGGTGGTGCCCGAGCTGGTGGCCGACTTCCGGCCGCAGGTCCTGGTGACACAGCACGGGGCGGACACGCACTTCGAGGATCCGCTGGCGCATCTGGCGGTGTCGCTCGACGCGCAGCGTGCCGTCCAGGAGGCGTGCCACACGCTGGCCCACGAGCATGTGGAGGGCGGCCGGTGGGTCGCGCTCGGCGGTGGCGGTTACGCGGTGGTCGACGTGGTTCCGCGCTCGTGGACGCATCTGGTGGGGCTCGCGGCGCACCAGCCGGTCGAGCCCGAGTCGGTGATTCCTTCGTCGTGGCGGGACGAGGTGTACGCGCGGACGCGGCAGTTGGCTCCGGCGCGGATGACGGACGGCCGGTGGCCGGTGGCCTGGCGCGGCTGGGAAGAGGGCTACGACCCCGCTGACCGGCTGGACCAGGCCGTGCTGGCGACGCGGCGGGCGGTGTTCCCGCTGCGGGGGCTGCTGGCCTGACACCGGCAGCGCGGCGCATAGCGGGCGTTAGGCCGACTGTGCGGGTTGTTCGGGGTTTTCGCGTGGTGGGTGCCTCTCTGCGTCAGCATCGGGAGGGTGTTGAGCACCGAGGCGCTGCGGGCGCATCTGCTGGCGTCCCGGCTGGCCGGTGATGTCGCCACCTCCCGTGAGACGAGTCTGCGGAGCTATCGCGCGTTCGTCGCCCGCGATCCGCGGGTCACCATCGGACTGGACCCCCGGTCGGCGTGGAGCGTGCGGGACGTCATCGCCCTCATGGCGGACAGATGCGGGGTCTCCGCCGATCCCGAGCATGTGACCGGGGCGGACGTCATCGACCCGGAGCTGACCCTCGGCAGGCTGGCCGCGTTCGCGGAGCGGCTGGGCGCGGTGGCCGAGCGGGGCGGGGCGGTCCTGTTCGGCACCGGACATCCGCACCGGCTGCTCGGGTTCTACGCCGGTCTGGCAGACGCGCTGTCGGCGGCGGGGTGTTCCGTACTCACACCCGCGCAGGGGCGATGTGTCGACATAACGACCCGGTTCGGCGTACGCACGTACCGGCTCGAATACGTACGGGGAGTGGCGCGGCTCCGGGAGGCGGGCGCCGGCGGCGCGGGGGCCCACAGTCATTCCCCGTTGCCGGTCAGGGTCGCGCTGGGGGCGGCCGCGGACGCCGGCGGGCGGCTGCCCGATCTCGTCGTCGGTGATCACGGCTGGGTCTGCGGAGCAGGTCAACTGGGTATCGAGGCCATCGGACTGGCGGACACGGACGATCCGGCGCTGTTCGTCGGTGAGGTGGAGGGGCAGGTGTCCGTCGCCGTTCCGCTTGATGACGCCGTACGGTCCGATTACTACCGGCCGTTGACGCGCTATGTGCTCAATCGGGCGTGTCTGTCACAGTAGGCGGCCGATCGCTGCTCCTCTTCCCCACTCGCATCACCCGCCCCTAGTCTGGGCAGTGAGCGCACAGCGACGAAGAGTCACCGGAGGGGAAGCCGGTGCGCGTCGGGTGCGGAAGGTACAGGTGGGTCATGGCTGCTGGCAGCGAGAGGCCTCTCAACGAGGTCAAGTTCCTTACCGTGGCGGAAGTCGCCTCGGTGATGCGGGTGTCGAAGATGACCGTGTACCGCTTGGTGCACAGCGGTCATCTGCCGGCGATCCGGGTGGGGAGGTCCTTCCGGGTACCGGAGCAAGCGGTTCACGAGTATCTCCGCGAATCCTTCGTGGGGGTGGAATCCGCGTAACGGAGGAGGGACGGCCGCCCTCGGATTACGTCCCTCACTCGGCGGCAGGTAGGCTAGGCCGACGTAGGTCGTGTGGGCCCAGACGCCCCGCACCGAGTGAAGAGAAGTGAGCGAGGGTAGTCGTGGGCTCTGTTATCAAGAAGCGGCGTAAGCGGATGGCCAAGAAGAAGCACCGCAAGCTGCTCAAGCGCACCCGCGTTCAGCGTCGCAACAAGAAGTAAGCGGCAGCTGAGCGTGTCTCTCGGCCCCTCCACCAGTCCGGTGGAGGGGCCGAGGTGCTGTCCGGGCCCGGGGACGGACACCGTACGGAGCACGGGTGGAGCACCGGTGGACACGACGTGGCAAAAGTCCGTCGTGCGGTCATCACAGCGCAACGGTGACGCGCTACGGTGACGCCAGGAGCTAGGGAAGGCGCTGATCTTGGGCAAGGTCGTGCTCGTCACCGGAGTGGCCCGGCAGCTCGGCGGCCGTCTCGTACGGCGGATCCAGCGGGATCCCGAGGTGGACCGGGTGATCGGGGTCGACGCCGAGGGGCCCGGACACCATCTGGGCGGGGCCGAGTTCGTGCGTGCCGACATCCGCCGGCCCGCCATCGCGAGGGTCCTCGCCGAGCACGCCGTGGACACGGTGGTCCATCTGGACGTCACCGGGACGCCGCTGGGCGCCGGCGGCCGTACGGCCGTCAAGGAGACCAACGTCATCGGCACCATGCAGCTGCTCGGCGCCTGCCAGAAGTCACCGACCGTCAAGCGGCTGGTGATCAAATCGAGTACGAGCGTGTACGGCTCCGCCCCCCGCGACCCGGCGGTCTTCACGGAGACCACCCCGCCCAAGTCGCTGCCGAGCGGTGGATTCGCCAAGGACGCCGTCGAGGTCGAGGGATATGTACGCGGCTTCGCCCGCCGCCGCCCCGACGTGGCGGTGTGCGTGCTGCGCTTCGCCAACATCCTCGGACCGTGCGCGGACTCGCCGCTCGCCGACTTCTTCTCGCTGCCGGTGATGCCGACCGTCTTCGGCTACGACCCCCGGCTGCAGTTCGTCCACGAGGACGACGTGATCGACGTGCTGCGGATCGCCCTGCACGAGCCGCGCCGCGGCACGCTCAACAGCGGCACCTTCAACATCGCGGGTGACGGTGTGCTGACCCTGTCGCAGTGCTCGCGGCGGCTGGGGCGGCCCACGCTGCCGCTGCTGCTCCCCGCGGTCACCTGGGTGGGCTCGGCGCTGCGGACGGTCGGTTTCACCGACTTCTCGCCCGAGCAGATCCGGCTGCTCACGCACGGACGGGTGGTGAGCACCGTTCAGATGCGCGAGACACTGGGCTTCCGGCCGAAGTACACGACCGCTGAGACGTTCGCGGACTTCGCGCGCAGCCGTGGCCCGGGGCTGCTGCCGCCGGAGTCGCTCGCCGAGGCGGTGGACCGGGTCGCGGCGGCCCTGTCGATCGGCGTCCACGACGGGGCGCCCGTCGAGGACGGCGGGCGAGCGGTCACCCAGACGACGCACAGCAGCGGACAGCCCGGATAAGGAGCGCAGCCGACGATGGCGGACGCCAAGGTCATTCCGTTCGACGACGACCGGTCGCGCGGCGGCGGCGCGCAGCGCCCGGTACGGCGGCGCCCCGCGTCCGGCGGCCGGCGCAAGGCGGACGCGGCGGCGGTGCGGGACGCCGCGCTGAGCCCGCTGCCGGGCCCCCAGGCCGGTGAGGCCGGGCCGGGCCCCGACACCGCTCCCGCGGCCCCTGCCGAGCCGGTCAGGGGCGCCCTCTCCGCGGCTTCCGGCGCTACCGGTGACGCGGGTGGCGCCGGCGATGCCCAGCAGGACGGAGCCCCCGTGGCGGCCGCCGGGGAGACGCCGGTGACGGCGGACGGAGGCTGGGACCGGAGGATCGCCGGCGGGCTGGCGTTCCTGCGGCGACGCATCACGGGCGACTACGAGGTCGACGAGTTCGGCTACGACGCCGAGCTCACCGACCAGGTGCTGATGTCGATGCTGCGGCCGATGTACCAGAAGTACTTCCGCGTCGAGGTCAAGGGCATCGAGAACATCCCGTCGGAGGGCGGGGCGCTGGTGGTGGCGAACCACTCGGGCACCGTGCCGCTGGACGGGCTGATGCTCCAGGTGGCCGTGCACGACAACCATCCCGCTGACCGCCATCTGCGGCTGCTGGCCGCGGATCTGGTGTTCATGCTGCCGGTGGTCAACGAGCTGGCCCGGAAGGCCGGTCACACCCTGGCGTGCGCGGAGGACGCGGAGAGGCTGCTCCAGCGCGGCGAGGTCGTCGGTGTGATGCCCGAGGGCTTCAAGGGCATCGGCAAGCCGTTCAGCGAGCGCTACAAGCTTCAGCGTTTCGGCCGGGGAGGCTTCGTCTCCACGGCGCTGCGGGCGGGCGTGCCCATCGTGCCGTGTTCGATCGTCGGCGCCGAGGAGATCTACCCGATGATCGGCAACGCGAAGACGCTGGCGCGGCTGCTGGGCTTCCCGTACTTCCCCGTCACGCCGACGTTCCCGTGGCTCGGACCGCTGGGAGCGGTGCCGCTGCCGACGAAGTGGACGATCCAGTTCGGGGAGCCGATCCCGACGGACGGGTACCCGCCGGAGGCGGCGGAGGACCCGATGCTGATGTTCAACCTGACGGACCAGGTGCGGGAACAGATCCAGCACACGCTCTACAAGCTGCTGGTGCAGCGCCGCTCGGTCTTCTTCTAGCCGTGCCGGCGTTGCCGGCGCGCCATGGACACCGCTGAGGGGTGGGTCCCGACCGGGACCCACCCCTCAGCCGCGCGCGGTGCTCCCGCCCGCGTCAGCCGTCGTCCTCGGCCTCGAAACCGAGGCCCGGGAGGATGCCCGGCAGCAGCGGCGGGATGGTGATCTCCGGCTGCGGCGGCTCCGAGCCCTTGCCGGACGGGGAGGGGCTCGCCGCCCCCTCCGGCGGATCGAGAAGACCACCGGTGTTGCCGCCGAGCAGGCCGTCGTTCGGCGAGCCCGAGGTGGAGCCGGACGGGCTGGGCCGGGCGCTCCCGCCGTCGGTACCGGGCGAGCTCGACGCCGTACGGCCCGGGTCGGCGGTGCGCCCCGAGTCCTGTGAGGCGCCCGGGCCCTGGGACTCGCGGTGCTTCTCCGGGGTACGGGGCAGCATCGCCTCGAGCGGGCCGACCTGTTCGTCTATGGCGTCGAAGGCGGAGTCGACGTCGTCGCCGACGTCGGTCAGCTGGGCGGGCAGCCGCTCGCGCAGACCGTCCCACGTGTCGCGGTGCGAACGGGAGAAGGAATTGAGCGCGGCCATCGGGGCGAGCGACCCGTCGCGCTCGTATGCGGCGCTGAGCAGGCGGTGGCCTTCCGTGACGTCGTGCCGCATGCCGTTGAGCGTGCGGCGGACCTCGCTCAGGGACTCGTGGTCCAGGGCGCCGCCGCGGTCCCGCTCCATCAGCCGGCGGGCCTCGCTCAGGCGGGTCGACGCCTGGTCGAGGTAGAGCTCTCCGCGGTCGGAGTCACCGTCCGCGAGGCCGAGCTTGAAGTCCTCCATGCCGCGCTTCAGCCCGTACAGCGAGTCACCGGGGAGGGCGTCGGAACTCGCAGCGGCCACTCCGCCGAACGCTCCGGCCGCCACACCGACGGTCAGCCCGCCGGCAGCGAGCCCCTTCGACCAGCGGGAACGCGGTCGCAATTTCCGGAGCGGGGATGCCCGGTGCGCGCCGCGGCCCGAGGTCCGCTGCTCGGGCACCGTAGGGCCCGTGGACGCACCCCCTCTGCCTTCCTGCAGCAGCGATTCCATCGCCGCCACGAGCTGCGCCCGCTGCACCACCTTGACCTCGGGGTCCAGCTGCGGCTTCGGCAGTTCGCCGAGACCGTGGGCCAGGGTCAACAGCCGTTCGTGCTCGGGCGGTTCGACGGACTCGACCGATTCGTCGGGCTGTTCGGCCGCCTGGTCTTCCAAGGCCTGGGCGAAGGCGTTCGCCCGCCGGTGCGCCGAAACGTTCGCGATCACTGGCGGCACCTCCTCTCGTCATGACGGTCGACTCCCCTGAGGGTCTGGAGGGTTGCATACCTTGAGTACATCCACACGAAAGAGTGAGTGGCTGCGGGCATGGCGCGTCCAGAGGGAGCCTGCATTCCGCACAACGAGCGTCGCGGCACTTGGGTTACGCGCGAAAGATGATCGGACCAGTGCGTCATCGAGGCGTCACCGATTGTCAGTTGGGGACGGGGGCCGTGGGGGAGTGTGGGGACGGTGGAGCTCTGTCGCAGGGGAACGGCTCAGCGTGCGTCGTCGGGCAGCAGCCGGGCGAGGGTGCGGACCGCCCGGTACTGAAGAGTCTTGATCGCGCCCTCGTTCTTGCCCATCGCCCTCGCCGTCTCCGCGACGGACAGGCCTTGCAGGAAGCGGAGCGTGACGCACTCCTGCTGCTGGGGGTTGAGCTTGCGGACGGCTTCGAGCAGCGCGGCGTTGGAGAGGGACTCCAGGACCGAGTCCTCCGGGCTGCGCTCGACCTCGTTGGCGTCGAGCATCTCGCCGGTGGTCACTTCCAGGCGGAAGCGGCTCGATTTGAAGTGGTCGGCGACCAGGTTGCGGGCGATCGTGACGAGCCAGGCGCCGAAGTCCCGGCCCTGCCAGGTGAAGGTGGAGATCCGGCGCAGGGCGCGCAGGAAGGTCTCACTGGTGAGGTCCTCCGCCGTGGCCTTCCCGCCGACGCGGTAGTAGATGTAGCGGTAGACGGTGTCGCTGTACTGGTCGTAGAGCCGGCCGAAGGCCTCGGCCTCGCCCGCCTGGGCGCGCTCGACCAGTTCCATCATGCGGGCGCTGTCGCTGTCGGCGGTGGGCCGGCGGGTGGCGGCGTGGGCGCCCGAGCTGCCCCGGCCCGCCCTTCTGCCCGCAGCCCGTCCGTCGGCCGACCGCCGCCCCTCGTCGACGGCGCTGCGCGCGGGACCCTTCTGCAGGCCGTCGGTCAGGGCGTAGCAGGGTGCGGCCGGGCCGCCGGCGGCGAGGCCGGGGGTGGCGAATGCGGGGACGGTGTACGCGGCGGGGACAAGGCCGCGCAAGTGGTCGAGGACCGCTGCGCGCAGCGTAGCCAGGCCCGAGGCGTCAACCCCGACGTGTGGGTACACGGGACTCCCAGAGGCAGAGCTTCCATCACGAGCAGTGCGGGACCGTTCACCCGTCGTGATGACTGGTGGGGTGGTCCGTCATGCGTCTGAGGAGAATAACGCTTCGTACAGGCAGCGCTACACCCAGTTGCTCAAATCGTCGTTTCCGTCGCTTCTGTTACGTCTATGCGTCGCAACTGGTCGCACATTGTGAGCACTTGTTGATCGAATTACGTCGTGATCTGTCTTATCGGGCGGTGAGTTGTGGCCGGGCCGTGACAAGTGGACTGGCCGGGGGGCCGAAGGGGTAACACCCGTGGATTGGCCGCCGACACGCGCGGGGAGCACATGTTCGGAAGCGCGCGGCGGCCGCCGGCCGTCGGTGAAAGGCCGCGGTGTCGGCGCCCGGACGGCGTGGAGCGCGCCCGTGACGCCGGCGTCAGCGGCGGCGGCGGTGGAGAGCGACCGCGGCGGCGGTGCCGCCCGCCAGCGCGCCGACCCCGGCCGCGGCGGGGATGCCGACCTTGGCCGCCTTGCGGCCGGTGCGGTAGTCGCGCAGCCGCCAGTCCCGCTGCCGGGCGTGCTTGCGCAGTTTGGTGTCCGGGTTGATCGCGTACGGGTGGCCGACGAGGGACAGCATGGGGATGTCGTTGTGGCTGTCGCTGTACGCCGCGCAGCGGGACAGGTCCAGGCCCTCGGCCGCCGCCAGCGCGCGCACGGCCTCCGCCTTCGCCGGGCCGTGCAGCGGTTCGCCGACGAGCTTGCCCGTGTAGACGCCGTCGACGGATTCGGCGACGGTGCCGAGCGCGCCGGTCAGGCCGAGACGGCGGGCGATGATCGTCGCGGTCTCCACGGGCGCAGCCGTGACGAGCCACACCTTCTGGCCGGCGTCGAGGTGGGCCTGGGCGAGCGCACGGGTGCCCGGCCAGATGCGGTCGGCCATGTACTCGTCGTAGATCTCCTCGCCGATGCTCATCAGCTCGGAGACGCGGTGGCCCTTGACGATGGAGAGGGCGCTGTCGCGGGCGTCCTGCATGTGCTCGGGGTCCTCGACGCCCGCGAGCCGGAACCACGCCTGCTGCCAGGCGAACCTCGCCAGTTCGCGGCGCTGGAAGAACTTGCGCTTGTAGAGCCCGCGGCCGAAGTGGAAGATCGCGGCGCCCTGCATGACCGTGTTGTCGAGGTCGAAGAAGGCGGCGGCGCGCTCGTCGCCCGCGACGGGGAACTCCGGTTCCACGGCAGGGGCGGTGACGTCCTGTGCCTCGAGTGCCTCGATCGTCTGCGAGGACTTCCGTGCTGCCTCGGCTGCGGCTTCGCCCGCGAGCACGCTGCGTGCCGTGGCGGAGCGCCTGCGCGGGGTGAGCCATCCCAGTGCGGCCATGTCGTGAGCATAGCCAGTCTGTTCGGTACTTCCCGCCGCGCCAGGATGCGTCGGCGTGAACAGTCCGCGACCGCGCTGTTAAGGGGACCGGCGAGAATGGGCGCATGAGTCCACTGCTGCGGCGTACGAAGAAGAACTCCGGGGAACACGTGGTGACCCTCATCGGGAAGCCCGGGTGTCACCTCTGTGACGATGCGCGCGCGGTGGTCGAGCAGGTGTGCGCCGAGGTGGGCGTGCCCTGGGAGGAGAAGGACATCAACCAGGACGAGGAGCTGCACCGCGCCTACTGGGAGCAGATCCCGGTGGTGCTCGTCGACGGCGAGCACCACACCTTCTGGAAGGTGGACGCGGCCCGGCTGCGACGCGCGCTGGCCGGATAGCCCTGCGTCCACGGACATCCACGGAAGTCCACGGCGCGCCGTCGCGGCCCTATCGGCGGGCGGTGACGGCAGGGCAGAGTAGGCGGAATCAGGCGGTCTCGGGGGCGTATTCGAGAGGAGAGTGTCCGATTTTGCGCCCTTCGGTAGCCCAACGGTCACGATCGGTTCGCGGTTCCTCGATCCGGCCGCCGAATCGCGTGACCCCGGTCACTTTGGACGGACAAAGCGGACACCATCTTTGTGCACGCGTTCACAAAGACATAGCCTGCTGTCGACGGGGCGGTCTTGAGACACACGGCCGCCTGCAGCCTCGCTCATCCCCCAGGAGCACCGTGGCAACTGGCCGAAATCACCGACCGGCGACCCGTAGCCGAGGAATCCCCGAGGCCACCGTCGCCCGGCTTCCGCTGTACCTGCGCGCACTGACCGCGCTGTCGGAGCGTTCCGTACCCACGGTGTCGTCCGAGGAGCTCGCGGCGGCCGCGGGCGTCAACTCCGCGAAGCTGCGCAAGGACTTCTCCTACCTCGGCTCGTACGGGACCCGGGGCGTCGGCTACGACGTGGAGTATCTCGTCTACCAGATCTCCCGGGAACTGGGCCTGACCCAGGACTGGCCGGTTGTGATCGTAGGAATCGGTAATCTCGGCGCCGCGCTCGCCAACTACGGCGGCTTCGCGTCCCGTGGTTTCCGGGTCGCCGCGCTGATCGACGCCGACCCGGCCATGGCCGGAAAGCCCGTCGCGGGCATCCCGGTGCAGCACACGGACGAGCTCGAGAAGATCATCAGCGACAACGGGGTCTCGATCGGCGTCATCTCCACGCCCGCCGGTGCCGCGCAGCAGGTGTGCGAGCGCCTGATCGCCGCCGGTGTCACCTCCATCCTGAACTTCGCGCCCACCGTGCTGTCCGTGCCGGACGGCGTGGACGTGCGCAAGGTCGACCTCTCGATCGAGCTCCAGATCCTCGCCTTCCACGAGCAGCGCAAGGCCGGCGAAGAGGCCGAGGCCGCGAACCGCAAGGGCCCCGACGGTGACATGTCCGCGGTGATGCCGGCATGAGTCTCCTGGTCGTAGGGCTGAGCCACCGCAGCGCACCCGTGAGTGTGCTGGAGCGGGCATCCCTGCCCACCGACGCGCGGATCAAGCTTCTGCAGGACACCCTGGCCGCGGAACCCGCCACCGAGGCGACGGTGCTCGCCACGTGCAACCGCATCGAGTTGTACGCGGACGTGGACAAGTTCCACGCCGGCGTCGCCGAGCTGTCCACGCTGCTCGCCCAGCACAGCGGCGTGGGCCTCGAGGAGCTCACCCCCTATCTCTATGTGCACTACGAGGACCGGGCCGTCCACCACCTCTTCTCGGTGGCCTGCGGTCTGGACTCGATGGTCGTCGGCGAGGGGCAGATCCTCGGCCAGATCAAGGACGCGCTGGCGCTCGGGCAGGAACTGCACACCGCCGGGCGGCTGATCAACGACCTGTTCCAGCAGGCGCTGCGGGTCGGCAAGCGCGCGCACAGCGAGACCGGGATCGACCGGGCCGGGCAGTCGCTCGTCACGTTCGGTCTCGAACAGCTCGCCGCGGGCGAGCCGGTCGAGACCTGGGCGCGGGACCGGAAGGCGCTGGTCATCGGCGCCGGCTCGATGTCCTCGCTCGCCGCCACGACGCTGGCGCGCCTCGGCGTGCGGGAACTCGTCGTCGCGAACCGGACCATGGAGCGCGCGGAGCGGCTGGCCGCGGTGCTGGCCGAGGGCGGCGCGAGCGCGCGCGCCGTGCGCATGTCCGACGTGCCCGCCGAGCTCGCCCTGGCCGACGTGGCCGTGTCGTGCACCGGTGCGACGGGCCTGGTGCTGACGGCCGAGTCGGTCGCGGCGGCGCTCGCTCAGCACATGGTCCCCGGCGCGGCGGTCCCCGAGGACCTGCGCGCTCCCGAAGGAAGCCTCGTCGCCCGCCTCGCCGCCGTCGCGGCGCGCGACGGACGGGTGGCCGAGCTGCCCGGACGCCACGACGACCTCGCCGGCCTTCCCGGTGTGCCGCCCGCCGCCGCCGACGCCGACGCGCCGGTCTCCGCCGTGGAGCAGGGCGCGGACAGCGCCGTGGCCTTCGGCGCCGCGGATGTTGCCCGGGGCACCGAGCCCGCCGTCGCGGACGCCGCCGAGTGCCCCGTCGGGCTCGACGACTCCCTCGTCCAGCACGGCGCCTGGGTCGACAACGGCTCCCGTGCCCCGCGTGAGGCGGACCGCACGGTCACCGCGCACGGCACCGGGCCGGTACGGCTCGGGCTGCTGGACCTGGCGATGCCGAGGGACATCGACGCCGCCGTCCACCGCCTCGCGGGCGTACGCCTGGTCGACATCGAGTCCCTCGCGGAGGCTTCGGCCGACGCGCCGATGGCCGCCGACGTGGACCAGGTCCGCTCGATCGTCTCGGACGAGGTCGCCGCCTTCGGCGCCGCCCAGCGTGCCGCGCACATCACGCCGACCGTGGTCGCCCTGCGCACCATGGCCGCCGATGTGGTGGCGGGGGAGATTGCGCGCCTCGAGGGGCGCCTGACCGGGCTCGACGAGAAGCAGCGGGCCGAGATCACCCAGACCGTGCGCCGCGTGGTGGACAAGCTCCTGCACGCGCCCACCGTGCGGGTCAAGCAGCTGGCCGGAGAACCCGGCGGCGCCGGGTACGCGGACGCGCTGCGGACACTCTTCGACCTCGACCCGGAGACGGTCGCCTCCGTCAGCCGGGCCGACCTGAATGACGCAGATGTCAAGAACCGAGGGCGAGTATGACCGAGAGGGCACTGAGGCTCGGAACCCGGCGCAGCAAGCTGGCCATGGCCCAGTCCGGGCAAGTGGCCGAGGCGGTGCGCCGGCTGACCGGCCGCGCCGTCGAGCTCGTCGAGATCACCACGTACGGGGACGTGTCCCGGGAGCATCTCGCGCAGATCGGCGGCACCGGCGTGTTCGTCGCCGCGCTGCGTGAGGCGCTGGCGCGCGGGGAGGTCGACTTCGCCGTTCACTCGCTGAAGGACCTGCCCACGACCCAGCCCGACGAGCTGGCGCTCGCGGCCGTGCCGAAGCGTGAGGACCCGCGCGACGTGCTGATCGCGCGCGACGGCCTCAGCTTCGAGCGGCTGCCGAACGGCGCCCGGATCGGGACCGGTTCGCCGCGCCGGATGGCGCAGCTGAACGCGTACGCCCGCACGCACGGCCTGACGATCGAGACCGTGCCGATCCGCGGCAACGTCGACACCCGCATCGGATTTGTACGGAACGGGGAGCTCGACGCCGTCGTGCTCGCCGCGGCCGGACTCAACCGCATCGGCAGGACCGACGAGGTGACCGACTTCCTGTCGGTGGACTTCGTCCTGCCCGCTCCCGGCCAGGGGGCACTGGCGATCGAGTGTTCCGCGTCCGACGCGGACCTCACCGCCGCGCTCGCCGAGCTCGACGACCCGCACACGCGGGCCGCCGTGACCGCCGAGCGATCCCTGCTCGCCGCCCTGGAGGCCGGCTGCTCCGCACCTGTGGGTGCGTTGGCCGACCTGTTGGGCGACGGCCAGGAATTCACCGAAATGCGCCTGCGCGGCGTCGTCGGCACGACCGACGGCTCTTCGCTGGTGCAGCTGTCCACCACCGGTCCCGTACCCACGTCGCACGACGACGCGGCGGCACTCGGACGCGAACTCGCGGACGAGATGCTGGCCAAGGGTGCGGCTGGTCTTATGGGGGAGCGAGCACTTTGAGCCCCACCACCTCGAACCGTCCGCCCCTTCCGGCACACGGACACGGGCACGTCACCTTCCTGGGTGCCGGTCCCGGCGATCCCGGTCTGCTGACTCTGCGCGCCGTGGAGGCGCTTGCCGGCGCCGACGTGCTGGTCGCCGAGCCGCAGGTGCTCGACGTCGTTCGCGGCCATGCGCGGGCGAGCGTGAGCACGCCTGAACTGACGGTTGTTGACGACGTGTCAACAACCGCCGGAATCCCCGTACTCAGGGATGCGGCCAATCTTGTCATGGAGGCCGCACGGGGCGGCAAGCGGGTCGTCCGTGCGGTGACCGGTGACCCCGGCCTGGACACCGACGCGGGTCGGGAGATGCTCGCCTGCGCCGCGGCGGGGATCCCCTTCGAGGTCGTGCCCGGTGTGGCGACCGCGGTGGGCGTGCCCGCGTACGCGGGTGTCCCGCTCCGTGACGAGCAGGGCGCCGACGTCAGGTTCGTCGACGCGCGGACCGCTTCCGACCGCTGCTGGAGCGAGGTCGGCGCCAGCGACGGCACGGCCGTCGTCTCCGCCACGCTCGAGACGGTCGCCGCGGCGGCCGGCGAGCTGGTCGCGGCCGGCCGCAAGCCGGACACCCCGCTCACCGTCACCGTGGCCGGCACGACCACGCGGCAGCGGACCTGGACGGCGACGCTCGGCACGATCGCGCAGACCCTGAAGCAGGCGAAGGTGCTGCCGTCCCCCGACGGCCACCAGCCGGTCATAGCCGTGGTCGGTGAGCGCAGCGCCGCGGCACAGCGTGAGCAGCTCGCGTGGTTCGAGTCCAAGCCGCTGTTCGGCTGGAAGGTGCTCGTGCCGCGCACGAAGGAGCAGGCGGCCTCGCTCTCCGACCAGCTTCGTTCCTACGGCGCCGTGCCGCACGAGGTCCCGACGATCGCCGTCGAACCGCCGCGCACGCCGCAGCAGATGGAGCGCGCGGTCAAGGGCCTGGTGACCGGCCGTTACGAGTGGATCGCTTTCACGTCCGTCAACGCCGTGAAGGCGGTGCGGGAGAAGTTCGAGGAGTACGGGCTCGACGCCCGCGCCTTCGCCGGGATCAAGGTCGCGGCGGTCGGTGAGCAGACGGCGGCCGCGCTGGTGGACTTCGGCGTCAAGCCGGACCTCGTGCCGAGCGGTGAGCAGTCCGCGGCCGGTCTGCTGGAGGACTGGCCGCCCTACGACCCGGTCTTCGACCCGATCGACCGCGTCTTCCTGCCGCGCGCCGACATCGCGACCGAGACGCTGGTCGCGGGCCTCATCGAGCTCGGGTGGGAGGTCGACGACGTGACCGCCTACCGGACGGTGCGGGCGTCGCCGCCGCCGGCGGACACCCGTGAGGCGATCAAGGGCGGCGGTTTCGACGCCGTGCTCTTCACCTCCTCGTCGACGGTGCGGAACCTGGTCGGCATCGCCGGCAAGCCGCACAACGTGACCGTGATCGCCTGCATCGGTCCCGCCACCGCGAAGACCGCGGAGGAGCACGGGCTGCGGGTGGACGTACTGTCCCCCGAGCCGTCCGTGCACCGGCTGGCCGAGGCGCTGGCCGAGTTCGGCGCGGCCCGCCGCGCCGCCGCGGTCGAGGCGGGCGAGCACGTGACGCGCCCGTCGGAGCGCCGTCCGGGCGGCCGGAGGCGTCGCACGACGACCTGAGCGACGTGATCAGGAGGCGGGGCGGGCGGGGAGATCCCCACCCGCCCCGCCTCCGTACGTTCGACAGGCGGGGGCCGACAGGCGTACACCGGAAGCACAAGGATCCTTCCGGGCAGTCAAGTGGGTGACCCCCTGTGAGCGCCAGCACTCTCCACGTCGATCCGTCCAACGCCGAGCAGGCTCGCGCCTGGGACGGTGTCCAGGGCGCCTACTGGGCGGCACACGCGGAGGATTTCGACCGCGCCGTCCACGCCTACCAGCGCCCCTTCCTCGACGCCGCGAGGCTCCAGCGGGGCGAGCGGGTGCTCGACATCGGCTGCGGCAACGGCCTCACCTCCCGCGCCGCCGCCCGGCTCACCGTCGGCGGGCCCGTGCTCGGCATCGACCTGTCCACGGCGATGTTGCGCGCCGCCCGGCAGGAGACGGAGCGCGAAGGGCTCGACAGCGTCCGCTACGAGCAGGGCGACGCCCAGACGTACCCGTTCCCCACCGGTGCCTTCGACGTGGCCGTCAGCCGCAACGGGTGCGTGTTCTTCGCCGATCCGGTCACCGCGTTCCGCAACATCGCCCGCGCCCTGCGGCGCGGCGGGCGGCTGGCACTCCTCGTCTGGCAGGACGCGGAGCGCAACGAGTGGTTCACGTCGTTCCTGGGCGCCGTCGCGGTCGGCCGTGACCTTCCCATGCCGCCTCCCGGCGCGCCCGGCCCGTTCTCCATGGCCGACCCGGACGTCGTGGGCGACGTGCTCGTGGCGGCCGGATTCGATTCGCCGCACTTCGACGGGCGCACCCTGCCCATGAACTTCGGACGCGACATCGAGCACGCCGGGCATTTCGTCTCCGGCATGCTGGAGTGGGCGCTCGAAGGGCTCGACGCGCAGGACAGGGAGCGGGCCCTGCGGTCCCTCCGGGCGGACCTCGACTGCCATCTGACCCCGGAAGGCGTCCGCTACGAGTCGGCCGCCTGGATCGTCACCGCGACCAAGCCGTAGGGGGCCGGTCACACCGACGCCCTGTCGGCATTCGCACCCGTCGCACAGGCGTAGCGTGGCCGTATGACTGCGTACGGATCCTTCCCCGGTGCCCGCCCCCGGCGGCTCCGGACCAACCCCGCGATGCGGCGCATGGTCGCGGAGACGCGCCTGCACCCGGCCGACCTGATCCTCCCCGCGTTCGTACGGGAGGGCATCGCCGAGCCCGTGCCCATCTCGGCCATGCCCGGAGTCGTCCAGCACACCCGTGACACGCTCCGCAAGGCCGCCGTGGAGGCCCGCGAGGCAGGCGTGGCCGGGATCATGCTCTTCGGCGTGCCGGAGGACGCGAAGAAGGACGCGCTCGGCACCGCCGGCACCGACCCGGACGGCATCCTCCAGGTCGCGATCCGGGACGTGAAGGCCGAGGTCGGCGACGAGCTCGTGATCATGTCCGACCTGTGCCTGGACGAGTACACCGACCACGGCCACTGCGGGGTCCTCGCGGCGGACGGCCGCGTCGACAACGACGCCACGCTCGAGCGCTACGCCGAGATGGCGCAGGTCCAGGCGGACGCCGGCGTCCACGTCGTCGGCCCGAGCGGAATGATGGACGGCCAGATCGGCGTCGTCCGCGACGCGCTCGACACCATCGGCAAGGAGGACGTGTCGATCCTCGCGTACACCGCGAAGTACTCCTCCGCGTTCTACGGCCCCTTCCGTGAGGCCGTCGGCTCGTCGCTCAAGGGCGACCGCAAGACCTACCAGCAGGACCCGGCCAACGTCCGCGAGTCGATGCGCGAGCTGGCGCTCGACCTCGAGGAAGGCGCCGACATGGTCATGGTCAAGCCCGCGGGCCCCTACCTCGACGTCCTGGCGAAGGTCGCGGAGTCGGTGGACGTGCCGGTCGCGGCGTACCAGATCAGCGGCGAGTACGCGATGGTCGAGGCCGCGGCGGAGAAGGGCTGGATCGACCGGGACAAGGCGATCGCGGAGACCCTGCTCGGCATCAAGCGGGCAGGCGCGAGCATGATCCTTACGTACTGGGCGACCGAGGTCGCCCAGGGGATCAGCGCAGGTCGCTGACGAAGGCCGCCCAGGCGGCCGGGTCGAGCGTGAGGCTCGGGCCGCCGGGGTTCTTCGAGTCGCGAACGTGGATCGTGGCGGGGTGGGTGGCGACCTCGATGCACTGCCCACCCTCGCTGCCGCTGTGGCTGGACTTGCGCCAGTCATAGGCCACTTCGAGGCACTGTCCGCCTTCGTCGCCGCTGTAGCTGGACTTGAACCACTTCAGTCCGGTGCTCATCTCTCTCCCAGCAGCCGATCCAACAGGGCCTTGCTTTCCTCGGGGTTGAGGGCCTGTGCCCGCAGCATCGCATATTTGCGGGCCAGGATGCTGACCTCGTCCGGGTCGGAGACCAGCTGGCTGCCGCGCTGGCTCTCGGTGTAGCCGAGGAGCTGGTGATCGGGGGTCTCCAGCAAGGTGAACGGGCCGTTGAGTCCCGCATGGCTGGTGCGGCCGAACGGCATGACTTGGAGGGACACGTCGGGCAGGTCGGCGCAGGCCCGCAGGTGGCGCACCTGCTCCTCGTACACCTCGTCGCCGCCGATCCGGTCCCTCAGGACGGCTTCCCACATCACGAAGCTGATCGTCGGCGGCCGGGTGCGTGCCAGGATCTCCTGGCGGGCGACGCGGGCGGCGACCTGGGCCTCGATCTCGTCCGCGCTGAACGCGGGCACCCGGCTACGGAAGACCCCCCGCGCGTAGCGCTCGGTCTGGAGCAGGCCCGGCACGACCTGGTTGTCGTACCAGGACAGCGCGATCGCCTCCCGCTCCAGATCCATGTACTCCTCCGCCCACGCCGGGATCAGGTCCACCTCCGGCATGTGCTCCACCGCGACCGACAGCGCGCCCTTCGTGTCGAGGCGGTCGTCGAGTCTCTGCGCGAGGTCCGGCTTCAGCGGGCGGCGGCCCTGTTCCATGGAGGCGACGGTCTCCTCGGCGAGGTTGAACTCCGTCGCGAGTTCGCGTTGCGTGAGGCCCGCGGCCTCGCGGAAGCGGGCGAGCTGGCGGCCGACCAGCCGCATCGCCGACGCGTTCTTCCGGTGGCGTCTCCTGGGGTGCATATCTCACCAACTCCCCGCACCCGCCCGTACGTTACGCCTGGACGACCCGTACAAATGAAACGTACGGGTCGGCGGAGTGCCGCCATCGCCGCCCGCAGCGCGAATCTCGTCCCGTGGACAGGACGATGCAACACGAGGAACTGCGCGAGGTGTTCTGCCGTCGCGAGCGCCGATCCGTCGGTACGGCACGGAGGTTCGCCCGGGAGGCGCTGACCGCGTGGGGATGGGGCGCGCGGGCCGACGACATCACGCTCTGCGTGAGCGAGCTCGCGACGAACGCGCTGGTGCACGGCGTGCCGCCGGGCCGCGGCTATCTGCTGCGGCTGTGGCTGTCGGAGGACGGGACGCTGCGCGTCGAGGTGCACGACAGCGGCGACGGGAGGCCGTGCCTGCGCGAGCCGGAAGACGAGTCGGGGCGCGGCCTGCTGCTGGTGGCCGCGCTGGCCGACAGGTGGGGGATCGGGCCGCGCGAACCCGGCAAGGTGGTGTGGTGCGAGTTCGCGCGGCCGTGATGCGGGCGTCCTACGGTGCGTCGAGCACCGTGCCCCTGAGGGCCGGGCCCTGCGGCGTGCCCTCGTCGTCCCCGGGCTGGATGCCCACGTACTCCTCGGGCTCCGTCACCTGGTCGCGGACCGTCGGCACGGTGACGTCCACGCCGGTGGTCCCGGCCGGTACCGGGACCCACAGGAACGGGTACTCCAGCCGGGACAGCGGGACGTCATCGGTGGGGAGTTCGCCGATCAGGGTGTCCAGCAGCCACTGTTCGTCGACGTCCTTGGTGGACAGCTCCGGGCCGCCGGCGGGGGGCATGAACTGGATCGACGTGTAGATCTCGGCGTCGGCCGGCTCGGACAGGGCGACCCGCCACTTCAGGGGCTGCCCCTCCGTCACCTTGTCGGCGACGGGCTTCACGGTGACCTTCGGCATCGGGTCGTCGTTCTCGGCGGTGACCCCGCCGGAGTGCGCTCCGACCACGGCCCCCCGAACCGCCTTGACCAGCACATCGTGGCTCATGTCGTAGGCGTACCGCTTGTTGCCCTCCACCTTCACCGGTACGTCGATGCTGCTGCCGGCCCGTACCGTCACCAGCCGGTCCTTCGCCCGGCCGGTGACCGGGTCGACGGCGTACACGCGCACCGTTCCGCTGCCCTTGCCGGACACGCGGACGGGCACCTGGTACGTGCGGACGCCCGAGTCACCCTCCTTGACCTTGAGCCGGCCGAGGTCGATCCGGGTCAGCGGGGCCTCACGGACGGCGGGTGTGCCGGGGCTCCACGCCCACGCGTCCATCAGCCACGCCTTGCCGGAGCGGCTGCGGGGGGTCAGTTCCAGCGCGGCGACCCGGCGCAGATCGAGCCCGGCGCGTGCCGCGGCGGTGAGGGGTACACGCACCTCGCGCGCCCAGTAGGAGGTCGTGCGGTCGCTGCCCGGCAGCCCGTCCACCCGGACACCGCCCAGCTTCGCCCGCTTGCCGGAGGCGTCGGTGACGGACACGTCGAGCTGCGTCCCGGTGGTGTTGGGCGGCACGAAGACGCGCAGCGCGAGGCTGTCGGCGCCCTTGAGGGAGAGCGGCTTCTCGGGCCTGACGGTCACCGCGGAGCCCGGTGCGGACCAGTTCAGCGCCACCGCGCGGCGGCCGGTCTCGTGCTCGGGCTGCCAGTGGGCGAAGTGCGGCGAGGACCCGGAGTCCAGGCAGGGAGCCTTGGGGTCGATGGCGTCGCACAGCCGGCCGCCGGTCACGGTCACGGGTCCGTCGGGGAGGAACCCGGCGCCGCGGTTCGCGCCGACGGCGTGGGTCAGCACCCGCGCCGGGTCGGCGGAAGGGGCTCGGCGGCCCGTGCCGTCGAGCAGTTCGCGCACCCGGTCGTCACCGGCGACGAACAGGCGTGCGGCGGCGGCGATGTAGGTGGCGCCGGCCCGGTGCTGCTGGTCGGCGGTCAGCCGGGTCGCGGTACCCGGCGAGCAGACGGGGTCCGGCTGCTCGGGGTCGGGCCAGAAGTCGTCGTCGGCGGGGGCCTGGGCCTGGCCGGGGGTCCACTCGCTGTTGAAGTAGTTGTGGTTCGCGCCGACCATGTAGACCGCGCTGTGCAGGGCCTTGCCCCGGCTGACGCCGCGCGTCCCGTCCGCGTACACCTGGCCCTGGAGGTCGGACACGTCGCCGTCGCAGCCCGGCAGGATCGTCAGCGACGGGACGTCCGGCACCGGGTTGTGGCCGAAGATCGTCGGGCCGATGAGCACGGTCCCGCGGATGTGCCAGCGCACCTTCCCGCGGTAGCCGTCCTGGGCGGGGGCGGGCGGATACAGGCTGTCCATGGCCGCGCGGTTGACGCCCTCGCCGCCGCGCGAGTGGCCGACGAGCAGGACACGGGACAGGTCGGCCTTCGGGGCCTTGCGTACCGGTCCGGGTGCGGTGGCCGGCTTCGCGGCCCAGTCCGCCCAGCGGGCCAGATGCGACCGCACCAGGGACGAGCGCGCCTGCGCGCCACCGTCCTCGGCGTTCCAGTCCTGGCCGTTGACGCCGTTCGCGGCGATGGACACGGTCACATAGCCCTGGGAGGCCAGCAGCTCCTGGTCGCGCAGATAGCCGCGGTGGCTCGGGATCGGCTTCGCGCCCTTGGCGCACGGCCAGTCGATCGTCACCTCGTCGTCCTTGCCCGGGACATAGCAGGTGGCGTGCCGGCCGTGCAGGAACAGCGCGAGCGGGCGCTTGCCGGGGGCGCCCTTCGGGGCGACCACCACGGCGCGCATCTCGACCGGCGCCGCGAAGCCGGGCAGCCGGACCGGGTCGAGCGTGTACTCGCCGGTGGTGGTCCGGTAGGTGCCCGCCCGGCCCGGGTCGACGGCCCCCGGCGGGAACTCGGCCGGCGGCTTCGCGGTCGGCGCGGTCCCGCGGGCGCCGGAGTCGCCGCCGGGCTCCTGGTCCAGACGGCGGCCGCCCGCCAGCACGGTCAGGTTCTTCAGGTCCGCCGGGTCGGTCGTCCGCGCGTCGTCGAGGGGCAGGCGGAAGCTCCGTCCGTCCTTGCCGGCCTCGGGCACGCCGACGATCCCGTCGTCCGCGTGGAACTCGACGCGCGCGTCACCCGGGGGCACGGGACGCGGCGAGCGCCACTCCAGAGCGCCCTGTCCGTCGTCATGGGTGATCCGCCAGCCGGGCGGCAGAGCGTCGTTGCCGTCCGCCGCCGTGGCGGGGCGAACTTCGGGCGGCTGGACGGCGTGCGCCGCTGCCGGCGCCACCCCTACCGCCATGAGCACCGCTGTCGCGGTCGCCCATATCCTCCGGGCACGTATCAACGTTCCCCTCCTCAACCCCGTGGGCCGGGCGCCCGGTTGTCCCGGGTGCCTCTCGACCGGAGGACGGGGAGAAGGACGTGGGGGCTGCCTGCGCGGAACGTTTCGGCCGGATCTGTGCGGTCGAAGGCCCGTGACATGGTGCGGCCGCGGCCGGGGGACGTCGTCTCCCCGGTCCGCGGCCCGTTCATGAGGTCCGGCGGCTCAGCAGTAGAGGTTCGAGCCGGCGGGCACGCCGAGGATCTGCGTGAACTGCTGGTACTTGGTCACCCGGCTCTGGACCTGCGCCGGGTTCTTGCCGTCGCACTCCAGGGAGCCGTTGATCGAGCGGATGGTGTGACCGAAGCCCGCCTGGTTGACCATGGCGTTGTGGCCGGTCATCGTGCCCGGGCCGTTCTGGGTGTTCCAGTACCAGAGGCCGGTCTTCCAGGCCACGGCCGCCTCGCGCTCCACCCGCCAGGGGTTGTTCAGCAGGTCGATGCCGAGCGCGTCGCCCGCGGCCTTGTAGTTGAAGTTCCAGCTGAGCTGGATCGGGCCGCGGCCGTAGTAGGCCGCCTGTCCGGCCGGGCAGCCGTACGGCTGGCTCCAGTCGCAGTAGTGCGGGTAGTTGGCGGTGTTCTGCTCGACGATGTGGACCAGGCCGCCGGTCTCGTGGCTGACGTTGGCGAGGAACGCCGCCGCCTCCTGCTTCTTCACCGTGTCGCTGCCGGTGTTGGCGAACGCCGGGTAGGCGCTCAGGGCCGCGGTGAGACCGCTGTACGTGTAGAACGGGTTCCGGTTCGGGAACATCTGGTTGAACTGCGACTCGCTGACCACGAAGCCGGACGGGGACGGGGTGCCGCCGCCGCTGCAGGTGTACGGGTCCCAGTACCAGGTGCTGATCGTCGGGCTGTAGCCCGGATTGTCGTGCTCGGCTATGTAGTAGGAGCCGTTGTACCTGACAACGTTGCCAGCCGTGTACCAGGCGCCCTGGCGCCAGTCCGTGGCGGTGTCGCACGGGCCGGCGGCGGACGCGGAGGGTGTCAGGGCGACGGCGAGGCCGGTGGCCATGAGGACGGCGGTCAGCAGTGCCATGAGGCGGGTTCTCAGCACTCGATCACTCCTTTGAGCGCAACGGCCTTACCCGAAGCGGCAGTTGCTCGCCGGGTCAGGCCGCGGTGGGGGGCTGTGCGCACACTCAAGCGTGATTGACGTGATCGAGTCAAGGTATAGACCAATGTGACTTCCGGGTAAGTCCCGGGGCCGGCAGCCTCAGAGGTCCTTCCAGAAGGAGTGGTTGTGCTCCTTCGCCAGGTCCGTGGGGCGAACACCCTCGGACGAGATGGCAGCGGTGTGCGGCGCGTCCGGCGTGTACGGCTGCCACGGGGCACGGCCGGTGCGCGCGAAGTCCGACCAGATTCCGGTCAGCGCCGCGGCCAGCCGCCGCTGCTCCCCGGTGAGCGGCTCGGCCCAGGCCAGGTCGAACAGATACGGCAGCTCGGCGAGATGCGGGGCGCCGACCGGGAAGCTCGCCGGCGGGAAGTCCTTGAACCACGGGTTGTCCTGCTCGGAGAACTCGTAGGCGTACGTCGGCGTTCGCGTGCCCAGGGCGTCATCGGTGGCGATCGCCGAGCGCCCCCAGACGGCGTCCGTCATGGCCGCCGCGAGCGCCCGTCCGTACGAGCCGCCGTACGCGCTCGCCGGATACCGCGCGAGCGCCTTCTCCGCGACCTCCGCGCCGTAAGCGCCGGTCACGTACGCACGGAAGTCGTGCTCGTCGAGGAGCCTCTGCCGGGACAGCTCCAGGCCGTAGACGCGGAACGTCTCCTCGTCGCGGTTGATGCCGTGCAGTACGGGCACGCGGTTGAAGCGTCCGGACGCGAACGCCTCGCGCGGCGTGCGGGGCAGCAACGGGGTGCCGTAGACGGGGCCGTAGCGCGTCTCCTCGTCGTCAGCCGCCACCAGCTCCGCCGCGGGCACCGTGCGCAGGGGCTTCTCGAACTTCCCCGTCAGGTGCCGCGCGTGACGCAGGGCCTCGGCCCGTGTCAGGGTCTCGTCGTCGTCCAGGCACGGGCCGCTCTGCAGGACCGCCCGGTGGAACAGGCCCGTCGACGCGGGCGAGACCAGGTTCGCGCAGACGCTGCGGGCGCCGCCCGACTCGCCGAACAGCGTCACATTGCGCGGATCGCCGCCGAAGGCCGCCGCGTTCTCCCGGACCCACCGGAGGGCCGCCTGCTGGTCCTGGAGACCGAAGTTGCCGTCGCCCAGGTAGCCGAGGGCGCCGAGCCGGTAGTTGACCGTCACGACCACGACGTCGCCGCCCGCCGCGAGACGCCGCGCCCCGTACATCGCTCCCTCGCCGTCCTCGTGGTCCCCGCCGTGCAGCCAGACCATGACCGGACGGGGCGACGGCGCGGCGGCGCGCGGAGTCGTGACGTTGACGAAGAGGCAGTCCTCGGCGTCGCTCTGCGGGCCCTTGACCGGGATGGCGCCGGACTGCGCGCACGCGGCCCCCGGCTCGGTCGCGTCCCGTACGCCTCGCCAGGCACGCACGGGCCGGGGCGGCTCCCAGCGCGCGGGCGGGGCGGCGTACGGGATGCCCTGGAAGACGCGGGCGGTCCCGGTGAGGGTGCCGCGCACCGCGCCGTCCGCCGTGCGCACGACGGGGGAGGGGCCGGTCGGCGGGCCGATGTCTGCGCCGGTTCCGGTCAGGGAGCCGGCCGCGAGGGCGGCGACGGCGGTGATCATCACGATGGTGTTGGACATGCCCATGAAGCTATGGAAGCGGCGCGTCCGCGGGCAGCCGACGTACCCCCGTACCGCGGGTGTCGTCAGGTGCACCCCGGGTGGGGGGCCGGTCCCACCGGCAGGGCCGCGGGCCGTGCGCCCGCCGGTGTTCCAGCGGCGCGCACTCGCGTTCAGGGACCGTGCGGCGCACCCTTGAAGGGGTACCGCTGGAGGTGAACCGTCATGCAGACACTCGTCGGATGGCACATCGAGATGGAGTTCAAGGAGGACGGCGACCGGACCAGGGCGGCCGCCATGGTGAGGCTCGGTGACGGGACGGAGTACCGCGGACACGGAAACGCGAATAGGCACCACTCCGACCAGCCGCAACTGCTCGTCGGTGAGGAGATCGCCGGCGCCCGTGCGCTGATGGACCTCGCTTCCCAGCTCCTGCAGAAGGCGCACACGGAGATCGACCAGGCATCAGGAAGGCAGTCCCACCAGCTCCTGCGGTGAGCGGGAGCCGGTGATCGGGGGCCCCGGCCGTCCCGGGACCCCGGATCACCCGCACAGGAATCAGTACATGAGGGCGTCGTCCATAGAGCCCTGCCAGTAGCTGACCGTCGTGGTGGTGTCGGTGTACGTGCCGGCCGGCAGGCTGATCACAGCCGGGGCGGCGTCGGTCGAGCCGGAGCCGCTGCGCGGGGCGAAGTGCACGGCGAGCCTTGTGGCCGTGCGACCGTCGGTCCCGCTGCCGTCCGCGGACGCCAGCATGATCGAGGCGTAGGCGGACTCGCCGGGCGCGATGGTGACGACGGCCTGCGGCCTGCTGTCCTGGTGGACGGCCGTGGCGGCCTGCGCGTCGTCGAAGCGGAGCAGCGGCGCGTGGTACGCGTTGCACGGCTGGGAGCCGGTGTTGGTCATGGTGAGCAGCGCGTGGTTGATGGGCCGGCGCACCGTGCTGTAGGTGACCTTCACGTCCGCGCCGCAGGCGGTCATGACCGGGCCCGCGTCTTCGGTTCCGCCGCCGGTGCCGGCGGCGGAACCTCCGGTGCTGCCTCCGCTGCTGCCCTTGCCGTTGCCCTTGTTGCCGTTGCCGGCCGGCTTCTCGGCCGACGGGCTCGCGGGGGTCACGGGGTCCGAGGTGGGGGCCGCGGTCGGGTCCGTTGCCGGCTTCTGCGTGGCGGGAGCACTCGCGGTGGGGGCCGCGCCTTCGTCCTGGGCGCCGTCGTCGCTCTGGCAGGCGGTGAGCGAGAGGGCCGCCATCAGGGCGGTGGCGGCGACGGCCGTGGTGCGGATCAGCTTGGTGCGCATGGTGGTTCTCCCCGTTCGAAAGGTCGTTCTCTGCGGTGCCTTGCGGCGTGGTCACAGGTTGGCGAGGGGCGGATTCCGGCCGCAACGCCCGCCGGACCATTGGGGATGCCGGAATGCCTGCGCGTACTCTGACCTGGGCGGAAAACCTTTGCCTGGAACGACGTTCCGGGACGTGGCACCGGCATGACATGGGGGAGAACAGCAGTGGCGACAACGCCGGAGGCCGAGCAGCTCGCGGCTGTGCTGCGGCAGTTGAAGGACCGCTCGGGACTCAGCTACGGAGTGCTGGCCGGCAAGCTGCACGTCAGCACATCGACGCTGCACCGCTACTGCAACGGCGACGCTGTTCCGGCCGAGTTCGCCTCCGTCGACCGGCTCGCCCGGCTGTGCGGTGCGCAGCGCGAGGAGTTGGTCGATCTGCACAGGCGGTGGATCCTCGCGGACGAGTCCCGTCGGCGCGGACGCGCCGGAGCGGAGACGGCGACCCCGGCCGTCGCGCCCGCCGCGCCGGTCACGCCGGTTGTGCCGGTCACGCCGGTGGCGGCCGACGAGGAAGCGGGTGTCGGGGCCGACACCACGGGCGGGGATGCGAGGACCGGCGTCACAGGCGGGGATGCGAGGGCCGGCGTCGCGGCCGAGGCGGCCGGGTCCCGGGCAGCCTCCGCCGCTGCCGCGGACGAGCCCGCTCCGCCACCGGACACCGACGAGACCGACGACGCCGAGGAGACCGGCGAGACCGGCGAGACCGGCGAGGGCGGACCGCGGGTCGGCACCGTCGGAGGCGCCCGGCGCCGGGCCCTCCTCGTGGCCCTTGCCGCGGCCGCCGTCGTCGCGCTCGCCGTCCCCGTGGGAGTCGTCGCCCTCAACGCCGGTGACTCCGGCGATACCGGCACCAGGGCCGAGGGGCCTGCCGGATCCGTCGGACCGACCCGGGCCGCCGCGTCCCGTACCGCCCCCGTCACCGCCTCCGCCTCGCCCTCCGCGAGTGCATCCCCGAGCGGCAGCCCGGACGCGAGCGCCTCCTCTGCCGGCGCGACCCCGTCCGCGGAGGCGTCCCGGGACGGCGAGGCGCCGGCCGGGACCGGCGGTGTGCCGCTGCGCGTGGGGGTCAGTTCGTACAACTGGGCCTCGCCGTGCGGGCAGTACTACCTGTTCGAAGGCAAGTCGGACGGACTCCCCCCGCCGCCCGCCCCGCAGGACCGTCGGCGCTGGGCCCAAGTGCTCGGTGGCGTCGACGCCGGCCGTATGCATCTGCAGCTGACCGCCACCGGCAGGACCGAGGACTCGGTCGTCATCAACGCCGTGCATGTACGGACCGTGGCGCGGGGCGCGGCACTGGCGTGGAACGTGCACTCGATGGGAGAGGGGTGCGGCAGCGGCGTCACTCCGCAGACCTTCGACATCGACCTCGACGCGGGCCGTCCCGTCGTGAAGCCCGTCGCGGGAACGGACGGCGATCTGACCGTGCCCGCCAAGGACTTCCCGTACAAGGTGGCGTCGAACGATCCGCAGGTTCTCAACTTCGACGTGCACACCGAGGGGCACGACGTCAGCTGGTACCTGGAGGTCGCCTGGAGCAGCGGCGACCGGAGCGGGACCGTCCGCGTCGACGACGGCGGCAGGCCGTTCCGTACCAGTGCCGCGGAAGGCCGGCCCATGTACGACTACTGGCCGGACAAGGGCGAGTGGGTGGCTCGCTGACTCGTCCGGCCAGTGGGCGGAACCGTGTGATCAGAGCCGCTCGGGCGTCCGGATGCCCAGCAGCGCCATGCCCTGGTGCAGCGTGCGCCCGGTGAGATCGACGAGGAAGAGGCGGTTCTCCACGACCTCCGGCGGGTTGTCCGCGCTCAGCACGTGGCACTGGTCGTAGAACGTCGTCAGGTGCGAGGCCAGCTGGTACAGGTACGCGGCCAGCTTGTGCGGCTCGTACGAGGACGCCACCTCGGCCAGCACCTCACCGAACTGGTCCAGGTGCAGACCCAGCGCACGCTCCGCCGGGGCGAGCGCGAGCTCCGGGTGCGCGACCGGACTCCGGTCGCCCGCCTTGCGCTTGATCGACTGGATACGGGCGTACGCGTACTGCAGGTACACGGACGTGTCGCCGTTCAGCGACACCATCTGGTCCAGGTCGAACTTGTAGTCGCGCACCGCGGACGTCGACAGGTCGGCGTACTTCACCGCGCCGACGCCCACATACCGGCCGTTCTCGACGATCTCCTGGTCGCTCAGGCCCACCTTCTCGGCCTTCTCGCGCACCACCGCCGTCGCACGGTCGATCGCCTCGTCCAGCAGGTCCACCAGACGCACCGTCTCGCCCTCACGGGTCTTGAACGGCTTGCCGTCCTTGCCCAGGACGGTGCCGAAGGCCAGCTGGACCGCCTTGACCTTGTCGTTCAGCCAGCCGGCCCGGCGGGCGGTCTCGAAGACCATCTTGAAGTGCAGGGACTGGCGGGCGTCCACGACGTACACGAGGGTGTCGGCGCCGAGGTTCTGCACACGGTCGCGGATCGCGGAGAGGTCCGTCGCGGCGTAGCCGTAGCCGCCGTTGGACTTCTTCACGATCAGCGGGACCGGATTGCCGTCGGGGCCCTTCACGTCGTCGAAGAACACGCACAGCGCGCCCTCGGAGCGCACGGCGACGCCGGACTCCTCGAGGATGCGGCAGGTCTCGTCGAGCATGTCGTTGTACCCGGACTCACCGACGATGTCGGGGTCACGGATCTCCATGTCGAGCTTCTCGAAGACCGAGTAGAAGTAGATCTTCGACTCGTCGACGAACTTCTGCCACAGCGCGAGGGTCTCCTCGTCGCCGGCCTGGAGGTCCACCACCCGGCGCCTGGCCCGGTCCTTGAACTCCTCATCGGAGTCGAACAGGGTGCGGGACGCCTTGTAGAGACGGTTCAGGTTGGACATCGCCTCCTCGCCGGAGACTCCGTCCCTGTGGTCCAGCTCGTGCGGGTGCTCGATCAGGTACTGGATGAGCATGCCGAACTGGGTGCCCCAGTCGCCGATGTGGTGGCGACGGACCACCTTCTCGCCGGTGAACTCCAGGATCTGCACCATCGCGTCGCCGATCACGGCGGACCGCAGATGGCCCACGTGCATCTCCTTGGCCACGTTCGGCTGCGCGTAGTCGATCACCGTGGTGCCGGGCTCCGCGGCGAAGGGCACGCCGAGGCGGTCGTCGGCCGCACGCGCGGCCAGCGTCCGAGTGATCGCCTTGTCGGTGATCGTGATGTTCAGGAAGCCGGGGCCGGAGACCTCGATGTCCCCCAGGACGTCGTTCGGGCCGATGGCGTCCACGACCTTGGCCGCCAGCTCACGGGGATTGCCCTTGAGCTTCTTGGCCAGCGCCAGGATGCCGTTGGCCTGGAAGTCGGCCCGGTCGCTTCGTCGCAGCAGGGGGTCGGCGGCACCGGCCTCCGGCAGGGCTGCCGTGAGGGCGTCCGCGAGGCGCTGCTGCACATTCGAAGCGAGGGAAGGGACCGAGGCCATGAGCTTCCGTTCCGATAGGAGAAGGTCTGTTGCGGTTGTCAAGTATCCCATGGAGACACAAGCGGTTTCCCGGAACAATGAGCCGCGCCCCGCAGGGCCCGGAGCGATCTGCTCCGTCTGGGAGAATGGCTGAGAGCTCCGGCTCCGCCCAGCTCCGCCCCAGCTTCAGCCAGCTTCGAGAAGCTTCGAGAAAGAAGGACGTGCCGACCGTGGCTCAGAGCAGCACCGAGACCGACTGGGTCTCCCGTTTCGCGGACGAGGTCATCGCCGAGTCGGAGCGACGTGCGCCTGGCAAACCGGTCGTCGTCGCGTCCGGACTGTCCCCCTCCGGCCCCATCCACCTGGGCAATCTCCGCGAGGTCATGACCCCGCACCTGGTCGCCGACGAGATCCGGCGGCGCGGCCACGAGGTCCGCCACCTGATCTCCTGGGACGACTACGACCGCTACCGCAAGGTGCCGGCCGGTGTCGAGGGCGTCGACGAGTCCTGGGCGGAGCACATCGGCAAGCCGCTCACCTCGGTCCCCGCGCCCGCCGGCTCGGCCCACCCGAACTGGGCCGAGCACTTCAAGGCCGCGATGACCGCCGCCCTGGACGAGCTGGGCGTCGAGTACGACGGGATCAGCCAGACCGAGCAGTACACGTCGGGCGCCTACCGCGAGCAGATCCTGCACGCGATGAAGCACCGCGGCGACATCGACGCGATCCTCGACCAGTACCGCACCAAGAAGGCACCCGCGAAGAAGTCGCAGAAGCCGGTCGACGAGGCGGAGCTCGAGGCCGCGGAGGGCTCCGGCGCGGCCGCGGAGGACGACGGCAGCGGCGGCGCCGGCGGGTACTACCCGTACAAGCCCTACTGCGGGCAGTGCGGCAAGGACCTGACCACGGTCACCTCGTACGACGACGCGACCACCGAGCTGGCGTACACCTGCACCGCCTGCACCTTCAGCGAGACCGTCCGGCTGAGCGAGTTCAACCGCGGCAAGCTCGTCTGGAAGGTCGACTGGCCGATGCGCTGGGCCTACGAAGGAGTGATCTTCGAGCCGAGCGGCGTCGACCACTCCTCCCCGGGCTCGTCCTTCGTCGTCGGCGGGCAGATCGTCCGCGAGATCTTCGACGGCGTCCAGCCGATCGGCCCCATGTACGCCTTCGTCGGCATCAGCGGCATGGCCAAGATGTCGTCGTCGCGCGGTGGCGTGCCGACCCCGGCCGACGCGCTGAAGATCATGGAGGCGCCGCTGCTGCGCTGGCTGTACGCCCGCCGCAGGCCCAACCAGTCCTTCAAGATCGCCTTCGACCAGGAGATCCAGCGGCTCTACGACGAGTGGGACAAGCTCGCCGCGAAGGTCGAGGACGGCAGCGCGCTGCCGGCCGACGCCGCCGCGTACTCGCGGGCCGTCCGCACCGCCGCCGGTGAGCTGCCGCGCACCCCGCGCCCGCTGCCCTACCGCACGCTCGCCTCCGTCGTCGACATCACCGGCGGCCACGACGAGCAGACCCTGCGCATCCTCAGCGACCTCGACCCGGCGAACCCGCTCACCTCGCTCGACGAGGCACGGCCGCGGCTCGACCGCGCCGAGAACTGGATCACCACCCAGGTCCCGGCCGACCAGCGCACCGTGGTCCGCGCCGAGCCCGACACCGAGCTGCTCGCCTCCCTGGACGACGAGGGCCGGGAGTCGCTGCGGCTGCTGTTGGAGGGCCTGGACACGCACTGGTCGCTGGACGGCCTGACCACGCTCGTCTACGGCGTGCCGAAGGTGATGGCCGGTCTGGAGCCGGACGCCAAGCCCACGCCGGAGCTGAAGACCGCCCAGCGCTCGTTCTTCGCCCTGCTGTACCGCCTGCTCGTCAGCCGCGAGACCGGGCCGCGTCTGCCCACGCTGCTGCTGGCGGTCGGTGCCGACCGGGTCCGCAAGCTGCTGGCCGCCTGACGACCGCGCCCGGCAGGGCCCTCGCCCCGAGAGGGGCGAGGGCCCTGCGGCGTTTCCGCACACCCTTCGGCCTACCCGGGGACCCACCGTGTCGGCCTACCAGGAGATCCGCCGTGTCGGCCTACCCGGGGACCGCCGTGCGCACGACGAGGCGGCCACGGCACCGGAGGACGGTGAGGGCTCCCCGCCTCGGGCCGTCACGGCTCCAGGTGCGCTCCAACGCTGAGCGTGATGCGTTGATTGCCGCAGGATTCACCCGATGGCGAGACCTGAGCGCCGACCCAGCCATCGAGTGCCGAGCACGCCCGACGTTGCTCCCTACGCGATGTGGTCCTCTTCCAGCTCCGCGGTGTGGCGGTTGGTGAAGCGGCTGACCAGGCGTTTCGACTCCTCGGCGGGGAGGGTGACGCGGAACTCGGCCTCCACGTTGTCGATGAACTCGCGCGGCGTCGGGTAGCTGCCGTTTATCGACTTCTTGAAGACCTGGTAGTACGACTCCTCCTCCGGGGCGGCGGGTTCGGGGGTGCCGCCGCCGTTGCCCAGCTCGCGCGTGCGGCCGGGGCCGACAGGGATGGGGAAGCTGCCGGTCTCCTCCGGAGAGTTCTCGCGGTCCTGGGGCTCCGGGGCCTCGAACTGTTGTTGCTGGTACCGGGGGTCCCGGGGGTCCGGCCCGAACTGCTGATACTCCTCCGGATCCTGCTCCTTGTACCACTCCTCGTACTGTTCCTCGGGGTCGTACAAGGGGTTGTAGCCGCCCTGATAGGGGACCTCTTGGGGGTGGCGGGCGTGCAGCCAGGGGCTCTCGTCCGGGGCGGGGGCCTCAGCCTGGGGGATCTGCTCCTGGTACTCGGTGAAATCCGGCTGCTGGATGGAGACGCTCTCCAACTGGGGGCGCTGCTCGGCGGGAGGTGCCGCTGCGCCCACCGGTGCCGCCCCAGCCGCACGATTGCCGCCGGCCATGTCGACCTCGACCTGCGGCGCCGGGGGCAGCAGCACCGGCTCGATGCCCGCGGCCGCCAGGCCCGCCGGGGCCGTCTGCGCCAGCGGCACGCCGAACTTCGCCAGCCGCAGCGGCATCAGCGCCTCGATCGGCGCCTTGCGCCGCCACGCCCGGCCGAAACGCGCCTGCAGACGGGCCTGGTAGATCAGCCGGTCCTGCTCGAGCTTGATCACCTGCTCGTAGCTGCGCAGCTCCCACAGCTTCATCCGCCGCCACAGCTTGAACGTCGGGACGGGGGAGAGCAGCCAGCGGGTGAGCCGCACGCCCTCCATGTGCTTGTCCGCCGTGATGTCCGCGATCCGGCCGACCGCGTGCCGGGCCGCCTCGACGGCGACGACGAACAGGATCGGGATGACGGCGTGCATGCCGACACCGAGCGGATCCGGCCACGCCGCCGCGCCGTTGAACGCGATCGTCGCGAAGGTCAGCAGCCAGGCCGTCTGGCGCAGCAGCGGGAAAGGTATCCGCATCCACGTCAGCAGCAGGTCGAGCGCCAGCAGCACACAGATGCCGGCGTCGATGCCGATGGGGAAGACCAGGGAGAAGTCGCCGAAGCCCTTCTGCTCCGCGAGCTCGCGCACGGCGGCGTACGACCCGGCGAAGCCGATCGCGGCGATGATCAACGCGCCCGCGACGACGACACCGATGAGTATTCGGTGCGTGCGTGTCAGCTGCATCGCGGCCACCCGCGACCCCTCCCCAATTCCTGGACCGGATTTCCGCACAGGGCCCTGCGCGGATCCTGAACCGGCGGGCACAGCCTGGCACATGCCACCGGAGCCCGGCCCTCCGGGCTCCCGGCGTTACGTACTTGTGTACTACTTGTTGGCCGTGGCGACCGAGGCCACTGCCTCCTTGGCGGCCTTGACGGCGTCCTTCGTCAGATCGGCGGCGGACGGATTCTTCGCACCCGCGTAACCCGTGCCGTTGTACGTGAGCGTCACCACAGCGTTCTCGGTGCGGGCCACGATCGTGACGTACGTGAAGTTCTCGTCGGTCTTGCGCAGCGTGTAGTTGACCGTCGTCGCCTCCCCGCCCACACCCGGAGCCGGAGTGGTCTTGACGTCCTTGGCGCCCTCGGTGCCCTTGGCCTTCGCGATCTCCTTGGCGTACGACTCCACGGCACGCTGCTCGCCGCTCACGGCGAGGGAGGCGTCGGAGTCGTAGCGCAGGAACGAGACATCGAGCCAGCGGTACTGCGAGCCCTTCACACCGTTGTCGTCCAGGCCGTTCCAGGAACAGCTGCCGCGCCGAGCGATGTCCGACGACTTGCCGGCCGTGCCGTTCTTGGACTTGGTCCCGGGCACCAGATCCTCGATCGTCTTCTCCGCGATCGAGTCGCACGGACTCGGCAGCTTGCTGAACTTGGCGGGAGCGACGGTCGGGGACTTCTTGGCCTCGGGGGCGGCGGAGGCGGAAGAAGCGGAGCCCTTGGAGGCGCTGTCGGAGTCCGAGGAGCAGCCTGCGACGACGAGCATCACCGGGACGGCGGCGCAGGCGAGTATGCGGGTGAGTCGCGTGGCTGAACGGTGCATGGTTCCTTCAGTCGGTCAGGTACTCGGTCGGTCAGGTACTCGGTGGGTCTATTCGGTCGATCGGTCAGGCAGCCGGGCGGTCGGGCAACCGGTCCGTCGGGCCGGCCGCCGGACGGACCGGCGAGGCCACCGTACGCGGACCCGCCACAGCTGTGGGCCGGACCGCTGAACGCACGAACGGGAGAATCCGGGCCGCGAGGCCGCTCACTCGTCGAACTGCTCCGCCAGCTTCCGGGCCAGAGTCCGCGCCTTTTCCTGCAGTTCCTTGCTGTCCGGCACTCCTCCCGTCACGGCCGGCTGCTCGCCGTAGACGACGGTGACGATCACATTGGATGTGCGGAACACCACGCTCACGGTGCGGCGCTGAACCGTGGAACCGGCGCGGCCCAGCACGTCGTCCAGGAACGCCGCGTCACCGAGCCCTTCCAGCGCCCGAGGCTCGAGGCCCTCGAGAGCGGGAGCGGAGGAGGACGTACCTGCGGACGCGGATGCCCCGGCCGCCGTGTCCGTGGAGGCTCCGGCACCCGGGCCGGCGCCGCTCGAACTCCCGGCCGCGGGGCTCTGCGTCGCCGACGGTGAGGCGCTGTCCGTCTCCGGATCGTCCTTCAGGGGCGCGATCGGGACGGAAGCGGAACCCTGCTTCTTCTCGAAGACCTCCTGCGCACGGTCGTCGTCGCTGACGGCCGGGTCGTAGGAGACGACACGCTCGAAGTCGACTCGCAGCTGGTGCGAGGCGTCCGGGGCGTCGCCCTTCCAGCTGCACGCGACCCGGCGGTCCGTGTCGTAGGTGACGGCGGCGGTGCCGCGCAGGACCTTCTGCTGCTGCTCCTCGGGCAGCGTCACGGTGCCCGGCAGCAGGTCCTTCAGCGTGGAAAGCTCGACGGACCCGCACGGCTCGAGAAGCGTGCGGTACTTGCCGGGGGGCGCCGCGGAGGCTTTGGCCCCGTTGACCTTGGCGTCGATGTCGGAGCCTTCGGTGCCGTCGCCGGCGGTGCAGCCGGTCACGAGCGCCGCGAGAAGCGCCGCCACGCCGGGCACGTACGCCTTTCGTTGCACGCCCGGGCTCCCTTCTGTCTGTGCTCCGTGCCGCTCTCACGGCGAAAACTGGTTGCCGCCGTTCGGAGGCCGATGGACACAATGTCTATCGCACACGCTGCCGTGGCCGCCGGTCTGTCGAGTCTTTCGCCGCCATTGGGCACGTCATTTGCGTTTCACGCCGTTCCGGGGGAATCGAGTAGATATGTCGTACGTGGAGATGCCGGGCGCCAAGGTCCCGATCCGTATGTGGACCGACCCTTCGACGGTCGAGGACGTCGCGCTGCAGCAGCTGCGGAACGTGGCCACGCTGCCGTGGATCAAGGGCCTCGCCGTGATGCCGGACGTCCACTACGGCAAGGGCGCCACCGTGGGCTCGGTGATCGCGATGCACGGGGCGGTCTGTCCGGCGGCCGTCGGTGTGGACATCGGCTGCGGTATGTCGGCGGTGCGGACGTCGCTGACGGCCAACGACCTGCCGGGCGACCTCTCGCGACTCCGTACCCGGATCGAGCAGGCCATCCCGGTGGGGCGCGGCATGCACGACGAGATGGTCGACCCCGGCAGGGTGTACGGCCTCCAGGCCGGCGGCTGGGACGGACTCTGGGAGCGGTTCGACTCGGTGGCCGACGCGGTGAAGTTCCGCCGGGAGCGTGCCACCAAGCAGATGGGGACGCTAGGCAGCGGAAACCACTTCGTCGAAGTGTGCGTCGACACGGCCGGTTCGGTGTGGCTCATGCTGCACTCCGGTTCTCGGAACATCGGCAAGGAGCTTGCGGAACATCACATCGGTGAAGCGCAGAAGCTTCCCCACAACCAGGGGCTGGTCGACCGCGACCTGGCGGTGTTCGTCTCGGACACCCCGCAGATGGCGGCCTACCGCAACGACCTCTTCTGGGCGCAGGAGTACGCCAAGTACAACCGCGCGGTCATGATGGGGCTCCTCAAGGAAGTGATCCGCAAGGAGTTCAGGAAGGCCAAGGTCAGCTTCGAGCAGGAGATCAGCTGCCACCACAACTACGTGGCGGAGGAGCGGTACGCGGGCATGGACCTACTGGTCACACGCAAGGGCGCCATCCGGGCCGGCAGCGGTGACTTCGGGATCATCCCCGGCTCGATGGGCACCGGCTCGTACATCGTGAAGGGCCTCGGCAACGAGGCGTCCTTCAACTCGGCCTCGCACGGCGCCGGCCGCAAGATGAGCCGGAACGCGGCGAAGCGGCGCTTCTCCGCGCGTGACCTGGAGGAGCAGACGCGGGGGGTGGAGTGCCGTAAGGACTCCGGCGTGGTGGACGAGATCCCGGGTGCCTACAAGCCGATCGAGAAGGTCATCGATCAGCAGCGGGACCTGGTCGAGGTCGTCGCCAAGCTGAAGCAGGTCATTTGTGTGAAGGGCTGAGGGCCGCGGCCCGATGCCCTTCCTCGCGGGCCCCGGACCGGATCGGTCCGGGGCCCGCCGCATGTCTCAGCCGCCCGCCACCGGCAGCGACTTGTGGAAGAACGTCGTCGGGCGCAGCGTGCCGGAAGGGTCGGCGGCGTAGTCGGGGAGCGTGCCGAGGGTCGACCAGCCCGAGGTGCGGTAGAGGCGCTCCGCCGCGCTGCCGGTCTGGGTGTCCAGCATCAGCAGGGTGCGGCCGGACGCGGAGGCGAAAGCCTCGGCCGTGGCGAGGAGGCGGCGGGCGCTGCCGCGCCCACGGGCGGCGCGGTGGACCAGGAGCTTGGCTATCTCGGCGCGGTGCCGGCCGTTGGCGGACGTCTCGAGCCTGAGCTGGACGGTGCCTATGAGGCGGCCGCCGTCGTGAGCGGCCCAGAGGATCACGCGCTCGTCGGCGAGGTCGGCGGCGAGGGACCGCCACCAGGCCTCGGCCTCCGCGGAGGTGAGGGACGAGGTGAAGCCCACGGAGGCTCCGTCGTCCACGGCGTCGAGGAGCAGCGCGGCGAGACCGGGGGCGGCCGCGGGCAGTGCGGCCGGGGTCAGCCGGGTGATGGTGGGGCCGTCGGGCATCACAGCTCCCTGTGCACCTTCGAGTTGGACGCCTGGGCGCGGGGCCTGACGACCAGGAGATCGATGTTGACGTGCGGCGGGCGGGTGACGGCCCAGGTGATGGTGTCCGCGACGTCGTCGGCGGTGAGCGGCTCCGCCACACCCGCGTAGACCTTGGCGGCCTTGTCGGTGTCGCCGCGGAAGCGGGTGGTCGCGAACTCCTCCGTCCTGACCATGCCCGGGGCGACCTCGATCACCCGGACCGGGGTGCCGACGATCTCCAGCCGGAGGGTCTCGGCGAGGACGTGCTCGCCGTGCTTGGCGGCGACATAACCGCCGCCGCCCTCGTAGGTGCTGAGGCCCGCGGTGGACGAGAGGATCACGACCGTGCCGTCGCCGCTCGCGGTGAGCGTCGGGAGCAGCGCCTGGGTGAGGTTGAGCGTGCCGATGACGTTGACCTCGAACATGCGTCGCCAGTCGGCCGGGTCGCCGGTGGCGACCGGGTCTGCGCCCAGAGCGCCGCCCGCGTTGTTCACGAGGACGTCGCAACGCTCGAGGCCGGCGGCGAAGGAGTCGACGGCGGGGCGGTCCGTGACGTCGAGGGCGTAGGCGGTGGCCTGGTGGCCGGCGGCGGTGAGCTCGGCGGCGAGCGCCTCGATGCGGTCCTTGCGGCGGGCGGTGAGGACCACGTGATAGCCGGCGGCGGCCAGTTGGCGCCCGGTGGCCGCACCGATGCCACTACTGGCTCCGGTGACGACGGCGACGGGTGTCCCAGCGGTGCTCATGTCGTAGCTCCTCGCGCGTGTGATCGATGGTGATCGCGACGCCGCCAGAATAAATCGGCAGGACGCGCCGGAGTTCCCGGGCAATCACCCGTATTGTCGGGCAATAGGTATCTTCTGGCTCATGTATGCGATGCGAAGGGCCCTTTCGGCGGGGGCCGCGGCCGTACTGCTGCTGATCGGTGCGGGGGCGGCGAGCGCCGGCGTCGACGGCGGCGGTGTGGGTGACGGAAACGTCGAGGGCGTCGACGCTGCGGGCGCGGGCGCGGGCGGGAACGGCGGGTACGTCGTGGGCGTCGCGCCGGAGGCCGATGTGGCGCACCACGGCCGGGTCTCGCTGACCGACGGGCGGATCGCGATCTCTGTGACGACGCTGAACCACGGTCCCTCCGCCCTCGCCGGAGTGACCGTGCGGCTCACCCTGTCCGTGCCGCCTGCCGGTACGCCGAAGCTGCCGCGCGGATGCCTGCGGGCGGCCGAGCGGGAGCTGCTGTGCGCGACGGGCGCCCTCCCCGCGGACGGACTGGGCCGGACGCTCGGCCTGGAACTGGGCACGGCGGGCAGCCCGCACGAGGTCGTGCTGCATGTCGCCACCGCGTGGAACGGCGGGGCGAGCGACCGGAACCCGGGGAACGACGAGCACCGGGTGCTGGTCCCTGCCACCGGGGACCCGTACGTCTTCTGACGGACGGGCCCCCGGTCTGCCGGGTCACCGCGGTATGCCGGCTCCCGACGCCCAGGCGATGTAGCCGTCGGGGCGGACGAGGAGCGCGGTGCGCCGGTCCGTCGTCCAGTGGGCCCGTATGACACGGCCGGGGGCGGGCGGGACGTCGGGCTCGCTGCCGGGAGCGCTCACGAGGACGAACTCGCCCTCGCGGAGCAGTTCGTAGAGCCGGCCCTCAGCGAGCCGCAGGTCGGGTGCGCGCCGTCCGGTGAGGCGGTGGGCGCCGCGGGGTGCGCCGTAGGAGATGCCGATGCCGGAGATCATGCCCATCGCTTTGGCTGAGGCGGGGCGGACGGCGTTCAGGAACGCGGCGGCGAGTGAGCGTGCCGCGCGCTGGAACGGGCTGCGGGCCATGGCGAGGCGCACGATGGCGCCGCTGCTGCGCAGCACCGCCGCGCCGACCGGATGGCGCTCCGACTCATAGCTGTCGAGCAGGGCTTCGGGGTCGGGGGCACGGCCCAGGACGACGGAGGCGAGCTTCCACGAGAGGTTCGCCGCGTCCTGGAGGCCGGTGTTCATGCCCTGGCCGCCGGCGGGGGAGTGGACGTGCGCGGCGTCGCCGGCGAGGAAGATGCGGCCCTTGCGGTAGGACGGCGCCTGACGCTCATCGCTGTGGAACCGGGAGATCCAGCGGGCATCGTGCATCCCGAAGTCGGTTCCGAGGGCGCGGCGGGCGATGTCGCGGACCTCGTCGATGCCGACGGGCTCGTCGTCGGCCACCTGACGGCCGCGGTTCCAGCCCATGACGCGGTACCAGCCGTCGCCGAAGGGGGCGATGAAGGCGAAGGCGTCACCCACGCCGTTCACCGTGAGGAGTCCCGGGGGCTCCTCGGCGAGCTTCACATCGGCGAGCACGATGGACCTGATCACCGAAACGCCGGGGAAGGGCAGGCCGATGGCCTCGCGCACGGCGCTGCGTACACCGTCGGTGCCGACCACGTAGCGCGCGCGAAGAGTGGTCCGCGTGCCGGTCGGGTCCGTGGCCCGCGCGATGACGGAGGAGCCGGAGCGCTCCAGACCCGAGAGCTCCGTCCCGTACCGGAAGTCGACGCCGGCGGCCAGGGCGCGGCGCTCCAGCAGTTTCTCCACCTCGTACTGCGGGGTGATGAGGAGGAACGGGAAGCGGGAGGGCAGCCGGGACAGGTCGAGGGACAGGCGCCGGAACAGCCTGAGGCCGGTGACGGGGGTGCCGTGGCGGACCAGCTCGTCGGCGAGGCCGCGGGCGTCGAGCAGCTCCAGGGTGCGTGCGTGCACGCCGAAGGCGCGGGTGATGTTGCTTCTCTCGTGGGGGCGGCGCTCGATGAGCGTGACGCCGACGCCCGCGGCGGCCAGGTCGCCGGCGAGCAGCATTCCGGTGGGGCCCGCCCCTACGACCAGTACATCGGTGTCGAACCCCGCGCCGGGCTGGACGGGCGCGGGCTCGGCGGACGGAGTGGTCTGCGACGTGGTGCGGTGAACGCTCGTGCTTCCGGTGCCGGGCCTGCCGGTCATGGCTGCCTCCTGGTCCGGGCGGCCCGAAGGGCCGCGCCGATGGTCAACGCTTGTGGGCCAACATCTGTTGGTCAACGCTTGTTGGCAACTTTAGAAACCCCGGCTCTGGCTTGTCAACACCCGTTGGCCTACAGTTGTTGGCATGACGACGGAAGCACCCGGCGCACCCCGCCGGTCGGACGCGACCAGGGCCGCGATCCTCGAAGCCGCCCGCGAACGTTTCGCCGCCGACGGATACGAGCGGGCGACGATCCGCGCGATCGCCCGTGACGCGGGGATCGACCCCTCGATGGTGATGCGCTACTACGGCAACAAGGAGGGACTCTTCGCGGCCGCCTCCGAGTTCGACCTGCGACTGCCGGAGCTGGGCGCGCTCCCCGCCCGGCATGCGGGAGCGGTGCTCGTCACGCACTTCCTCGACCGCTGGGAGCAGGACGAGGTCCTGACGGCGCTGCTGCGCGCGGCCGTCACGAACGAGGCGGCCGCGGAGCGCGCCCGCGCGATCTTCCGCGACCAGCTGGGCCCGGTCGCCCTGGCTCTGTGCCCCGATCCCGCGGAGGCCCCCCGGCGCGCGGCGCTCATCTCCTCCCAGATACTCGGCATGGCGATGGCCCGGTACGTGCTGAAATTCCCGCCCGCCGTGGAGATGCCCCGCGACGAGGTCGTCAGCTGGCTCGCCCCGACCGTGCAGCGCTATCTCACGGAGCCGTGCACGGAAGCGATGCCGCCGTCGCGGTCGGAAGCGGGCCAGGGGGCGGGACAGGAAGCGGGCGCGGAGGCCGTGCCGGAGGCGGGGCCGGGAACACAGCCGACGGCGCAGACCGCACAGGCGACGCAGGGCCGGCCCTGAAGCCGGCCGGTCCTCCTTCGAATCCGGCCGGGCCTACGCGCCCGAGGTGCGCAGCGCGTCCGTGACGATCGCCTCGAGGCGGGCGTGGTGGGCGCCGCGCCAGTACACCCGGCCGCACGCCGTGCACTGGGCGAAGACGTCGTACGTGCGCTGCGTGCCGTGCTGAAGCTGTTCCTGGACGGAGTCCTTGTCGGCCTCCTTCAGCGGGCCGTTGCAGGCCGTGCAGCGCGTCCACGGCGCGAGCGTGGGGGCGAAACGCTGGAGCACGTCCCGCAGTTGATCGTCGGGCTGGTCGCTGTACACATACGCCCCGGCCCAGAGCTCACGGCGGCGCAGCAGTCCCCGGTCGCGCGAGAGCAGCACCCGCCGCTCCTTGGCGGACAGCGTGGCGAGGGCCGGGTCGCCGATGTCCTCGTTCTCGTACGCCGCGTCGACGCCGAGCAGACGGAGCCGCCGGGCCAGTGTGCCGAGGTGGACGTCGAGGAGGAAGCGCAGCGGGGCGCCGGGCACCTGCTGCGGGCGGTCCACGCCGTGCACCTCGACGTGCTCTCCCGCGCCCGGGATGTGTGAGGTGGGGACCTGCCGGCCGTCGACCATCAGCCGGCCCGCCTCGGTGAGCGGCACGCCCAGGGATTCCACGACATGGCCGAGCGTCGAGGAGCCGTCGGTGGTCAGGGCCGTACGGCCGCGGCGGTAGTCCGACGGGACGAAAAGACGCAGCTCGGGGGCGACGTCGATGGTGATCTCCGGTCCGTTCACAGCGCCCAGCATGTCAAAGGCCGCGGTGGAGCGGCCAGCGCTTTCCCCGGCCGTGCCTCACGGGCCGGGCCGCACCGGCCTCGCCCGGCTCACCCGCCCGTCGGCCCCAGGTCGAGGCACCAGTCGTTGCTGCGCAGCAGATTGCCCGGCGGGTACTCGAAGTCGCACTCGCCGACGAGAGAGAAGCCGGCCTTTCTGCACACCGCGTTCGACGGACCGTTGGAGACGGACGGGAAGGCGTGCAGGAACCGGTGCTTCCGCTCGGCCCGCGCCGCCTCGACGACCGCCAGCGTGCCCGCCGTCGCGATCCCGAGGCCCTGGAACGCGGGGAGTACGCTCCAGCCCGTCTCGTAGACCTGCTCGTCCTCCCAGGTCTGCTCCCAGAAACCGACCGTGCCCGCGGCCTCCCCGCCGTCCCGCCCGCCGGTCTCCAGGACTATGCGGAACATCCGGCCGCGCCCGGTGCGGTCGGCGCTCAGGTCGACGTACCGCCGATGGCGGTTGAGGAGCTGCTCCTCCGTCTCCGGGCCGCCGAGGTGGTCCATCAGCTCGGGGGCGTTCGCCGCGCGGAGCAGACCGAGGTCGTCCTCGGACCAGGGCTCGATTCGTACCGGGATCGCTTTGCCGTCCATGTCCGCACTGTAGGGCCCGGGTACGACAGCGGCCCGGCCGTGCGGCTACCGCGCCGCCCTTGTGTACGCCGACGGGGGGACGCCGACCGTCGCCGTGAAGTCCCTTACGAGATGGGCCTGGTCGCTGTAACCCAGGTCGTCGGCGAGCGCCGCCCAGTCGACACCGCCGGCCGGTCGGCCCGCCGCCGCGCCGGTGGGGACGCCGGTCTGTTCGTCGGCCTGCTCGGCGCGCTCCAGCGCCTCGTGGATGCGGTAGCGCAGGATGACCCACTTGGGCCCCACGCCCACCCAGCCGGCGAAGAGACGCTGCAGGGACCGGGCCGACAGGCCCGCCGCCTCGGCGAGTTGGGACACGCGCCGCACGGAACGGTCGGTACGGACCCGCTCGACGAGTTCCATGGCGTGTTCCGCCCGAGGGTCCGGCCGCGGTTCGAGCCCGAGCAGGAAGGTGTCCAGCGCGGCCACCCTGGCGTCCTCGTCCTCCGGGTCCACGACGGAGTGCGCGGCCGTGCGCAGTGTCTTTTCGTCCCGGCCCGGCAGCAGTACGTCACCGAACGGCAGCCGTTGCCCTGTCCAGTCCGACACCGGCCGGTCCGGCGCGAACGGCCGGAAGCCGCCGGGCCGGAACTGCACCCCGCAGACCCGGCCACGCCCTGACAGCTTGTGTGTGAACAGCTCCAGCCCGATGCCGGCGACCTCGGCGTGGGCGGGCTCGTCGTCGTACCGCTGGAAGACCACGTTGACCGACGGGTGGGGAACCACATGGGAGGCGTAGGGCTCGGCCAGGTCCCAGTCGATCAGCCAGTAGTGCTCGAGATACGGGCGCAGGGCGGAGGCGGGCTCGCGCCGCCGGAAACGGACCCGCGCGAAGAGTTCGCGGGCTTCCACGATGCCTCTCGTGTCGCGTCGCGGACCGGTCATCCTCCGATCCTATGACCGCCGGGTGTCGCGTTTCTTCAATACGCGGCCACGGTGACGGTGCCTACCGTGAGCCCATGACGAAACCCCTCAGTGAACTGCTCGCAGCGGCCGCAGAGCGCTCCGTTCCGGTGGTGTGCGGCATCACCGACGAACAGCTCGGCCTCCCCACGCCGTGCGCCGAGTACGACGTGCGCGGCCTCGCGAACCACCTGTTCCATGTCATGGTCAACTTCCAGGCCCTGGCCGCAAAGAAGGATGCGGACTTCTCCGTCACACCGGACTACGTCGGGCACGGCGACTGGCGTGCCGCCTTCGAGAAGGAGACGGCCGCACTGGTGAAGGCATGGGCGGAGCCCGGCGCCGAGGAGGGCACGTCGGGCGCGATGGGGCTGCCGGCCGGCACCGTCGGCCGGATGGCCCTCGACGACCTCACCGTGCACGCCTGGGACCTCGCCCGCGCCACCGGACAGGAGTACACGCCCGACCCCGTCGTCGTCGCCGAAGTGTTCCGGTCCTGCGAGGAGCTCGCCCCCACCGGCCGGAAGATGGGCGCCTTCGGCGAGGAGTTCCCGCTGCCCGACGGCGGCGCCGGGGCGTCCGACCTCGACCGCCTGCTGGCCCTGATCGGCCGCGACCCGGGATGGCGGCGTCCGTAGCGGCCCCTCCGCGGGACCTCTCCGGACGCGCCCGGCTGCCGGACGCGCTCCACGGACGGCCGGACGACCGGAGGCGGCCCGGCTGACGGGACGGACGACCGGAGGCGCTGGCTGACGGGGGCCGGAGGACCGGAGGCGGCTGGTTGGAGGGGCCGGGCGACCGGAGGCGCTGGCTGACGGGGGCCGGAGGACCGGAGGCGCTGGCTGACGGGGGCCGGAGGACCGGAGGCGGCTGGTTGGAGGGGCCGGGCGACCGGAGGCGCTGGCTGACGGGGACAGGGGCCGGGGCCGGGCTAGATGACCGGAGGCCGGCCGAGTCGGGTCATGTGCCACACCGTGCGCCACCTCATCGGCCGACGACCGCCGCACGGTGTGCGCACCCCCTCCAGCAGCCCGGCACCCCAGGCGCTCAGCCCGGAGACGGAACGGGTGCGCGCCAGGTGGAGCAGGATCCACACGCCCAGGTAGACCGGCACCAGGGGGAGGGGGAGCCGGCGCCTGGCGAGCCAGACCCGGTTGCGGGCGGTGAAGCGGTGGTACACCGCGTGCCTGGCCGGGGAGGTCCTGGGGTGCTGCAGGACGAGGTCGGGTTCGTAGAGGATCTTCCAGCCCGCGTCCAGGGCTCGCCAGGCGAGGTCCGTCTCCTCGTGGCAGAAGAAGAAGTGCCCCGGCCAGGTGCCGATCTCGGCGAGCATCGGCGCCGACAGGGCATGGCCGCCCCCGAGGAACGCGGTCACCGGCCCGCGTCGCATGGGGTCACCGGCCCGCAGCCGCGGCACGTGCCGTCGCTGCGTCTCGCCGAGTTCGTCGGCGACCCGGAAGGACACGATCCCGAGCGCCGGATCCGCCGCGTAGAGCTGCCGCACCTTGCGGAAAACGTCGTCGGTGATGAGCAGGCCGTCGTCGTCGAGTTCGACGATGACGTCCACGTCACCCGCGTCGAGCAGGGCCCGCAGGCCGACGTTCCGCCCGCCGGGGCAGCCCAGGTTCTCCTCCAGCGGGATCTTGGTCACGTCGGCCGACACATCGGTGAGCGGCGTCGCGTTGCCCACCAGTACGATCCGCGTCGCGGGAACGTCCTGTGCGCCCACCGACGCGATCAGTGCGTCCAGTTCACGCGGTCGCGTGCCCATGGTCACGATGACGACTCCGATGCGCGGCAGTGGCATGGCGGCGAACTCCAGTGGTCGGCTGGATGCCGATGATGCCAGTCGCCGGAGCGCCCGCCCGGGCACGCCTCGCGACGTGGCGCGGCTCCGTCCGTGGCGGGACGCGGGACGCAGGACGCGGGACGCGGAGCGGGCCGAACGGCCAGCGGCCGGTCGGCAGAGCGGCCTGCCGTGCACGCCGCTGCGCGCCGGCGTAAGGGAACCGTCATAACTTCCCGGCGCCGTAGCCGTGCGGGATCTCGTTGAATGAGAAGTCTGCAACAGCAGTTCTAGGAGGCGGGGATGGGACGCATGCGCTCGGTACTCAGCAGGCCGGCCGGTGTCGCGGTGGTGGTCGTGTTCGTGGTGGCGGCCGTCGTGGGGCTGTACTGGTTCCAGCCGTGGAAGATCTGGCAGGACGAGACGGTGCAGGAGGCGTTGCCGGGGACGTCGGTCGGCGCCGCGCCGTCGGGCGGGGCCGCAGAGTCGCCGTCCGCCGCGCCGAGCGGGCCGGCGGCGTCCGCGTCGCCGTCGGCACCGGCCGGGCCGGCGAAGCTGGCGGCCGGTGAGCTGATCAGCCACGAGCACGAGACGTCCGGCACCGTGCGGCTGCTCCGGCTGCCCGACGGCTCCCACACCGTCCGGCTGGAGAACCTCGACACGAGCAACGGCCCGGACCTGCACGTCTGGTTGACCGACGCGCCGGTCAAGGAAGGCCGGGCCGGCTGGCACGTCTTCGACGACGGGGCCTACGTGAGCCTCGGCAAGCTCAAGGGGAACAAGGGCGACCAGAACTACGCCCTGCCCGAGGGCATCGACCCGGCCGGCTACAGCAGCGTGACCATCTGGTGCGACCGGTTCGACGTGTCCTTCGGCGCGGCGGAGCTCAGCCGCGCCTGACGCCGGCCGGACGGGCCGGGGGCGGGCCAGGAACGGGCGGGTACGTCAGGGTCGGGCGGGGGCACGTCAGGGTCGGCCGGGGGCACGTCAGGATCGGGCCAGGGCCATGGCCAGGGGGCAGGTCCCGTGGCAGGTCAGGATGTACGGACGGGGGGTGGGGCCGGGGCATCCGGCCCGCCGCCCGGGAGATCCCGGGTCAGGGCCAGACCAGGCAGTACGGCTGATGCCCCGCCTCATGCAGCCGGTGGGAGAAATCCTGCCATTCGTGGAGCAGTTGGTACACGTTGAACGCGTCCCTGGGACCGCCCCGGTCAGGGACCGTCGACCATATGAACGCCGCCGCACCCACCGACTCCTCGCCGATGCCGCGCAGCGGATCGACCACGGTCATCGGCAGCTTCACCACCGCGTAGTCGGGGTGCAGGACGACGAGCTCCAGCGGCGGCACCTTGTTCAGCGGCATGCCCTGGATACCGGTGAGAACCATGGCCGCTATGGTCTCCGGCTTGATCTTCGTGAACATTCCGCCCATGCCGAGCTCGTCGCCGCCGAGCTCCTCGGGGCGCATCGAAATCGGCACCCGGGCCGCGGTGGCTCCGTCGGGCGCGCCGAAGTATTTGTAGGTCACCCCCACTCGGCCGCTCCTGCCTCCCGCGGGCTCGTCCCCTTCGCCTCGCCGGTGCTTTCCGCGCCGGGCAGGCTCAGGACCCAGGTCGTCGGTCCCCTCGCCCAGTCCGCCACCGCGATGCATATCTCCACCCGACCACTCGCAGCCCCCGCCGCGCAACCCGATCATCGTGACAGTGACCTCCCCCACGAACGTGCGGTGAAACACCTGTCCGCAGATACGTCCGAGCCTCTGAGACCATGGATTCCGTGAGCTTTCCCTATGACGCCCCAGTTTCGCAGACGCTTTTCGACCGCGCGTCCCTCGTGACGCCCGGCGGCGTGAACTCTCCCGTCCGTGCCTTCCGTGCTGTGGGCGGTACGCCCCGGTTCATGGTGTCCGGTACCGGTCCGTACCTCACCGATGCCGACGGGCGCGAGTATGTCGACCTCGTGTGCTCGTGGGGGCCGATGATCCTCGGGCACTCCCATCCGGCCGTGATCGAGGCGGTGCAGGCCGCGGTCGCGCGCGGCACGTCGTTCGGCACGCCGGGCGAGGGAGAGGTCGCCCTCGCCGAGGAGATCGTTGCCCGTGTCGAGCCCGTCGAGCAGGTTCGGCTGGTTTCCAGCGGTACGGAAGCGACCATGTCGGCGATCCGGCTGGCCCGCGGATTCACCGGCCGACCCAAGATCATCAAGTTCGCCGGCTGTTACCACGGCCACGTGGACGCCCTGCTGGCCGCCGCCGGTTCGGGTGTGGCGACGTTCGGCCTGCCCGACACGCCCGGGGTCACCGGCGCGCAGGCGGGTGACACCATCGTGCTCCCGTACAACGACCTTGAAGCGGTGCACGCCGCGTTCCACGCCAACGCCGGCCAGATCGCCTGTGTGATCACCGAGGCGTCGCCCGGCAACATGGGTGTCGTCCCGCCGCGGCCCGGTTTCAACGAGGGACTCAAGGCGGCGTGCGCGCAGAACGGCGCGCTCTACATCTCCGACGAGGTGATGACCGGTTTCCGTACCTCGAAGGCCGGCTGGTACGGCGTCGACGGTGTCGCGCCCGACCTGATGACCTTCGGCAAGGTCATGGGCGGCGGCTTCCCCGCCGCGGCGTTCGGCGGCCGCGAGGACGTCATGGCGCACCTCGCCCCGGCGGGCCCGGTCTACCAGGCGGGCACCCTGTCAGGTAACCCGGTCGCCACCGCCGCCGGTCTCGCGCAGCTGCGGCTCCTCGACGACGCCGCCTACGACACGGTGAACGCGGTCTCGAAGGAGATCCAGGCCCTGGTGACGGACGCGCTGACCAAGGAGGGCGTCGCCCACCGGCTGCAGACGGCGTCCAACATGTTCTCCGTCTTCTTCACGCCGACCGAGGTCCGGGACTACGAGGACGCCAAGAAGCAGGAGGCGTTCCGCTTCAACGCCTTCTTCCACTCGATGCTCTCCCAGGGCGTCTACCTGCCGCCGTCCGCGTTCGAGTCGTGGTTCGTGTCGACCGCGCACGACGAGCGGGCGATCGAGCGGATCGCCGCCGCCCTGCCCGCCGCCGCCCGCGCCGCCGCGGAGGCCACGGCATGAGCGCCGGCAGCCACCGTCCCGCGCGAGGCGAGGGCTCCGGCGCCCTGACGCCCGAGGACAGTGCCGTCGAGGCGGCCCTGGAGCGCGCCGCGGCCACGGACGGGGACGTCCGGAGCGACGCCGGCGACATCACCGTCGTGCACCTGATGCGCCACGGCGAGGTGCACAATCCCGACGGTGTCCTCTACGGCCGCCGCAGTGGCTACCACCTGTCCGAGCTCGGGCGGCAGATGGCCGACCGGGTCGCCGAGCACCTCTCCGGCCGGGACATCACCCATGTCGTCGCCTCGCCGCTGGAGCGCGCGCAGGAGACGGCCATGCCCATCGCCAAGGGGCACGGTCTCTCTCTCGAGACGGACGAGCGGCTGATCGAGGCGGGCAACGTCTTCGAGGGCAAGACGTTCGGCGTCGGCGACGGCGCGCTGCGCAAGCCGGGCAACTGGCGGCATCTGACCAACCCGTTCCGCCCGTCGTGGGGCGAGCCGTACGTGGAGCAGGTCGTGCGGATGATGGCGGCGCTGGACGCGGCACGGGACGCCGCACGCGGCCATGAGGCCGTGTGCGTCAGCCACCAGCTGCCCATCTGGACGGTGCGCAGTTTCGTGGAGCGCCGTCGGCTGTGGCACGACCCGCGGCGCCGGCAGTGCACGCTCGCCTCGCTGACCACCTTCACGTACGAGGGCAACAAGATCGTCTCCGTGGGATACACGGAACCTGCCCGCGATCTTGTGCCGCCGCATCTTCTCGCCGGCGCCAGGCCGGTGAAGGGGAAGAGCAAGGCATTCGGCGCTTAGCCGAGCCGTATTCGATCACCCGTATTCAAGAAAAATAAGCAGAGTTCCCCGGAACCCGCGAGTTCCACAGCGCATCTCAGCTTGTGCCGGTTTGTTCGCCGGTTCGAGCAACTGCTCTCGTGACCAGGAGAGCGTGGATGGGGACGACATGCGGGAGATCAGCCGAAGGGGATTGCTGGGAGCGGGACTTGGGGCCGCAGCGGCCGTCGGGGTGGCGGGCTGCGGCTCCAACGGCTTCGGCGGAGGCGGACAGGCAGACCCGGCCGAGGGGGTCGGCCAGGGCAAGGGCGGTAGCAGCCCCTCCCCGTCGAAGAACCCCGTGCGGCTGATCGGCGACGGTTCCACCGCCGACACGGGAAAGCAGCCGCACCAGCCGCCGAGGCCCGTCCCGCTCGAACCGGGCCAGACGCCGCCGCAATTCGTGATCTTCTCCTGGGACGGTGCGGGCGAAGTCGGCAACGGCCTCTTCCCCCGTTTCCTGGAACTCGCCAGGGACCACGGCGCGGGAATGACCTTCTTCCTCTCCGGCATCTATCTGCTGCCCGAATCGAAGAAGTCGCTCTACCGGCCGCCCAACAACACCATCGGCGCCTCCGACATCGGTTATCTCACGGACGACCACATCAAGGACACGCTGAAGTGCATACGCCAGGCGTGGCTCGACGGCCATGAGATAGGCACCCATTTCAACGGGCATTTCTGCGGTGGTTCCGGATCCGTCGGCAACTGGACCTCCGCGGACTGGCAGAGCGAGATCGACCAGGCTGTGAAGTTCGTCACCGAATGGCGCACCAACAGCGGCTGGCACGACATCGACCCGCTGCCCTTCGACTACCGCAAGGAACTCGTCGGCGGCCGCACTCCCTGCCTGCTCGGCCAGGACAGGCTGCTGCCGACGGCCAAGCGGCTCGGCTGGCGCTACGACGCCAGCTCACCCGGCGGCCACCAGATGTGGCCCGGGAAGAAGCTCGGCATCTGGGACCTGCCGCTCCAGTCCGTCCCGTTCCCCGGCCACACCTTCGAAGTCCTCTCCATGGACTACAACATGCTGGCCAATCAGTCGAAGAACTCGACCAACGGCATGCCCTCCCGCTATCCGGGCTGGAAGAAGCAGGCGCGGGACGCCTATCTCGCCGGATTCCAACGGGCCTACGAGACCAATCGCGCACCCTTCTTCATAGGCAACCACTTCGAACAGTGGAACGGCGGCATCTACATGGACGCCGTGGAGGAAGCACTCAAAGGCATGGCCGGCAAGAAGGACGTACGGCTGGTGTCCTTCCGGCAGTTCTGCGACTGGCTCGATGTGCAGGATCCGCAGGTGCTCGCCAAGCTGCGTACGCTCGGGACCGGCCAGGCGCCGACGGGTGGTTGGAACGCATTCTTTAAGGCCGCTTGACAACGGCCCTTAACGGGCACGCAGGGGGGTGCGGAAGATCCCCGCCAGGGCCATGCGAAACTTTTCACATGAGCCTTAGCCGTGCCCCCCGCGCCGCCCTGCTGACCGCCCTGGTCGCCGCAGGTGCGCTCACCCTGTCGGCCTGCGGCGACGGTGGGAAGTCCGGAGGCGGCGGTGACACGAACTTCGTCACCGGGACCGGTGGCATCGACACGGTCGCCAAGGGCGAGCGTCAGGCCCCCAAGAAGCTCGCGGGCCAGACCCTCGACGGCGGACACCTCGACATCGCCGACCTCAAGGGCAAGATCGTCGTGATGAACGTCTGGGGATCATGGTGCGCCCCCTGCCGTTCCGAGGCGCCCTATTTCGCGAAGGTCGCCAAGGAGACCGAGGCGGACGGCGTCGCGTTCGTCGGGATCAACACCCGCGACCCGCAGAAGGGCCCCGCCCTCGCCTTCGAGAAGGATTACGGCGTCGGATATCCGAGCCTCTACGACCCGATCGGGAAACTGATCGTCAACGGTTTCCCCAAGGGCAGCCTCAACCCGCAGGCCATTCCCTCCACGATCGTCCTCGACCGGGAAGGGAAGATCGCCGCGCGATCGCTCAAGGCGCTCGACGACGAGGAACTTCGCAAGATGATCGACCCGTTGATCGCGGAGAAGTGATCCTGTGGAAGTTCTGGCCGCAGCGTCCGGCATGAACGAGACGGTGTTCGGCGGCGCGCTGCTCCTCGCCCTGCCCATCGCCGTGCTCGGCGGACTCGTCTCCTTCTTCTCGCCGTGCGTCCTGCCCCTGGTGCCCGGCTACCTCTCCTACGTGACCGGCGTCACCGGCACCGACCTTGCCGACGCCAGGCGCGGCCGGATGGTCGTCGGCGCGTCGCTGTTCGTCCTCGGCTTCACCGTCGTCTTCGTCTCCGGCGGCGCCTTCTTCGGCTACTTCGGCAACACCCTGCTGGGACACCGGGACGTGCTGTCCAAGGTCCTCGGCGTGCTGATGGTCCTGCTGGGCGTGTTCTTCATGGGGCTGATGCCCTGGCTCACCCAGCGCGAGTTCCGCTTCCACAAGAAGCCGGCGACCGGCCTGGTCGGCGCGCCGCTCCTCGGTGCCCTGTTCGGAGTTGGCTGGGCCCCGTGCATCGGCCCGACCCTCGCGTCGGTGCAGGCCCTCGCGCTCAACGAGGGAAGCGCGGGCCGCGGGGCCGTACTGTCTGTCGCGTACTGCCTCGGTCTCGGTCTGCCGTTCATCGCCGCCGCGGTCGCCTTCCGCAAGGCGCTCGGCGCCTTCGGCTGGATCAAGCGGCACTACACATGGGTGATGCGGATCGGCGGGATCATGATGATCGCGACCGGTCTGCTGCTGCTCACAGGTGCATGGGACACCCTGGTGCAGGAGATGCAGGGATGGTCGAACGGCTTCACGGTGGGGATCTGAGTTCATGAGCAAGACCGAAGAGCGCGACCTCGGCGACGCCGGAGCGCAGCTGTCCACCGCCCCCACGGAGAATCCGGCCGACCAGGCCATCGGCGGCCCCACGCTCTCCGTCGTCGGCTGGGTCCGCTGGTTCTGGCGCCAGCTCACCTCCATGCGGGTCGCGCTGATCCTGCTGTTCATGCTGTCGCTCGGCGCCATCCCCGGCTCCCTCGTCCCGCAGAACAGCGTGGACGAGCTCAAGGTGCAGGCGTTCAAGAAGCAGCACGACCTCCTGACGCCGGTCTACGAGAAGCTCCAGTTCTTCGACGTCTACAGCTCGGTGTGGTTCTCCGCGATCTACATCCTGCTGTTCGTCTCGCTCATCGGCTGCATCGTGCCGCGCAGCTGGCAGTTCGTCGGCCAGCTCCGCAGCCGGCCGCCGGGCGCGCCGAAGCGGCTCACCCGCCTGCCCGCGTACACCACCTGGCGCACCGAGACCGATCCGGAGCAGGTGCGCGAGGCGGCGCTCGCGGTCCTGAAGAAGCGCCGCTTCCGCGCCGACGCGGCAGGCGACGCCGTGGCCGCGGAGAAGGGCTACCTGCGCGAGGCGGGCAACCTCGTCTTCCACGTGTCGCTGATCGTGATGCTGGTGGCGTTCGCCACGGGGACGCTGTTCAAGTCCGAGGGCGGAAAGCTGATCGTCGAGGGCGACGGCTTCTCCAACACGCTCATCCAGTACGACGACTTCAAGTCCGGATCGCTGTTCGACACCGACGAACTCGTGCCGTTCAGCTTCAGCCTGGACAGTTTCACCGGGACGTACGCCAAGGACGGCCCGCAGCGGGGCACCCCGCGCACGTACGAGGCGGCCGTCACCTGGTCCAAGGGCGACGGTCCCGCGCGGAAGTCGGTCATCGAGGTCAACAAGCCGCTCGAGGTCGACGGCACCAAGGTCTATCTGCTGTCGCACGGCTACGCCCCCGTCGTCACCGTCAGGGACGGCAAGGGCAAGGTCGTCTCCAGCGGCGCCGTGCCGCTGCTGCCGATCGACTCCAACGTCACCTCGACCGGCGCGATCAAGGTGATGGACGGCTACCGGGACAAGAACGGCAAGAAGGACCAGCTCGGCTTCCAGGCCTTCTTCGTGCCGACGTTCGCCGGCGCGGGACACGGCGACATGTTCTCCCAGTTCCCCGGGCTCGAGTACCCGGTGCTCGCGCTCACCGGCTACCACGGCAGCCTCGGCGTCGACGCCGGCCTGCCGCAGAACGTGTACCAGCTCGACACCCGCAAGATGGAGCAGTTCAAGGACGCCGACGGGGAGATCCTCAAGCAGCGCCTGCGGCCCGGCGAGACCATGAAGCTCCCCGACGGCGCCGGCTCCATCACCTTCGAGAACGAGGTGAAGGAGTGGGCGAGCTTCCAGATCTCCCAGCAGCCCGGCAACGGCTGGGCGCTGGCCGGCGCGATCGCGGCCATCACCGGCCTGATCGGCTCACTGTTCATCCAGCGCCGCCGCGTCTGGGTGCGCGCGGTGCGCGGCGCGGACGGTGTGACCGTGGTCGAGATGGCCGGCCTCGGCCGGGCCGAGTCCGCGAAGCTCCCCGAGGAGCTGGCGGAGCTGGCCGTGACCCTCAATGCACAGGCGCCGACCGCGCCTGAACCCGTAGAAGTTCCTGCCGAAGGGGCTGAGAAGTGACGCTCGCCGCCGCAACCAACGCGAACCTGGCGGAGATCAGCAACTACCTGATCTATTCGTCGATGGCCGTCTACACGCTGGCCTTCTTCGCGCACATCGCCGAGTGGACGCTCGGCAGCCGCAGCAAGGTGGCCCGTACGGCCGCCGCACTGACCGCCCCCGACCGGCAGACCCCGGCCGACGCCCCGAAGATCCAGGTCCAGGGCGGCGGCACCGCCGTCCTGGAGAAGCCGAAGGTCGTCACCCGGTCCGCGAGCGGCACCCGGGACGTCCCCGACGGCCCGGGCGCGCACGGCGGCACCGAGAGCGGTGACCTGTACGGCCGCATCGCCGTGTCGCTGACCGCGCTCGCCTTCCTGATCGAGGCGGCCGGCGTCACCTCCCGCGCCCTGTCGGTGCAGCGGGCGCCGTGGGGCAACATGTACGAGTTCTCCACGACGTTCTCGACCGTCGTCGTGGGTGTGTACCTGGCGCTGCTGTTCGCCAAGAAGAACGTCCGCTGGGCCGGACTGCCGCTGGTCACGACCGTGCTGCTCGACCTGGGCGTCGCCGTCACCTGGCTCTACACGGAGAGCGACCAGCTGGTCCCCGCCCTCGACTCGTACTGGCTGTGGATCCACGTCTCCACCGCGATCTTCTGCGGCGCGGTCTTCTACCTCGGCGCCGTGGGCACCGTGCTCTACCTGTTCCGCGACTCCTACGAGGCCAAGCTGGCGCGCGGCGGCAAGCCCGGCCGCTTCGCCACCTCGGTCCTGGAGCGGCTGCCCGCCGCCGCGTCGCTCGACAAGTTCTCCTACCGCGTCAACGCCGCGGTCTTCCCGCTGTGGACGTTCACGATCATCGCGGGCGCGATCTGGGCCGGCGACGCGTGGGGCCGCTACTGGGGCTGGGACGCCAAGGAGGTCTGGTCGTTCATCACCTGGGTCGCCTACGCCGCCTATCTGCACGCCCGCGCGACGGCCGGCTGGAAGGGCCGCAAGGCCGCGTACCTGGCGCTGATCGCCTTCGCCTGCTGGCTGTTCAACTACTACGGCGTGAACATGTTCGTGAACAGCCTGCACTCGTACGCGGGCGTGGAGTGAGGTAGCGCCCACGCCACCGAGGGGTGACGCTGGATGCATGAGTGACGTAATCCCCCACGGCACCGTCGAGACCCGGGACGACGGCACTCACCTGTTGCGGTACGAACTCCACCTGCCGCATCCGGTGATCCGGGTATGGGCCGCCGTCGCCACGCCCGAAGGGCTGCCGACCTGGCTCTGCGCCGCCGACGTACTCGAACCGAGAGTCGGCGGCGCGGTCCGGCTCCGCTGGCTCAACGCGGACGCCGACGGCCGGCACACCGTCGCCGAAGGACGTGTCACCGCCTGGGACGTGGAGCGGGTCGCCGAGTACACCGTCTCCGTCCACGGCCGTATCCGCTTCCACCTCGAACCGCACGGCGACAACGGCACCGTGCTGCGCTTCACCAACGAACTGCGCTGCGACGACGGCGTGCTGCTGGACTGTCTGGCCGGCTGGCACAACCACTTCGAACTGCTCGACGACGCCCTCGGCGGCAGCCCGACGACCGACTGGGCCACCTGGACACCGAAGCGCTGGCGGGAGCTGCGTGACTCCTACGCCGCGGCGTAGCGGCGCCGCTCAGGCGCCGATGTCCTCCTGCCAGAGGCCGGGGCTCGCGGCGACGAAATCGCGCATCATCGACCGGCACGCGGGGTCGTCGAGGAGCACGATCTCCACGCCGTTCCCGGCCAGCCAGTCGTGGCCGCCGTGGAAGGTCTCCGCCTCTCCGATCACCACCCGTGAGATGCCGAACTGCCGCACCAGGCCGCTGCAGTACCAGCAGGGCGACAGGGTCGTCACCATCGTCGTGCCGCGGTAGGAACGCTGCCGCCCCGCGGCGCGGAACGCCTCCGTCTCGGCGTGCGCCGACGGATCACCGTCCTGCACACGGCGGTTGCGGCCACGGCCGAGGAGGGCGCCGTCCGCGCCGTAGAGCGCGGCCCCGATGGGGATGCCGCCCTCCGCGAGGCCGGCCCGGGCCTCGGCCACGGCCGTCTCCAGCCATGTCCCGTACCTGTCCTGTGCCATGCGCTTCCTCTCCGCGTCGGGGCCCATCGGACGCGCCTATGGGCCCATCGGCAGGACGCCCCACTGGCGCGTGGACCGCCCCGGTGTGCCGCTCGTAGCTTCACAGACATGACAACCGAGACCGCGCAGACCGCCGCGAACGCCACCCGGCGCGGCACCGTCGAACTCACCCTGGCCATGGTGCTCTCCGGCACCCTCGGCATCTTCGTCGTCGAGTCGGGCGCCTCCCCGTTCGAGGTCGTGTTCTTCCGCTGCCTGTTCGGCGCCCTCGCGCTCGGCGCCTACTGCCTGGCACGCGGCTACTTCACCGACCACGCCTTCACGCCGAAGAAGCTGGCGCTCGCCGCGCTCGGCGGCGTGTTCATCGTCTTCAACTGGGTGTTCCTCTTCGAGGCGTACGAGGAGTCGTCCATCTCGCTCGCGACCGTCGTCTATCACACCCAGCCGTTCTACGTGGTGCTGCTCGGCGCGCTGCTGTTCAAGGAGCGGCTGACCGCCGCGACCTTCGGCTGGCTCGGCGTCGCGTTCGCCGGCCTCGTCCTCGTGTCCGGGGTGAGCCCCACGGACCCCGGCCCGCTCGCCGGGCTGGGATTCGCCCTGCTGGCCGCGCTGTTCTACGCGGTCTCGACGGTGATCACCAAGCGTGTCACCGGGGTGAGGCCGCATCTGGTGGCGCTGGTGCAGGTGGTGGTCGGTATCCCGTTGCTGCTGCCCTTCGCCGACTTCGCGGCGGTGAGCGGCCTCGGCGCCGGCTGGGCCTGGCTGGTGGGCCTCGGCCTGATCCACACCTGCCTGATGTACGTGCTGATGTACTCGGCCTACCAGAAGCTCGCCACCGCGAAGATCGCCGTGCTGGCCTTCGTCTACCCGGCCGTCGCCATGGTCGCGGACCGGGCCGTGTACGGGCACCACATCGGGCTCGTCCAGGCGCTGGGCGTCCCGCTGATCCTGCTGGCCTCGCTGCGGATCAACCGCGCCCGGCAGCCGCGCACCGCCGCCCGCTCCGCGACGACCGAGGCTCCCGCTACCACTGAGGCTCCCGCGATGACTCAGGCTCCCGCGACGACCCAGGCTCCCGCTACGACTCCTGCTCCCGCACCAGCCGTACCGTCTCGTCGATGAACAGCCGCACATGCCGGGGCAGCCGCTTCCCCTCCCGCCACGCCACTTGCGTGTGCAGCCGGAACGGCGGCTCCCACGGCAGCGCGACCAGCGCCCCGGACGCCAGCTCCGCACGGACCGTCATCCGGGGCAGCAGCGCGACCCCGAGACCCGCGGCCACACCCCGCTTGGTGGCCTCGATCGTGCCGAACTCCATGAACGGCGGCGGCGCCCCGGTCCGCTCGCGCAGCTCGCCCTCGAACAGGTCCCGGTACGGGCAGCCCGGCTCGGTGCCCACCAACTGGGCCTCCGCCAGGTCGGCGGTGGTCAGCTCCCCGGCCCCCGCCAGCGCATGGCCGGGCGCGGCAACGAGCACCAGCGGCTCCGGAGCCAGGACCTCGCTCTGAAGGCCCGTGTGCTCCGTCTCCCGTTCCATCAGGAAGCCGATGTCGTACACGCCGAGGCGCAGTGCCTGCCGGGTCTCGTCGCCCAGGGTGGGGCGCAGGGAGAGCTTGACCCGCGGATAGCGGTGGTGGAACAGCTCGAGCAGTTCCGGGAGCCGGTAGGAGGTGAGCGACTCCATGGTGCCGATGTTGATGGCGCCCGCCGGTTCGTCGGTCTCGACGACGGCCGCGCGCGCCTCTTCGGACAGCTCGATGATCCTTCGGGCGTACGGCACCAGTCGTTCGCCCGCCTCCGTGAGCCGGATGCGGCTGCCGAGCCGGTCGAACAGCTCGGTGCCCAGGGAGCTCTCCAGCGAGCGGATCTGGCTGGTGACGCTCGACTGGGCGTACTTCAGCTCGGCCGCGGCCTGCGTGAAGCTGAGGTGGGCCGCGACCTTCTCGAAGGTGACCAGCAGGCGGATCTCCACGTCAGGACTTGTCGCCCTCGCCGCCCTGCTCGCGCTTCTTCAGCTCGTCCTCGCGGCGGCGCAGGTCGGCCTCCCAGTCCTTGAGGACCGCCTCGTCCTTCTCGTTCTCGTCCTTGAGGGACTTCAGGAAGTCGGGGTTGTCGTCAGGGGCGACCCACTGCGTGCGGTGATTGCGGTGCCACTCGGAGGGGGTGCGGCCGCCGGCCGGGGCGTGCCGCATCTTGCCGGCGGCGAACCAGACGATCGGGCCGACGATCCAGAAGAGCAGGATGATGAACACCCAGGCCAGCTTGGGGAGATGCTTCGCCTCGTCCTCGGGGGTGTTCAGGCAGTCGACGAACGCGTAGATCGTCAGCGCCAGCGGCAGGATGTACATCAGCGCCCTGAGCATGTGGGACAGCCCCCTGGAGACTTAGGCGGGGCGGCGTTTCCCCGGCCCCGGTGACGGGGCCAGGGTAGCGGGTGACCGATACTTGACCCCATGGCTTACGACGATCTTCGCTCCCTGCTCCGGGCGCTGGAGCGCGAGGGCGACCTCAAGCGCATCAAGGCCGAAGTCGACCCGTATCTCGAGGTCGGGGAGATCGTCGACCGGGTGAACAAGGCAGGCGGCCCGGCCCTGCTGTTCGAGAACGTGCGCGGCTCCGCGATGCCGCTCGCGATGAACGTGTTCGGCACCGACCGCCGGCTGCTGAAGTCGCTCGGGCTGAAGTCCTACGCGGAGATCAGCGACAAGATCGGCGGGCTGCTCAAGCCCGAGCTGCCGCACGGCTTCATCGGGGTGCGCGAGGCCTTCGGCAAGCTCGGGTCGATGGTGCACGTGCCGCCGAAGAAGGTGAAGGACGCGCCCGTGCACGAGGTCGTCCTGCGCGGCGACGACGTCGACCTGGACGCCCTGCCCGCGCTGTTCACCTGGCCCAAGGACGGCGGCTCCTTCTTCAACCTGGGCCTCACCCACACCAAGCACCCGGAGACGGGCGTACGGAACCTCGGCCTCTACCGCCTTCAGCGCCATGACCGGCGCACCATCGGCATGCACTGGCAGATCCACAAGGACAGCCGCAACCACTACGCCGTGGCCGCCGAACGGGGCGAGCGGCTGCCGGTCGCCATCGCGTTCGGCTGCCCGCCGGCCGTGACGTACGCCTCGACCGCGCCGCTGCCCGGCGACATCGACGAGTACCTGTTCGCCGGCTTCGTCGCGGGCAAGCGGATCGAGATGGTCGACTGCAAGACGGTGCCGCTCCAGGTGCCGGCGAACGCCGAGGTCGTGCTGGAGGGCTGGCTGGAGCCCGGGGAGATGCTGCCGGAGGGCCCCTTCGGCGACCACACCGGCTTCTACACGCCGCAGGAACCCTTCCCGGCGCTGACCATCGACTGCGTCACGATGCGCAAGCGGCCGCTGCTCCAGTCGATCGTGGTGGGCCGGCCGCCGACGGAGGACGGGCCGCTGGGGCGGGCGACGGAGCGGTTCTTCCTGCCCCTGCTGAAGATCATCGTGCCGGACATCGTGGACTACCACCTGCCGGAGTCGGGCGGCTTCCACAACTGCGCGATCGTCTCGATCGACAAGAAGTACCCGAAGCACGCGCAGAAGGTCATGCACGCCATCTGGGGCGCGCACATGATGTCGCTGACCAAGCTGATCGTGGTCGTGGACAAGGACTGCGACGTCCACGACCTGCACGAAGTCTCCTGGCGGGCGCTCGGCAACACCGACTACGCACGCGACCTCACCGTCGTCGAAGGCCCCGTCGACCATCTGGACCACGCCTCCTACCAGCAGTTCTGGGGCGGCAAGGCGGGCATCGACGCGACGCGCAAACTGCCGGAGGAGGGGTACACGCGGGACGGGGGCTGGCCGGAGATGGTCGAGTCCGATCCCGCGACGGCGGCGCTCGTCGACCGCCGGTGGAAGGAGTACGGACTGTGAGTCCCATCGCCGTGGGCGGCCCCGCCCTCTTCGTCGGCACCGACACCGACTATGTGGCCCTGGTGCGCCCCGAGCTCGACCCGGCCGACCCGGGCGTCCGGCTGGCCGCCGAGCAGGCGGGCGTATCGCCGGAGGAGTTCGCGGGCCCGGGTGACACCTGGGCGGTCCTCCTGGAGCACCACGGTGAGGGCGACGGCTTCGAGCTGCCCGGTGTGCGCGACGCGGAGCCCGCCGATTTCGCGGAGCGGCTGCGCGCGGAGCTCGCCGCGGCATCCGGGCCTTTCACGGTCGACGGAGGTGCGGTGCTGAGCCTGGACGGCCGTCCGGCCGGCGCGGACGCGTACGCCTTCACGGCGCACGTCACCCCGCCCGACGACGAGACCGGGACGCCGCTGACCGTGGAGACGGGCCCGCTGCCCGTCGCCGGGCTGCTGGCCGACCTCGACGCGTTCCTCGGGAGCCTCGCATGATGACGACCGCCGACGGGGTCGTGGGTTCCGGCCCGGCACCGCAGCCGACCGGGAAGGTGAAGGCCTTCCTGCGGCTGGTGATGATCGAGCACTCGGTCTTCGCGCTGCCGTTCGCCTACATCGCCGCCCTCACCGCGATGTTCCAGGTGGACGGGCAGGTCCACTGGACGGACCTGCTGCTCGTCACCGTCGCCATGGTGGGTCTGCGGACCTTCGCGATGGCCTGCAACCGGATCATCGACCGGGAGATCGACGCGCGGAACCCGCGCACCGCGGGGCGTGAACTGGTCACGGGCGCGGTGTCCGTGCGGTCCGCCTGGACCGGCGCGCTGATCGCGCTGGTCGTCTTCCTCGGCGCGGCGGCGCTGCTCAACCCGCTGTGTCTGGCGCTCGCGCCGGTCGCGGTCGTGCCGATGGTGGTCTACCCGTACGGCAAGCGGTTCACCGACTTCCCGCACGCCATCCTCGGTCTCGCGCAGGCCATGGGCCCCGTCGGGGCGTGGATCGCGGTCACGGGCGAGTGGTCGTGGGACGCAGTGATCCTGGGCCTGGCCGTGGGCGTGTGGATCGGCGGCTTCGATCTGATCTTCGCCTGCCAGGACGTCCAGGCCGACCGCGCCCACGGCGTGAAGTCGGTCCCGGCCCGCTTCGGTATCCCGGCCGCGCTGTACGGCGCCCGCGCCTCGCACGTCGTGACGACGGGCCTGCTCGTCTGGTTCGCGCTGGCGACGGACGCGGGGGTGCTGTTCTGGGCGGGTCTGGTGATCGTCGCTGCGGCGTTCCTCTACGAGCACACGATCGTCCGGCCGCACGACCTGTCCCGTCTGAACAGGGCGTTCTTCACGACGAACGGTTTCATCGGGATCTCGCTCTTCGTGTGCGCCCTGCTCGATCTCGTGGTGCGGGGCCTGACGGTCTGACGGTCCCGCCGGCTCAGGCGCGGCCGCGGCTGCGGAACACGAACGCGGCCGCTGTGCCCGCCAGCAGGCCGAAGAGGTGGCCCTGCCAGCTCACGCCCGTGTTCGCCGGGGAGAGGCCGAGCAGGATGGAGCTGCCCCAGACCGCGCCGATCAGCAGGCCCACGCACACGTCCAGCAGCTTGCGCTCCACGAAGCCGCGCACCACGAGGTAGCCGAAGAGCCCGAAGACCAGACCGGAGGCGCCCGCGGTGTTGGCGCCCGAGGGGGAGAACAGCCAGACGCCGAGTCCGGCCACCAGGACGATCATCAGTGACACGGCGAGGAAGCGGCGCACGCCGGTCAGCGCGGCGAGGAAGCCGAAGACCAGCAGCGGGACGCTGTTGGCGGCGAGATGGGCGAACCCGAAGTGCATGAACGCCGACGGCACGATGTCGACCAGCTCGCCGGGCTCGCGGGCCACCACGCCGTAGGAGTCGAGGGCGTGTCCCGTCGCCACGTCGACCGCTTCCAGTACCCACAGCAGCGCGACGAAGGCCAGCACCAGCTTGGCCGCGGACCTGGCCCGATCCGATCTGCCCCACTCGGTCGCCTCTGTACGGGTCATCGTCGCCCCCTGTGATGTGCACGCGCTTGTGTGACGGGAACGTCCCGCGCACCGTGCCCGGTTCCGCTTCCGCGCCGCCGGATAGGCTCGGCGGTGTGGAGCAGCAAGAAGTGAACAGTCGACGGCCCTGGGTCGTGGGCGTGTCCGGTGCTTCCGGCACGCCGTACGCGGCCGCCGTGCTGCGCGGTCTGCTGGACGCGGGCGAGAGCGTGGACCTGGTGGTCAGCAGGGCCTCGCGGCTGACGCTGCTCGACGAGACCGGTATCGCCTTCCGGGACGCGCACTGGCAGGAGGACCTGCGGCAGTGGCTGGCCCGGGGAGCCGACGGGAAGCCGGACAGCTTCGACGTCGATGTGAGCGACGTACGGCACTGGGCGGCCGGGGACCTCGCCGCCGGGCCGTCGTCGGGGTCGTACCCGGTCAAGGGGATGCTGATCGTGCCGGCGTCGACCGCCTGTGTGGCGGGTGTGGCGCTCGGACTCTCGAAGGACCTGCTGCAGCGGGCGGCGAGCGTGACGCTCAAGGAACGGCGCCCTCTGGTGGTCGCCGTGCGGGAGACCCCGCTGAACGGACAGACGCTGAAGCACCTGGTCACGCTGGACGAGGCGGGCGCAGTGGTGCTGCCCGCCTCTCCGGCGTTCTACGCGGGGGCGACGCACATCCAGGATCTGGTGGACTTCGTCGCGGGGCGGGTGCTCGACGCGGCAGGGGTGCCGCATCGGCTGTACCGCCGCTGGAAGGGGGAGCTGGGTGGTGGCTCCGGAGGCGATTAGCGCTTCTTGCCGGTGCGCGGGGCGCGGGCCGTGGCGGCCTTGCGGGCGGCAGAGGGCTGGTGGGCACGCGAGCGGTTGGCCAGCTCCTGCAGCTGTCGCATGTGGGCGTAGGCCATCTCGATCGTGTACACGGTGAGTGTCATCTCCTGTATGGATCGTGATCCTGTGGGATCAGCTCTGATCATTTGAGTAAATCGCAGGGTGTCGTCCCTGTGTACCTTAGATTCTACACGTAAACTTGCGGTATCGCTGAATAATGGAAGGCTCAGGCATATGGACGCCGTGGACAGGCAGCTCATCCAGGCCCTGCGCGAGAACGGCAGGGCTTCGTACGCCGAGCTCGGCCGGCTCGTGGGGCTCTCCGGCCCCTCCGTCACCGACCGCATCAACCGCCTGGAAGCGGCGGGCGTCATCACCGGATACCGCGCCACCGTCGACGCCCGCTCCCTGGGCCTCGGCGTCACGGCCCTGATCGGCATCTCGCTCTCCGACGCCGCCGACCACGAGGACGTGGCGCGCCGGCTGAAGGACCTGGCGGAGATCGAGGACTGCTGGTTCATCGCCGGCGACGACTCGTACATGCTCAAGGTGCGCGCGAGCGACGTGGACGGCCTCGAAAAGACGATCCGCCGGCTCTCCGGGACGCGCGGCGTCTCGCGCACCCGGACCACCATCGTGCTCTCCACCAAGTGGGAGAACCGGGTCGGCGACCTGCCGGAGGAGAGCTAGGGATACCGTGGGTGGAGCCCGATTGGTAGACGTATGGGAGGCGGCCCGAAGTGGACGCAGGACTCAAGCGCGAGCTCGAGGAGAAGGTCCGGGCCGGTGAGCGGCTGACGCGTGAGGACGGCATCGCCCTCTACGAGTCGGACGACCTGGCATGGCTCGGCGGTCTCGCGCACGAGGTGCGCACCCGCAAGAACGGCGACGTCGTCCACTTCAACGTCAACCGCCACCTCAACATGACCAACGTGTGCACCGCGTCGTGCGCCTACTGCTCGTTCCAGCGCAAGCCGGGCGAGAAGGACGCGTACACCATGCGCATCGAGGAGGCCGTCCGCCTCGCGAAGGCGATGGAGGGCGAGAACCTCACCGAGCTGCACATCGTCAACGGGCTCCACCCCAACCTGCCCTGGCGGTACTACCCGCGCTCGCTCTCCGAGCTCAAGAAGGCCCTGCCGAACGTCTCGCTGAAGGCCTTCACCGCCACCGAGATCCACCACTTCGAGACGATCTCCGGGCTCAGCGCCTCCGAGATCCTCGACGAGCTCATCGAGGCCGGTCTGGAGTCGCTGACCGGCGGCGGCGCGGAGATCTTCGACTGGGAGGTCCGCCAGCACATCGTCGACCACCGCACCCACTGGGAGGACTGGTCGCGCATCCACCGCCTGGCGCACGAGAAGGGCCTCAAGACCCCGTGCACCATGCTGTACGGGCACATCGAGGAGCCGCGCCACCGGGTCGACCATGTGCTGCGGCTGCGTGAACTCCAGGACGAGACCGGCGGTTTCCAGGTCTTCATCCCGCTGCGCTACCAGCACGACTTCGTCGACATGCAGGACGGCAAGGTCCGCAACAAGCTCCAGGCGCGCACCACGATGGCGACCGGCGCGGAGGCGCTCAAGACCTTCGCCGTGTCGCGTCTGCTGTTCGACAACGTGCCCCACGTCAAGGTCTTCTGGGTGATGCACGGTGTGCAGACCGCCCAGCTCGCCCTCCAGCACGGCGCCGACGACATGGACGGCTCGGTCGTCGAGTACAAGATCACGCACGACGCGGACAACTACGGGACGCCGAACAAGCTGACCCGTGACGACCTGCTCGACCTGATCCGCGACGCCGGCTTCCGTCCCGTGGAGCGCAACACCCGCTACGAGATCATCCGCGAGTACCCGGGCCCCGACGCCGACCGCCGCGAGTCGCCGCAGCCCATGCGCGTCTGAGACCCGGAACGCGTCCGTCTCGCTCCGCGAACCCCGGCCCCGGCCGGGGTTCGCCGTTTTCTACGCTGGCCCGCATGGCCCTCACCTTCGAACTCGACCCGGCCCTCACGAACGAGCTGCGGGACGGCGTCGTCGCACTCTGGACGGACGTCAGCAACGCGGGCGGCGCCGTCGGCTTCGTCCCGCCCGTGACGGCCGAGGACGTCCGGCCGGGGTGGCTCGGCCACCTCACCGCCATCGCCGAGGGCCGGATGCGGCTGCTCGTCGGCCGCGACGAGGCCGGCGCGATCGCGGCCACCGCCTTCCTCGCCTTCAACACCCACCGCCTGATGAAGCACTGGATCTGGCTGTACACGGTGATGGTCCACCCCGGCCACCAGGGCAAGGGCTACGGGCGCGATCTGATGGCCGCCGCCGCCGACGCCGCCCGCGGTTTCGAGGGCATCGAGGCGATACGTCTCACCTGCCGCGGCGGCACCGGCGCCGACCGCTTCTACGCGGCCTGCGGCTACAAGGAGGTCGGCCGGGTGCCGGGAGCGATCCGGGTCGGCGACGGCGACGACCGCGACGACGTCATCATGCTGCTGCCCCTGAGCTAGCCCTCCGGGGCGGCGTGCTTCACTGGACAGGCACCCACGTCGTACGCAAGGAAGAAGGCCCGCCGTGTCCGCTGCAAGGACGAGTGCCGCGATCAAGTACACCGCACTGCGTCTGGCGATCTTCGTCGGCTGTTTCGTCGTCGTCGTCGGACTGGTCCAGGTCGGCGCCCTGCCCAAGGGGCTCGGCGACTCCAACTTCGTCTGGGTCGTGCTGCTCTCGCTCGTGCTCTCCGCGCCGCTCAGCTTCGTGCTGCTGCGCAAGCAGCGTGACGCGATGTCCGCCCAGATCGTCACCAAGGTGGACAGCGCCAAGGCCCGCCTCGAGGCCAACCGCAAGCAGGAGGACGGCGTCACCCAGTAGGGCGGGCCGACGGTCCAGGCAGGGAGGGCCTACGGTCACCCGGCAGGGCGGGCCGACAGGGGTCCCAAAGGGGAGCTTTGAGCTTCGATAAGTTCAAGTGTTAACGTGTTCGGCGTGAAGACAGCAGTGCGCCACCCAGACGCCGCGAGCCTCCTGCTCGTGGCGCGCCTGCATGTCGATCTGTGCCGCTGCATGTCCGCGGTCTGTTGCCGCCACATCTGACAACCCGGCATCACGCAGCGGCGCCGCGCCTTCACGCGCACGGGCGCCGCACCCCGTCCCCTGTACTTCCCGAACGCCACCACTGGAGTGCGTCCGTGTCCGCGAACACCGCGTCCACCCCTGCCGGAAAGCAGTCCGGCTCCGGATTCCGTATACCCAAGGTCCCCTTCTGGGCCCAGATCGTCGCAGGTCTGGCCCTCGGCGTCCTGCTCGGCGCCCTCGCCCGCAGCCAGGACATCGGCTGGCTGAAGGACACCCTCGACCAGGTCGGCTCGATCTTCGTCCAGCTGCTGAAGCTGGCCGTCGCGCCGCTCGTGTTCTTCGCCATCCTGGTGTCGATCACCAACCTGCGGAAGGTCAACAACGCCGCACGGCTGGCCGGCCGCACGCTGCTGTGGTTCATGATCACGTCGCTGATCGCCGTCGCCATCGGCCTCGTCATCGGACTGGTCACCGACCCGGGCGCGGGCACCGGCCTCACCCCGAAGGACGGCCAGAAGCCGGAGAACGCCGGAACCTGGATCGACTTCCTCACCGGCATCGTCCCGACGGACATCATCACGCCGTTCACCGAGCTGGAAGTGCTCCAGATCGTCTTCATGGCCGCCGTCGCCGGTATCGCCGCGCTCAAGCTCGGTGACCGCGCCAAGCCGATCCTCGACCTGAGCGAGTCGGTGCTCGAGCTGCTCCAGAAGGCCCTGTGGTGGGTGATCCGCCTCGCCCCCATCGGCACCGTCGGCCTCATCGGCTTCGCCATCGCCGACTACGGCTGGGAGCTCATCGGCAAGTACGCCACCTTCACCGCCGACGTCTACATCGGCTGCGCACTGGTCCTGTTCGGCGTCTACCCGCTGCTGCTCGCGACCGTCGCGAAGGTCAACCCGGTCCAGTTCTTCAAGGGCGCCTGGCCGGCCATCCAGCTGGCGTTCGTCTCCCGCTCCTCGGTCGGCACCATGCCGGTCACCCAGAAGGTCACCGAGCGTCTCGGCGTCCCGAAGGAGTACACGAGCTTCGCGGTCCCGTTCGGCGCGACCACCAAGATGGACGGCTGCGCCGCCATCTACCCGGCGCTCGCCGCGATCTTCATCGCGCAGATCTTCGACGTGCAGCTCGGCATCCAGGACTACCTGCTGATCGCCTTCGTCTCCGTCGTCGGCTCCGCCGCCACCGCCGGTCTGACCGGCGCGACGGTCATGCTGACGCTGACCCTGTCCACCCTGGGCCTCCCGCTGGAGGGCGTCGGCCTGTTGATGGCGATCGACCCGATCCTGGACATGATGCGCACCGCCACCAACGTCGCGGGCCAGGCGCTCGTTCCCGTCATCGTCGCGGCGCGTGAGCAGATCCTCGACCACGACGCGTACAACAGCGCCACCTCCTCGCCGATCGACGACATCGACGACATCGACGGCGGGACCGAGGCCGGCACCGACGCCGTGACGGCCGAGGAGAAGGGGGCCGTGCCGGTCCCCGCCTGACACTCCATCGCGTCCGGCGGTCCGTGCGACCGCCACCCCTCGTGGGCCTCTCCCGTCAGCGGGCGAGGCCCACGGTCTTCTGCGGGGCGATACGGCCCAGCGCGAAGCGGCGGTTCGCGACGGTCTGCCGCCGGTAGACCTCCGGCAGGTCGGGCATCGCCAGCAGCCGGTCGCACGCCCGCGCCGACGCCGCGTACTCGCCCACCCAGTACGCGGTGATCGAGAACTCGAACAGCAGCCCCCACCGGTACACCCACGGCTGAGTGAACAGCACGTCGTCGGGCTGCGGGCGGTCAAGTCCGGCGGAGGCGAAGGCGTGCGCCGCGCGGTGGCGGCCCATGCCGCGCAGCCGGGAGGCGAGTTCGTAGCACGCCTCCAGCCGTTCCGGCCGTGACTCCCAGGCCCGCGACAGGGCGTCCATCGCCCCGGGCCAGTCGTCCGACCGCGCCCGCAGGACACCGACCTGGAGCAGCGCGTAGTAGACCTCCTCCACCCAGCCGCCCATGGTGGCGCGGCGCTCGTAGAGCTCGATCGCCTCGGCGGTCCTGCCCATGTCGCGCATCGTCTGGGCCAGGTAGAAGACCGTGCGGGTGTTGGACGGGTCGCGCTCGAGCTCGGCGCCCAGCAGACGGGCGTCACGCTCGAACTTGTCGTGGCGGGAGCCGCCGTCGGCGTGGTCCTCGATGACGAGCGCGTCGAGATTCCGCTGGACGTCCTGACGGTCGGCCGTGAGGTACTCGTGCGTGACGCCCTCGTACCGCCACGGGAGGCTGCCGCGGACCAGACGCTTGATCCGGTACTCGAGCGCGCCCTCGTGGCGGAGCATGTACGAGTCCGCGGTGAGGCGGGGCAGTGGTCCGTCCTGACGGAGCACCAGGTCCGCGTCGAGAAGCAGAAGGTAGTCGGCCTTGCCGCGGGCGTGCCCGATGTTCAGGCTCCGGTTGTGGCCGAAGTTCACCCACGGTTCCTCGTGGAGCTCCCCAGGGATGCCGCGCAGGGACTTTCTGATCAGGTCCTGCGTGCCGTCGGTCGACCCGGTGTCGGAGATGACCCACGTGTCGATGAGGCCCCGCGCGGATGACAGGCATCTCTCGATGACGCCCGACTCGTTCTTGACGATCATGCACAAGCAGATGGAAGGCTTCACAGCAGCAACCCTCTCCGGCCGGTCGGTCCGCGGGTGACGCTAGAGCGCCCGGCTCACGGCGATGCCGGAGCCACGCCGAGGCCGGCTCCGGTTCGCCGTTGCGCACGCCCAGTGGTGGGTACGCAGTAGGCCGAAGAGCTGACTCTCGGACGTGGCGTCTCAATGTGCGGGGTTGACGATCCGAAGATCCCAGCGACCAGAACCTGCTTCCGGATCGTCACCCGATCCGGTTCAAAAGGAGCAAATCTATGAGTCCTGATCGCAGGACGAAGTCCCCCTTCGGACCGCTGCCCCGCCGCAAGTCGCTGCTGACCACGGGTGCGATGGCGTCGATCGCGCTCGTACTCGCGGGCTTCGGCAGCCCCGCGGTCGCGGCGATGCAGTACGCCCCGAGCGCGAGCGTCGCGGGTGCGTACGGCGGCGACGACGAGTGCAAGCCGGGCAAGCCCGACTACCCGCGTCACCTGCTGGACGAGCTGCGCGAGATGGGCGTCCCGGGCGTCGACGGTCACGACGGTCACGACGACAAGTGCAAGCCGGGCGTGACGGGCCCGACGGGCCCTGCCGGCGTGACCGGTCCGACGGGTCCGACGGGTCCGACGGGTATGACCGGTCCCACGGGTCCGACAGGGCCTGGTGGCGGCGCGACCGGCCCGACGGGTCCGACCGGTCCGGCAGGACCTGGTGGCGGCGCGACGGGCCCGACGGGTCCGACGGGCGCGACGGGTGCGACGGGTGCGACGGGCCCGACGGGTCCGCAGGGTGAGCCCGGTCCGTGCCAGGACATCGACGCTTACCTCCCCAGCAACGCTGTGGAGTACAAGGCCGTGCTCCACGACGACGTCGCCTATGCGGGCGTCCGTGACTTGCAGCCTGACGTCGGTGACTTCATCTGGTACGACCTCACCGACGGCGCGGGGGCGAACTTCCCCGACGGGGCCTGCTCCATCTCGGTCGGTTCCCAGAGCAATGCCGAGGGTGCCGTCTCCATCGAGGTGCTGACCCTCGACGGCGAGGTGTGGGAGACCGTGTGTTCCCAGAACCCGGGCAACCCCGTCACTCTCACCTGCAACTCGCCTTGGGTGATGCTGGAGACGCCGGCGGACGACCCCCAGCTGGCCGCCGAGCAGCGTGCCACCGACCCCAACTACCGCGCCAAGGGCATGAAGTAGTTCCGGCCCTGATCCCTTGACGGTCCCGGCCCCCGACCGGGGCCGGGAACGCCGACCGTGTGCTGTGTCCGCCTCGCCGCGGGCACAGCACACGTATGTCCGGGGCCCCCGGACACGGCCGAGACCCGTCGCGCGCGGTTGACCCCGCCGCGCGGAGTGGACCTTAATGCGGGCCATGAACGCCGCTATGACGCAGTCAACTGCCAGGGTCGTAGGCTTACTGCTGAGTAAGGGCACGGGGCGGGAGGAACACTGACATGAGTGCGGTGAAGAGCGCGAGGACCAAGCGCATGCCGCGGGCCGTGCGTGAGCAGCAGATGATGGACGCCGCGGTGCGGACCTTCGGGCAGCTGGGCTACCGGGCCGCCTCGATGGACGAGATCGCGGAGCTCGCCGGTGTGTCCAAGCCCCTGGTGTACCTGTACCTGAATTCCAAGGAGGAGCTCTTCACCGCCTGCATCAGGCGGGAGGCGCAGCGGCTGACCGAGGCCGTGCAGGCGGCGATCCAGCCCGGGCTGACGGCCGATCAGCAGATGTGGGCGGGGCTGGAGGCCTTCTTCCGGCACACGCAGCAGAACCCGGACGGCTGGTCGGTGCTGCACCGCCAGGCGCGTACGCACGGCGAGCCGTTCGCGGCGGAGGTCGCGCGGATGCGGTCGGAGATCGCCGCCTTCGTGACCGTGCTGATCGGCGCGGCGGCCGAACAGGGTGTGCCTCCGGCGCCGGGAACGGCGGGCTCGCACCGCAGCTCCGAGCTGGCCGACCGGGACATCGAAGGCCTTGCACAGGCGCTCGTGGGGGCCGCGGAGTCGCTCGCGGGGTGGGCGAACGACGCCGGCGGCATCTCGGCGAAGGAGGCCGCCGGCCTCCTGATGAACTTCGCGTGGACCGGACTCGGCGGCCTCATGCAGGGGGAGCGCTGGTCTCCCCGGTGAGGTGCACGCGGTCGCCGCTGCGCAGTTCGAAGCGGGTGCCGCCCGGCGCGGTGCGTGCCGCGTAGGTGACGTCGGCGGGCAGCAGCACGGGTGCCCGGAACGCGGCCCGTGCGCTCTCCGCCGGCCCGCTCGTCCGCTCGGCCTCCGCCAGGCAGCGCGCGAACGTCCACATGCCGTGGGCGATGGCGCGGGGGAATCCGAAGAGTCTCGCCGTGAGCGGGTGCAGATGGATCGGGTTGCGGTCTCCGGAGACGGCGCCGTAGCGGCGGCCGAGGTTGCCGGGGACCCGCCACCCGGTGACGGCGGGGAGCGGCTCGGCGGCGGGGGCGCTTTCCCGCGGACCGTCGTGACCTGTGCGGTGCCGGGCGAGATAGGAGCTGCGGGACTCCCACACGAGCTCGCCGTCGAGGCACGCCCGGGTCACCATGAGCACTTCGGTGCCGCGCCGGTGGGGGACCAGTTCCTCGGCGTGCACCGCGAGTTCCGGCCGGTCCGCCGACGTCAGCCCGGGTCCGTGCCGGATGATCTCGATGCGGGTGTGGACGAGGCCGAGGAGCGGCAGCGGGAAGGCGCGGTCGGCCATCAGCCGCATGGCGAGCGGGAACCCGAGGATGTGCGGGTAGGGGAGCGGCAGTGGCCCGCCCGCCGGGAAGCCGCAGACGCCGGCGTACGCGGCGAGCCGCGCGGCGTCGGTGCGGGCGCCGGGCAGTACCAGCCGGGTGCCGGGCAATCGCGCCCCGGCATGGACCCGGCGCTTCATCGGTGAGAGTGCCGCCCCGCGGACGAGCAGTGGCGTGAGCGCGGGCGCCGAGGCGAGGGTGACGGTCCGCACGCTCACGCCCCCAGCGGATTCCGGCGGCAGGCACGCAACTTCGGGCCTGCCACGCAGGCGATCGCTGCCCCGGCGCCGCTCATGATTCCCGCCCTGCCCGCCTGCCCCGCCTTGCTCCACCGCGCAAACGGTCCGGCCGACGGCCTGCCGGTGAAGGTCGGACAGCGATCGGCCATTGTCCTGGCTCCAGCTCGGTCGTAGATTACTCCTGAGTAAGCTTACTCAGAAGTCAGGAGCTGGTCGAGATGGTGCCGACGTCGCCGCGCGGAACGCGAGCGCCTGGCCGCGGGCCGAACTCCCCCCGGGCCCTCGGCGGTCAGGGTGTCACCGTGGTCGCCGAACACGCGTGAGCCGGCCGGCCCCCTGCGCAGCACGCCTGTCAGCCTTCACGACGAGGAGCCGCACGTGTCAGTCGATCTGGTTGTCCCCGGCGGTGCGCCCGTGCCGGTGGAACCGCACAAGAAGCGGGTGAACGGCGTCGTGCGAGAGGTGTCCGTGCCGGCGCTCGTGCCGGCCGTCACCCACGGCTCGCTCGCCGACATCCCCTTCCACAACGCCCAAGAGGCCCCGGACGACGCCGTCATCAGCGTCAAGGACGCGGACGGCGCCTGGCAGGACGTGACCGCGGCGCAGTTCGCCGAGGACGTCCTCGCCGTGGCGAAGGGGCTGATCGCCGAAGGGCTCGAGCCCGGCGACCGGGTCGCGATCATGTCCCGTACGACATACGAGTGGACGTTGTTGGACTTCGCCGCCTGGGCCGCCGGTCTCGTCACCGTCCCCGTCTATCCGACCTCCTCCGCCTTCCAGGCCCGCTGGATCCTCGAGAACTCCGGGGCCGTCGCCTGCGTCGTCGAGAGTGCCGCACAGGCCAGGACGGTCGGTCAGGAACGCGGACAACTGCCCGGCCTGGCCCACCTGTGGACGTTCGACACCGGGGCCGTCGCCCAACTCCGCGAGGCGGGCGAGAGGGCGGGGATCCCCGACGCCACCGTGACGGCACGCAGGGCCGGACTGTCGCCGGACGCGATCGCGACGCTGATCTACACCTCGGGCACCACCGGCCGCCCCAAGGGCTGTGTGGTCACCCACGCGAACTTCTTCGCCGAGGTCGACAACGCGGTCGAACTGCTGCACCCGGTCTTCAAGTCGCTCAGCAAGGAACCCGCCTCGACCCTGCTCTTCCTGCCCCTCTCCCATGTCTTCGGCCGCATGGTCGCCATCGGCTGCCTGCGCGCCCGGGTGCGGCTCGGACACGCACCCTCGATCCGGACCGAGGACCTGCTCGCCGACCTGGCCGGCTTCCGGCCGACGTTCCTGCTGGCGATCCCGTACGTCCTGGAGAAGGTCTTCAACACCGGCCGGGCCACCGCCGAGAAACTCGGCCGCGCCTCCTCGTTCGACCGCGCCGCGCGGATCGCCCGGCGCTACGGGCGGGCCGTGGAGGCGGCGGAGCACGGCACGGGCCCCGGTCCTTCGCTCGGCCTCAGGGCGGCACGGGCCTTGTACGACCCGCTGGTCTACCGCCGGATCCGGGCGGCCCTCGGCGGCAAGGTCCGGTACGCCATCTGTGGCGGCTCACCGCTGGGCAGCCGGCTCGCCTCGTTCTACGCGGGCGCCGGCATCGAGGTGTTCGAGGGGTACGGGCTCACCGAGACGACGGCCGCCTCGACGGTGACCCCGCCGCTGCGGCCCCGTCTCGGCACGGTCGGCTGGCCGATGCCGGGCACGGCGGTCCGCATCGCCGACGACGGCGAGGTACTGCTGCGCGGCGGCCAGGTCTGCGCCGGCCACTGGGACGCCGAGCGCGGCGAGGCCGTACCGCTGACGGATGCCGAGGGCTGGCTGGCCTCCGGCGACCTGGGGGCCCTGGACGAGGACGGATACCTGACGATCACCGGGCGCAAGAAGGACATCATCATCACCTCCGGCGGCAAGAACGTCGCCCCCGCGCCGCTGGAGGACTGGCTGCGCGCGCATCCCCTGGTGTCCCAGTGCATGGTCGTCGGCGACAACCGCCCGTACGTCACGGCCCTGCTCACGCTCGAGCAGGACGGGCTCGACCACTGGCGGCGGATGAAGAAGAAGGTGCATCTGCCACTGGCAGACCTCGTCCGGGACGAGGAACTGCTCGGCGCGCTGCGGCGTGCGGTCGACGAGGCCAACCGGCTGGTCTCACGGGCGGAGTCGATCCGTCGCTTCACGGTGCTGACGGTGGACTTCACCGAGGAGAGCGGGCATCTGACGCCGTCGCTGAAGCTGAAGCGCGCGGCGATCGCACACGACTTCGAGGCCGACATCGAGGCCCTGTACGACGGCGGGCGCGACTGAGGTCCTGTCCCTGTCGGCGAGGCCACGGGATCTGCCGCAGCCCTGCCACCGCCTGCCGCAGATCTGAGGAGAGAAGGGAAAGATCCGGGAAAGGGCCGGGAAAGATCCGGAAAGGCCCGGGAAAGGCAGGAGCCCCGGCTCCGTACGACGTACGGGGACGGGGCTCCTTGGGTACTGCTGAGTCGTGCGCGATCGCCGACCCTGGCTGACTAGGCCGGGGTGACGTTCTCCGCCTGCGGGCCCTTCGGGCCCTGGGTGACGTCGAAGTTCACGACCTGGTTCTCCTCGAGGGAGCGGAACCCGGACGCGTTGATCGCGGAGTAGTGGACGAAGACATCCGGGCCGCCGCCGTCCTGGGCGATGAAGCCGAAGCCCTTTTCAGCGTTGAACCACTTGACGGTTCCGGTAGCCATAAGCCCTCCTATGGGCCAAAGGGTTGCCCTGCTCCAGAACCTGCAAGAAGTCTGAAAACTACAAAAGCCTGCGGGTTACATGCTCCGCAGGCTCTGTACTGCAAGGGAAACCAAACTGCAACTTGCGTCGAGCCTAGCACGCAGCGTGTGCGCAGCGGTAGAGGGAAAGATCACGTCACCCGGACGTTTGACCGACCCCTCGTCGCGCTGACGAAGCCCAGCTCGGACGGGTCGCGCCCGACAATCGCGGCGACCCGGCGCGGACGGATCCGGGGGACAGGTCTAGCCTCACGATGTGGACAGTCTTGGAGAAAGCACAGCAACCGACCTCCGTCGCAGCCGGCCGCGTGTCGGTCACATCCAGTTCCTGAACTGTCTCCCCCTTTACTGGGGGCTCGCCAGGACCGGAACTCTCCTCGATCTCGAACTGACGAAGGACACCCCGGAGAAGCTCAGCGAACGGCTGGTAAGGGGCGAACTCGACATCGCGCCCGTCACGCTCGTGGAATTCCTTCGCAATGCAGACGAACTCGTCGCCTTTCCCGACCTCGCGGTGGGCTGCGACGGCCCGGTGATGTCCTGCGTGATCGTGTCGCAGCTTCCGCTGGAGCAGCTCGACAAGGCGCGCGTCGCGCTCGGCTCCACCTCCCGTACATCGGTACGGCTCGCCCAACTGCTGCTGGCCGAGCAGTACCAGGTCGCTCCGGACTACTACACGTGCCCGCCCGACCTCGGGGTGATGATGCAGGAGGCCGACGCGGCCGTCCTGATCGGCGACGCCGCGCTGCGGGCCTCCCTCCACGACGCTCCCCGCCTCGGGCTCCAGGTCCACGACCTCGGACAGATGTGGAAGGAGTGGACGGGACTGCCGTTCGTCTTCGCCGTCTGGGCCGCGCGCAAGGACTATCTGGCCCGTGAGCCCCTCGTGGTGCGCAAGGTGCACGAGGCCTTCCTCACCTCGCGGGACGTGTCCCTCGAAGAGGTCGGCAAGGTCGCCGAACAGGCGGCGCGCTGGGAGGCCTTCGACGCGGAGCTGCTGGAGCGGTACTTCACGACGCTGGACTTCCGCTTCGGTCCGGACCAGCTCGCGGGCGTCACGGAATTCGCCCGCAGGACCGGTCCCACGACCGGCTTCCCGGCGGACGTGAAGGTCGAACTCCTCGGCAGCTGAACCGCGTCCCCGCCCGGCCCCGCCGCCCCCGGCAGGCCCTAGGCTGAGGGCCGACCGGCGCAGGATGCCGAACGGGGGAGTTCAGATGCAGCCGCTTGATCCCGGCGACCCGCGCAGCATCGGCGCGTACCGGCTGCTGGGCAGGCTCGGGGCGGGCGGAATGGGGCGCGTCTATCTGGGGCGCAGCGCCGGCGGGCGCACCGTCGCGGTCAAGGTCGTCCATCCGCACTTCGCGCTCGACGACGAGTTCCGTGCCCGGTTCCGGCGCGAGGTGGAGGCGGCACGCCAGGTCGGTGGGGAGTGGACCGCCCCGGTCCTCGACGCCGGCCCCGACGAGCCTGTGCCGTGGGTGGCCACCGGCTACGTCGCAGGACCCTCCCTCACCCAGGCGGTCACGGACCACGGGCCGCTGCCCGTGCGGTCGGTGCGGGTGCTGGGCGCCGGACTGGCACGCGCGCTGGTCGCCGTGCACGCGCTGGGACTGGTGCACCGTGACGTGAAGCCGTCCAACGTGCTGCTGACGCTGGAGGGGCCGCGGCTGATCGACTTCGGGATCGCCCGTGCCACGGACGGCACGGCGTCGCTCACCTCCACCGGTGTCTCCGTCGGGTCACCCGGCTACATGTCTCCGGAGCAGATCCTCGGCAAGGGCGTCACCGGCGCCGCCGACGTCTTCTCGCTCGGCGCGGTCCTCGCGTACGCGGCGACCGGCACCGCCCCCTTCCACGGCGACTCCTCTGCCGCGTTGCTCTACAAGGTGGTGCACGAGGAGCCGGAACTCGGCGCGCTGGACGGCGGACTGCGGGACCTGGTGGCCGCCTGCCTGGCCAAGGAACCGGCCGCGCGGCCGGGCCCCGGCGAGATCGCCGACGGGCTCGCCGTCGCCGCGGGGCAGTCGTCGGGGTGGCTGCCGGGGCCGCTGGTGGAGCAGATCAGCCGCGCGGCGGTGGAACTGCTTCACCTGGAATCGCTGCCGGAGCCCCCGCCCGCCCCGCCCGAGGGCGCCGCATCGGGACCCGTCGCGTTCAGCAGCCCGGCCGTCGGTGTCTTCGGCCCGCCGGTCGAACCCGGCTCGCCCGGGCAGGCCCCGCCCGGCTGGGCGCCGCAGCCGGGCGGGACACCCACCGGCCCGTCCCGGACACCGGGGAACGGCTTCTCGGTCACCGCCGCCGGAGGCCGGCAGGGCCGCCGGGTCAGCTGCACCCTGGCGCTCACGGTCGCCGGCGCCCTCGCCGCCGTCACGGTCGGCGGCGTCGTGCTGCTCGACCAGTGGCGGGGCGCCGGCGGCGCGGACCAGGGCGACACCGGCGCCCGACCACCTGCCGCGACAGCGTCGAAGAGCCCTGCCCCCTCCGCCTCCGCCCGGGTCGACGAGGTGCCGGAGGCGTTCCTCGGCACCTGGAGCGGACCGGCGGTCGAGCAGACCGGCCTGCCGCACGGCACGCTCACCGTCACCTTCACCGAGGGCGGCAAGGGCGACGACGTCGTGCGCACGACCACGTCGATCTCCGTGCCGGGGGTGAGCGTCGAGTGCCACGGCGTCGGCAAGCTCGCCGCGGGCAGCACGGAGCGTGCCCTGCGCGTCGAGGAGCGCACCGACCCCGAACGGCCGGGACAGCAGGGCCAGTGCACCTCGGGCAAGGCCGGACTGGTCTTCACGCTCGACGACGACGGGACACTGCGCTACCGGTCCGACGAGGACGCCGCGGGCCGGCCGACCGCCACGCTCACCAAGAAGACCGGCTGACGGAACGGCCGGAGGGGTGGCGTAGCCTGGATCGGTCCGTAGATCCACCGAAAAACCGCCGAAGGGTGACGCCCGGTGACCGAGAAGGCCGATCTTCAGCCCGTCCTGGACCGTGCCGCGGAAGGCGGGCGGATCACGGCAGAGGAAGCGCTCGAGCTCTACCGCTCCGCTCCGCTGCACGCCCTGGGCGCGGCGGCGGACGCCGTGCGCCGGCGCCGTTACGCCGGCACCGAGCACATCGCGACGTACATCATCGAGCGCAACATCAACTACACCAACGTGTGTGTCACGGCGTGCAAGTTCTGCGCCTTCTACGCCGCGCCGAAGGACACCGCGAAGGGCTGGAGCCGTGACCTCGACGACATCCTGCGCCGCTGCGCGGAGACCGTCGAGCTCGGTGGCACGCAGATCATGTTCCAGGGCGGCCACCACCCGGACTACGGCGTCGAGTACTACGAGGAGCACTTCGCGGCCATCAAGAAGGAGTTCCCGCAGCTGGTGATCCACTCGCTCGGCGCGTCCGAGGTGGAGCACATGGCCCGGATCTCCGGGGTGTCCGTGGAAGAGGCGATCACGCGCATCCACGCCGCCGGTCTGGACTCCTTCGCGGGCGCCGGCGCCGAGCTGCTGCCGGAGCGTCCCCGGAAGGCGATCGCCCCGCTCAAGGAGTCCGGCGAGCGGTGGCTGGAGATCATGGAGATCGCGCACAACCTGGGCGTGGAGTCCACCTCCACGATGCTGATGGGCACCGGCGAGACCAACGCCGAGCGCATCGAGCACCTGCGCATGATCCGTGACGTGCAGGACCGCACGGGCGGCTTCCGCGCGTTCATCCCGTACACGTACCAGCCCGAGAACAACCACCTCAAGGGCCGTACGCAGGCCACGCTCTTCGAGTACCTGCGCATGATCGCGATCGCCCGGCTCTTCCTCGACAACGTCGCGCACATCCAGGGCTCCTGGCTCACCACCGGCAAGGAGGTCGGCCAGCTGTCGCTGCACTACGGCGCGGACGACCTCGGCTCGATCATGCTCGAGGAGAACGTCGTCTCCTCGGCGGGCGCCAAGCACCGCTCCAACCGCATGGAGATCATCGACCTGATCCGCAAGTCGGGCCGCGTCCCGGCGCAGCGGACCACGACGTACGAGCACATCGTGGTGCACGACGACCCGGCCGACGACCCGGTCGACGAGCGGGTCGTCTCGCACATCTCGTCCACGGCGATCGAGGGCGGGACGGCGCACCCCGAGCTGAAGCTGCTCGCCTCGAACTGAGGCCGCCTTGCTGACCATTCACGTGGCCGAGGCCTCGCCCGAGCTCGCCGTCCTCGTCGACGGCGCGCAGGTCGCCGCCGTCGGCCCGTACGAGGACCTGGCCGCCGTCCGCCCGCAGGCACGGGTACGGCGGTGGCCCGGCATCCTCACCCCCGGGCTGCTCAACCCGTACGGGCCCGAGCTGCTCGAAGCCACCTACCACCCGGACCCGCGCGAGGCCGCCGAGCTGGGCACCGAGCCGATCACCGGGGAGCGCGCGCAGGCCGTCTTCCGCGCCGACGCGTCACGGCGGGGCGCGAGCGCTCGCCGCGGTGTCCAGCGCCTGCTGGCCCATGGAACGGTCGCCATCGCGGGCGAGTTGCGGAGCCGGCCGGCGCTGGACGCCGTGCGCCGTGCCGGGCTGGTCGTGGGCGGACGCCCGCCGAGGCTGCCCGGACCCCCGTCCTTCTCGCCGGTGCCGCTCGTCCTGCTCCCCATGCCGACTCCGGGCGGGCCCGCCCGCTTCGCGGTGTTCGACGTGCCGGACCGGGCCGAACTGGTGCGGCGCGGGGCGTCGACGTGCGTGGCCACCGTCATCGGCGGGCGGCTGGTCCACCGGCGCAGCTAGGACCGCGGGGCTGCCCGGGTCGGCGGCCCCGCCGGCCCAGGACCGACGTATGCGGATCCGAGGCGGACGGATCCATGGCAGTCGGACCCACCCGTGGCGCGCGGGCGGAACCCTGGTCCCTCGCAAGGGCGGGCCGGGTTGCACAATGGGTCCGTGACCCGAGCCTCCCTGGAAAAGCAGCCGCACGAAGTCGCCTCGATGTTCGACGACGTGGCGGCCAAGTACGACCTCACCAACGACGTGCTCTCGCTCGGCCAGGCCAGGCTGTGGCGCAAGGAGGTCGCCAAGGCGGTCGACGCCCGCCCCGCGCAGAAGGTCCTCGACCTCGCCGCGGGCACCGGCACCTCGTCCCTGCCGTTCACGGCCACCGGCGCGTACGTCGTGCCGTGCGACTTCTCCCTCGGGATGCTGCGCGAAGGCAAGAAGCGCAATCCCTGGCTGCCGCTCACCGCCGGCGACGCGACGAAGCTGCCCTTCGCCGACGGGGTCTTCGACGCCGTGACGATCTCCTTCGGGTTGCGCAACGTGCAGGACACCGACGCCGCGCTGCGCGAGCTGTACCGGGTGACCAAGCCGGGCGGGCGCGTGGTCATCTGCGAGTTCTCGCACCCGACCTGGGCGCCGTTCCGCACCGTGTACGAGGAGTACCTGATGCGCGCCCTGCCGCCCGTGGCGCGTGCCGTGTCCTCCAACCCCGACGCCTACGTGTACCTCGCCGAGTCGATCCAGAGCTGGCCCGACCAGCCCGCGCTCGCCGGCCGACTCCAGCGGGCCGGCTGGTCCCAGGTCGCCTGGCGCAACCTGTCCGGCGGCATCGTGGCGCTGCACCGCGGCACCCGGCCCCGGTAGGCAAGCCGGACATGGAGCTCCAGGGGATCGCCGTGGACTACCAGGCGGTCCTGGAACAGATCGCGGCCGACATCGCCCCGCTGATCGGCAGCGGCACGCCCGCCGAGTACATCCCGGCTCTCGCCTCGGTCGACCCGCGGCGTTTCGGCATGGCGATCGCCGACGTCAGCGGCAAGGTGTACGGAGTGGGGGACTGGCAACACCCCTTCTCCGTACAGTCGATCACCAAGGTCTTCACCCTCGCGCTCGCTCTCGCCGCGGACGACGAGAGCCTGTGGGAACGCGTCGGCCGTGAACCCTCGGGCAACCCCTTCAACTCACTGGTGCAGCTGGAGTACGAGAACGGGATCCCGCGCAACCCGTTCATCAACGCCGGGGCCCTCGTCGTCACCGACCGGCTGCAGACCCTGACCGGCGACGCGAGCAGCGAACTGCTGGAGTTCCTGCGGCAGGAGAGCGGCAACCCGGACCTGGCCTTCGACCCCGAGGTCGCCGAGTCGGAGTCCGCGCACGGCGACCGCAATGCCGCCCTCGCCCATTTCATGGCCTCGTACGGCAACATCGTCAATCCCGTACCGACCCTGCTCGACCACTACTTCTGGCAGTGCTCGATCGAGATGAGCTGTGCCGATCTGACCCTGGCGTCCCGCTTCCTGGCCCGGCACGGGCTGCGCGCCGACGGCTCGCGGCTGCTGACCCGCAGCGAGGCCAAGCAGATCAACGCCGTGATGCTCACCTGCGGTACCTACGACGCGGCCGGGGACTTCGCCTACCGGGTCGGGCTGCCCGGCAAGAGCGGGGTGGGCGGGGGGATCGTGGCGGTCGTGCCGGGGCGGTGCACGCTGTGCGTATGGAGCCCGGGGCTGGACGCGCGGGGCAACTCGGTGGCGGGGGTGGCGGCGCTGGACCGCTTCACGACACTGACCGGTCTCTCGGTGTTCTGAGGCCGCGTCCACTTCTTCCTTTGGGGAAAGGTGAGTTGACGGGAACCGCCCGATGGTGAAGATGAGTCAGTTGTCCAAGAACGCTCACCGCTCGTGCGTACTTCCCCGTCTCCCCGTCACCGCTTGCTCTTTCGGAGTCTCCCCATGGCGTCGTACTGCCTGCACTGCGGCACCCCGTTCCCGGACGAGGCGCGCTTCTGCATGAAATGCGGGAAGGAACGGCTGCCCGAAGTTCCGTCCTCGCCGGCCGGGTCACCGGCCCCGCCGGCCCCCGCGGCCCCACCGGCTCCGTCGGCCCCCGCCGCCCTGCCGACCCCTCCGCCACCGCCCGCTTCGGCACCCGCGCCCCTGCCCGCTCCCGCCGTTCCGCCCCCGCCGGGGTACGGCCCCGGCCCCGTACAGCCGTCGCCCGTCGGCGCGTTCCTCGGACGGGCGATGCGAGGTGACTGGCTGTCCGCCGCCAAGGCCGCCGTGTGGCCGACCGGACTGCTGCTGGTGCTCGCGATCGGGCTGGCGATTCCGTCCTACGGCCAGGACGACGAGGTCTTCGTCGGCTGGAGCGAGCGGCTCCGTATCGCCCTCGCCCTGCTGCTCCAGGGCGTCGGCGGCGGCTTCGAGCTGAAGGCGGCCGGAGCGTCACCGTACGGACCGGACGGATTCGGCTCCGGACCGGGCTCCGGATCGGGCTCCGGCTCGGGCTTCGGGCCCGACGGCGACGGCTCCTACGGCTCCGGCATGGACCAACTCGCGCAGGGAGCGGCGTCCCTGTCACTCGTACCGCTGACGGTGACCGCGCTGTGGATCGCCGCCCTCTGGCTGGGCGCCCGGACACTGCGCCGGCGCGGCGAGGGCATGGAGGCAGCGGTGCGCGTCTCCTTGCTGGTGACGGCCGCTGTACTGGTGCTCGGTCTGTTCGCCCAGCCCGAGATCATGGGTGTGAAGGTCTCCGCCTCGCCCGTGCTCGCCGCGCTCGGCGCACTCGTGATCTCCCTGGTGGTGACCGCCGGGGTGCTCCAGCGGGACCGGTTCGCCGTCGCGCTCGCGCAGCGTCCGGCCGCCCGGTCGGCGGTCCGCGCACTCGGCACGGCCGTGGGCGTGGTGGGCGCGGTGGTCGCGCTCTGCTCGCTGGTCGGCTTCGTGGTCTTCGCCGGCACCGACGATGTGGACGGCACGGCACTGCTGCTCGCCCTGCCGATCCTGCCCAACATCGGCTTCGCCGTGCTCGGGCTGAGCTGGGGCGTGCCCGTCGAGTACAGCTTCCGGGGCAGCGGCGGCTGGGGCGACTCCGCCGTGGAGCGCGGCAGCATCGGCCTCGGGGAGATCTCCGACGAGTGGGGCGGCGGCGCGGTGGCCGGGGTCCTGGTGCTCGGCGCCGTGTGCGCGCTGGCCATCGGCCTCTGGACGGCCCGCCGCTCGGCCGACCGCCGTGAGCAGGTGCTGGCAGGCGGGTTCACGCTGGCGTTGCTCCTGACGTTCACCGGCGTCAGCGGCGTCACCACGGATCTGACGGGCGGCCTGGGCTACTTCGTCGGCATGGGCACGACCGAGGTGGCCCCGAGCGTGCCGGACGCGCTGCTGTTCGGACTGCTGTGGGTGGGCGGAGCGCTGCTGCTCGGCCCCGTGCTGCTGCGCCTCACGGGCGGCGGGCCGACGTCGCCGGGCACGGGCCCCGCCCCGCATCCGCCGGTGTCGCCCTCGCCTGGTCAGCAGCCCATGGGGCACACGCCGCCGCCCTACGGGCCCGGTCCCGGCCCGGCCGGCGCGGCGCCCGTCCCCGCCGTTCCCGCAGAGGCGGCGCATCGCGCCGGGCCCGCCGGTGGCGACCCGATCGGCCTGCCCGGTGCCCTGGGGGCAGTGCCCGCGCCTGGCCCGGCCGCCTCCGCGGAGGCGACACCGCACCACGCCGCGTCCGCGGAGGCGGCGCCGCATCCCGCCGCGTCCACAGAGGCGGCGCCGCACCCCGCCGTGCCCGGCGGCGCCAACCCTGCCGCTCTGCCGGAGGCCGCAGGCGCCTCGGAGGCCGCAGCGGCCGTGAGGCCCTGGCCGGAGCCGGGCCCGGCAGCGCCGGAGCCGATGCATGAGCCGGGCCCGGCAGCGCCGGTGTCGATGCACGAGCCCGGCCCGGCGGCCGTGCCCACGCCCACCGCCGTGGACGGCGGCGCAGCCGCCCACGTGCCCGCGCCGTACGTACCGCAGCAGCCGCTCCCCGGCGCGTACGACGAGCCCGCCGCCGACGGGGCCGGCAAGCGCCGGGTCCTGGTGTGGACGGCGACCCTCACCGCCGCGTTCGTCATCGGCGGCGGCGCGACCGCGGGCGTGCTGATGCTCCAGGACAGGGACGACCGGGCCGATCCGTCGATCGAGATCGTCGGGACGCCCGAGGGCGACGCGAAGGGCTCCACGTCACCCTCGCCGACCCCGCCGTCCCCGGCGGCGTCCCCCACCCCGACCACCACTCCCTCCCCGAGCGCGACGGGGCCGTCGCCCGGCGCCGACCCGGTGCTGCCGGCCGGCTTCGTACTGAAGCAGGACCCCGCCGGGTTCACGGTCGGCGTGATGGAGGGATGGTCACGCCGGCAGGCCGGCAGCCAGGTCTTCTACGAGGCGCCCACCGGCGGCGACTACATCCAGATCGGCATCGTCAGGAACACGCCGATGAGTTCGTACGACAACTTCACCGGCCTGGAGCAGAAGCATCTGGCCAAGGCAGGGAGCGACTACGAGCGGCTGCGCCTGGAGGAGAACACCTACCAGGGCCGCCCCGGCGCGCTCTGGGAGTTCACGCACGTTCCCGAGCCCGACGAGAGCGACCTGCGGCGTCATGTGATCGACCAGGCCTTCGTCGCCGCAGACGGGACCGAGTACGCGATTCTGGCCGCCGGGCGCGCGGACACGTGGGACCCGGCCGCGGACGTCGTGTTCTCGACCGCCATCAGCACGTTCAAGGCCGGCTGAGCACGCCGCCGCGGTCCCGGCACCCGAGGCCACGGCCCCCTGAGCGCCCCGCCCAGGGGCTCAGGGGCGGCCGGTGCCGCCGAGCTCCAGCCGGAAGCAGTAGCCGCTCTGCTGGGACACCGGGGTCGTGAAGGTCTCCGCGAGCTCCATGCCGAGCCGCCTCGCCACGGCGATGGACCGCTCGTTGCGGGAGTTCACCATCGCCACGACCCGCTCCACCCCCGCCGCCCGTACCCGCTCCAGCGTGGTGCGGGCGGCGGCGGTCGCGTAGCCGCGGCCCCAGGCGGAACGGGCCAGCCGCCAGCCGATCTCGATCTCGCCGACAGGGCCGAAGTCCTCGTGCGGCCAGGGCTGGGCGCCCGTGAAGCCGACGACCTCGCCGTCCTCGTCGAGCATCGTCCAGAGGCAGAATCCGTGCTCGGCGTCGTGTCTGCGCTGCCGGGCCGTCAGCTCCTCGTACACGGACAGCTCGGCCGCTCTTCCGCCGTGGAACTCCATGACCTCCGGGTCGTCGAAGACCCGGTGCCAGATGACGGCGTCCTCGTCCGTGGGCACCCGGAGCTGTATGACGGGAAGCGGCCTGCTGCTCATAGACGGAGCCCTTCGGTCGGTTGATCGCTACGCCACCTTAGACTGCACAAGACTGCACAGGTCCTGTGCCGTTCGGTACGCAAATATCGGAATGCCCCATCGAATACTCGGGAGAAGCCGCCGTGACCGAAGCCCTCACCGAGCACACTGCCGATGTGATCGTCGTCGGGGCAGGCCCGGCCGGCTCCACCACCGCGTACTACCTGGCCAAGGCCGGGCTGGACGTGCTGCTGCTGGAGAAGACCGCCTTCCCGCGCGAGAAGGTCTGCGGCGACGGCCTCACCCCGCGCGCCACCAAGCAGCTGGTCTCCATGGGGATCGACATCTCCGAAGAGGCGGGCTGGCTGCGGAACAAGGGCCTGCGGATCATCGGCGGCGGTGTGCGTCTCCAGCTCGACTGGCCAGAGCTCGCCTCGTACCCGGACTACGGACTGGTCCGCAAGCGCGACGACTTCGACGAGCAGCTGGCCCGCCAGGCCCAGAAGGCCGGCGCGCGGCTGTACGAGCGGTGCAACGTCGGCGCCCCCGTCATCGACGACCGCACCGGCCGGATCACCGGGGTCCACGCCAAGCTCGGCGAGGAGAAGACCCCGGTCACCTTCCACGCCCCGCTGGTGGTCGCCGCCGACGGCAACTCTTCCCGGATCTCGCTCGCGATGGGCCTGCACCGCCGCGAGGACCGCCCGATGGGCGTGGCGGTGCGTACGTACTTCACCTCACCCCGTCACGACGACGACTACCTCGAGTCGTGGCTGGAGCTGTGGGACCGGCGCGGGCCGGGCGAGGACCGGCTGCTGCCCGGCTACGGCTGGATCTTCGGCATGGGCGACGGCACGTCCAACGTCGGCCTCGGCGTCCTGAACACCTCGGCGTCCTTCAAGGAACTGGACTGGCGCGAGGTCCTGAAGGCCTGGTGCGCGTCCATGCCGGAGGACTGGGGCTACACCGACGAGAACATGACCGGCCCGATCCGGGGCGCGGCCCTGCCGATGGCGTTCAACCGCCAGCCGCACTACACCAAGGGCCTGCTGCTGGTCGGCGACGCGGGCGGCCTGGTCAACCCCTTCAACGGCGAGGGCATCGCGTACGCGATGGAGTCGGGCCAGATCGCGGCCGACGTCATCGTCCAGGCGCACGCCCGCCAGACCCCGGCCCAGCGCGAACTGGCGCTGCACCGCTACCCGAAGGTCCTCAAGGACACCTACGGCGGCTACTACACGCTGGGCCGCGCGTTCGTGAAGCTGATCGGCAACCCGAAGGTCATGAAGATCGCGACGCAGCGTGGTCTGACCCACCCGCTGTTGATGAAGTTCACCCTGAAGATGCTGGCGAACCTGACCGACCCGTCGGGCGGCGACGCGATGGACCGCATCATCAACGGCCTGTCGAAGGTGGCCCCGAAGGCGTGAGTACGGCGGTGCTGCCCGACGGCACGGTGCTGCGGACGGCGACGCCCGCCGACGCTGAGGCGCTGTGCGCGGCGTACGTGGACAACCGGGAGCACCTGGCTCCCTGGGAGCCGCGCCGCGACGAACGCTTCTTCACCGTCGAGGGACAGGCCGTCCGCCTCGCCGAACGGCTCCGTGAGTACGAGGCCGGACGCGGCGTGCCCTGGCTGCTCGTCGCCGGCGACGGACGCGTCGTCGGGACGATCACGCTCTCGGGCATCACGCTCGGCCCCTTCTGCAGTGCCTACCTCGGCTACTGGACGGCGGCCGACCGCCAGGGCAGGGGCCTGGCGACGGCGGCCGTGGAGGCGGTGTGCGGCATCGCGGCAGGCGAGCTGGGGCTGCACCGGATCGAGGCCACCACACTGGTCGACAACCTGCGTTCGCAGCGCGTGCTCGAGCGCTGCGGCTTCGAACCCATCGGCATGGCGCCGCGCTATCTGCACATCGACGGCCGATGGCGCGACCACCGGCTCTTCCAGCGCATCCTGCACGACGCCCCGCCGGCTGCGTGACGACCTGCCCGGCTGTCCGCGCTGCGGGCCGCCTCGGTCTGGTGCGGCCTTGCCGTCCGTGACGGCACGGCGAACTTCCCCACGGACCGCACGGCACGGCGACTTCCCCACGGACCGCACGGCACGGCGACTTCCCCACGGACCGCACGGCACGGCGACTTCCCCACGGACCGGCTGCGACCCCGGCGATCCACCCCATGTCAAGAGGGGTGTGTCAAGGGGGCTGACCGCATCTCCGATCCGGGTGGCGGGTGCACTGATCTCGCGCCGGGATCCTGGCAATGTCGTCGGCGAGCGATCGATCGGCCCGGGCAGGCCGGGCCACGACCAGGGGGAGACCATCCATGCTGAACAAGCGCATCGGCGCCGCGATCCTGCTCGCCGCAACCCTCACCGGGGCGTTCGCCCCGGTGGCAGCGGCCCGGCAACACGATCCGGTGCAGCGGCAGCTGGACCTGCTCGTCGACCGGGACGGGGTGCCGGGCGCCCTTGCGTACGACGGCGAGGTGACGCGCACCGCCGGCGTCGCGGACCTGGAGTCGGGCAGGCCGATGGTCGACGCGGAGGGCCGGTTCCGGGTGGCCAGCAACACCAAGGCATTCACCGCGGCAGCCGTGATGCGTCTGGTGGCGGACGGGCGGATACGGCTCGGCGACCGCGCGGGCACCTACGTGCCACAACTCGCCGGACACGCCGTCACCGTACGCCAGTTGCTCAAGCAGACCAGTGGTATCCCGGAGTACACCACGCTCGTCGACTGGAGCCTGCCGCCCGGCACGCCCGAGGACCATCTCGGTCTCGCGCTCAAGAAGGAGCCCGCCTTCGAGCCGGGCACCGACTGGGGCTACTCCAACACCAACTACCTCGTGCTCGGCATGCTGATCGACAAGGTGGCGGGGGTCGATTTCCGCACTTACATCGAGCGCACCATTCTGCGTCCGCTGCGCCTGGACGACACCTACTGGCCCGCGCCCGGTGAGCTGCACCTGCGCGGACCGCACGCCCGTAACTACGGCATCAACCCGGCACGTCCGGAGGCCGGCCGGGTGGACATGACCGAGTTGCCCGGGTACGAGTTCGGTGCGTCCGGCGGGCTCGTCTCGACCCCAGAGGACCTCAACGCCTTCTGGGACGGCCTGTTCGGCGGTCGGCTCCTTCCCGGTTGGGCCCTGCGCCTGATGACCCGTGACACCACCGATGTCGGCGGCCGCGACGTCTACCCGGCGGGCAGCCGGTACGGCTACGGCGTCGCTTCGATCCCGCTCAGCTGCGGCGGCGTCTACTGGGGCCACGGCGGCGACCTGCCCGGCGACTCGGTCGGCGGCGGCCGGGCCACGGCTGGCCGCGGCACCGTCACCGTCTACACCACGACCTGGGCGGCCGAAGGCGAGAGCCTGCGCCACCTCCAAGGGGCGGTCGACGCGGCCCTGTGCGCCGATGGACGCTAGTCGAGTCCTTTCGCATCACGTTCCGTCGCTCTCCGCGGTGGCGTAGCGGCGGAATCCGCTCCGCCGTGAAGCCGGCGCCGCGTCCCGTGACGTACTCCTGAAACCGCCGAAGGGCCGCCGCTCCCCCGAGGGAACGGCGGCCCTTCCAGGCAGTGAGGAAACGTCAGAGGACGCGCACCGCGCCGCTCGCCGGGTAGCCGGACAGGTCCTGGATGACGACGCCCTTGCTGGGGTTCGCGGCGTCCAGGTACTGGCCGTCACCGATGTAGACGCCCGTGTGGTACGCGGAACCGGCGCCGCCCCAGTAGAGGATGTCGCCCACCTGAAGGTTGGAGGTGCCGACCTGGGTGCCGGCCAGCGACTGGTCCTGGGAGACGCGCGGCAGGTCGATGCCGACGGTGCGGTACGCGGCCTGGACCAGGCTGGAGCAGTCCCAGGCGTTGGGGCCGGTGGCGCCCATGATGTACGCGTCGCCGAGCTGCGCCTTGAGGAACGCGACCACGGTGGCGGCGCTGCCCGTGGCGGTGCCGGTGGAGGCGGAGGCCGAGAGCGTGGTGCGCTCGGAGTCGCGGGACGCGCGCTCCTGGGCGGCGGCCTCGGCGCGCTTGCGCGCCTCTTCCTTCTCCTTGGCCTCGGCAGCGCGGTCCGCCTCGGCCTTGGCCTTCTCGGCGGCCTTCGCGGCCTTGGCGGCGGCGGCCTCTTCCTGGGCCTGCAGCTGCGCCTGGAGCTCGAGGTCGAGGGCTACCTGCTGGGTGGCCTCCGCGGACTGGGCGACCGCGGCCAGGGAGTCGGCGGTGAGCAAGGGCATCTCGATGGTCTCGGTCACCGGCTCGGCGTTCGCCGGCCCGGCAGCACCGGCCACCGCGATGGTGCTGAGGAAGCCACCGGCAACTCCGGCCCGTATCGCCATTTTCGAGGCGCTGCGGCGGGGCTTCCGGTGGCTGGGTATGTGAGCGGTGTGGGACATGAGTACAACCGCTATCAGGGCAGGACGGTTCCCTTCAAGAAACGTGTGTTGCGCCACAGTTACGACCGGAACCTCTGAATCCGCTGCGCATGGACCCTTATTGACGCCGTAACGGGCAAACCGGTCACAGGTGATCACGGCTGTGATCATGGGCTTTCCGTAAAAGGTCCGAATTGCCGTGGGCTTACCACCCCTTTACGTCGTTGGCCAAGCCCCGCTTTTGTTGAACTCTTGAGTGAGTGGCGCAGGTCACAGAATGGTCAACGTCCGGGCGCTCGGGAGGCCGTGGACCGGTGCTCCGGTCCACCGCGGTCCGCCCGATCCCACTGCCGGGTGACCCGGCGGTCCAATATCACCCGATGCGGTCCATCTCGAATTTGCGTGCACCCGCCACCGCTTGATAGGGCACCCCGCCTCCGACCAGCGGTAACAGCTCCAGATGTCACGTCTGGTGATCACCCGGGAGCTTCGCGTACGAAGATCACCGCTCATCCGGCTTCATGATCCTTCGTCGGGTGGTGGAGATCACAAACTCGATGCCCGACCCCGTGTCGCAGATCACAGACCGACAGGCATAGGATGCGGGTTCCGGGCTTGTGAACTGCCTCACATGTGCACGATCTTCGGCACGATCTTCGAGGCGGCGAGTGATCGCCCGGGTGCGGTCCAACGGTCAAGGACGACTGGAAGGAGCGGGGAGGGTGAATGCTTACGCGCCCATCCTTGTGCTCGGCGCCCTCGGGGCAGGGTTTGCGATCTTCTCCGTGGTCATGGCCACGCTTATCGGCCCCAAGCGGTACAACCGGGCAAAGCTCGAAGCGTACGAGTGCGGCATCGAGCCCACACCTACGCCCGCCGGAGGCGGACGCTTTCCGATCAAGTACTACCTGACGGCGATGCTCTTCATCATTTTCGACATCGAGATCGTCTTCCTCTATCCCTGGGCCGTCACCTTCGACGCCCTGGGGATCTTCGGGCTCGTGGAGATGCTGCTCTTCGTGCTCACCGTCTTCGTCGCCTACGCGTATGTATGGCGGCGCGGCGGTCTGGAATGGGACTGAGGGGCTAGGGGCACACCATGGGACTCGAAGAGAAGCTGCCGAGCGGTTTCCTGCTGACCACCGTCGAACAGGCCGCGGGCTGGGTGCGCAAGTCATCCGTCTTTCCCGCGACGTTCGGTCTGGCCTGCTGCGCCATCGAGATGATGACGACCGGCGCCGGCCGGTACGACCTGGCGCGCTTCGGCATGGAGGTCTTCCGCGGATCGCCGCGCCAGGCCGACCTGATGATCGTGGCGGGCCGGGTGAGCCAGAAGATGGCGCCCGTCCTGCGCCAGGTCTATGACCAGATGCCCAACCCCAAGTGGGTCATCTCCATGGGCGTTTGCGCATCATCGGGCGGAATGTTCAACAATTACGCGATTGTGCAGGGTGTTGATCATATTGTCCCCGTTGACATCTATCTGCCCGGTTGTCCCCCGCGCCCCGAGATGCTGATGGACGCGATCCTCAAGCTCCACCAGAAGATCCAGAGCTCCAAGCTCGGTGTGAACGCGGAGGAAGCGGCCCGCGAGGCGGAGGAGGCGGCCCTCAAGGCGCTCCCGACGATCGAGATGAAGGGGCTGCTGCGATGACGGACCAGCCGAATCCCGAGAAGGACCTCTCCGCGCAGAACCTTCCCGGCCAGCGCGGCGAGCACGGCGAGGAGATCCGCGTCCAGCGCGGCATGTTCGGCGCCGACAACGGAGGGGACACGTCCGGCTACGGAGGGCTCGTACGCTCCGTACGGCTGCCCGGGCCGGCCGCCCGCCCGTACGGCGGCTGGTTCGACGAGGTGGCCGACGAACTCGAGGGCGCACTCGAGGAGCAGGGCATCGTCCCCGAGAACGCCATCGAGAAGACCGTCGTCGACCGCGGCGAACTGACCTTCCACATCGAGCGCGAACACCTGCTGCAGGTGGCGAGGACACTGCGTGACGACCCGGCGCTGCGCTTCGAGCTCTGCACCGGGGTCAGCGGGGTGCACTACCTGGAGGACAAGGGCCGCGAGCTGCACGCCGTCTACCACCTGCGCTCGCTCACCCACGGCCGGCTGATCCGGCTCGAGGTCTCCGCCCCGGACCGTGACCCGCACGTCCCGTCGCTGGTGTCGGTCTATCCGACCAACGACTGGCACGAGCGCGAGACCTACGACTTCTTCGGGCTCGTCTTCGACGGCCACCCCGCCCTCACCCGGATCATGATGCCGGACGACTGGCAGGGCTTCCCGCAGCGCAAGGACTATCCGCTCGGCGGCATCGCCGTCGAGTACAAGGGCGCCCAGATCCCGGCTCCGGACCAGCGGAGGTCGTACTCGTGACTACACCGTCTGCACACGCACGCGAAACCACCGAAGGCCCCGTCTACACGGTCACCGGTGGCGACTGGGACGAGGTCGTCCGGTCCGCGGCCAAGGCCGACGACGAGCGCATCGTCGTCAACATGGGCCCGCAGCACCCCTCCACGCACGGAGTGCTCCGCCTGATCCTCGAGATCGACGGCGAGACGGTCACCGAGGCCCGCTGCGGCATCGGCTACCTCCACACCGGCATCGAGAAGAACCTCGAGTACCGGACGTGGACGCAGGGCACCACCTTCGTGACGCGCATGGACTACCTGACGCCGTTCTTCAACGAGACGGCGTACTGCCTCGGCGTGGAGCGGCTGCTCGGCATCGAGGACCAGATCCCCGACCGTGCGACCGTGATCCGCGTCCTGCTGATGGAGCTCAACCGCCTCTCCTCGCACCTGGTGTGCATCGCCACCGGCGGTATGGAGCTCGGCGCCACCACGATCATGATCTACGGATTCCGGGATCGTGAACTGATTCTCGACATCTACGAGCTGATCACCGGCCTGCGCATGAACCACGCGTACATCAGGCCCGGCGGACTCGCCCAGGACCTGCCCCCCGGCGCGGTCGACCAGCTCCGCGAGTTCGTGAAGACGATGAAGAAGAACCTGCCGGAGTACGACAAGCTCGCCACCGGCAACCCGATCTTCAAGGCCCGTATGCAGGACGTCGGGTACCTGGACCTGACCGGCTGCATGGCGCTCGGCGCGACCGGACCGATCCTGCGCTCGGCGGGCCTCGCCCACGACCTGCGCAAGACCGACCCGTACTGCGGCTACGAGACGTACGACTTCGACGTACCGACCGCCGACACCTGCGACTCCTACGGCCGCTTCCTCATCCGCCTCGAGGAGATGCGGCAGTCGCTGCGGATCGTCGAGCAGTGCCTCGACCGGCTCGAGCCCGGCCCGGTGATGGTCGCCGACAAGAAGATCGCCTGGCCCGCGCAGCTCGCGCTCGGCCCCGACGGTCTCGGCAACTCCCTGGACCACATCAAGAAGATCATGGGCACCTCGATGGAGGCCCTGATCCACCACTTCAAGCTGGTGACGGAGGGGTTCAGGGTGCCGGCCGGGCAGACGTACGCCGCGGTCGAGTCGCCGAAGGGCGAACTCGGCGTCCATGTCGTCTCCGACGGCGGGACCCGGCCCTTCCGGGTCCACTTCCGGGACCCGTCGTTCACCAACCTGCAGGCCATGGCGGCCATGTGCGAGGGCGGCCAGGTGGCCGACGTCATCGTCGCCGTCGCGTCCATCGACCCCGTGATGGGAGGCGTCGACCGATGACGGACGTATCGCTGGGCATGCCGCAACTGCCCGCACCGGACTATCCGGCAGAGGTGCGCGCGCGGCTCGAGGCGGACGCGAAGGAGATCATCGCCCGCTATCCCGGCAGCCGGTCCGCCCTGCTGCCGCTGCTGCACCTGGTGCAGTCGGAAGAGGGCCATGTCTCCCGCACCGGCATGCGGTTCTGCGCCGAGATGCTGGACCTGACCACGGCCGAGGTCACCGCGGTCGCCACCTTCTACTCGATGTACCGGCGCAAGCCGTCCGGCGACTACCAGGTCGGCGTCTGCACCAACACGCTCTGCGCGGTGATGGGCGGCGACGCGATCTTCGAGGAGCTGAAGGAGCACCTCGGCGTCGGCAACAACGAGACGACCGACGACGGCAAGATCACTCTCGAGCACATCGAGTGCAACGCGGCCTGCGACTTCGCGCCCGTGGTGATGGTCAACTGGGAGTTCTTCGACAACCAGACGCCCGAGTCCGCCCGGCAGCTCGTCGACGACCTGCGCGCCGGCGAACAGGTCGTCCCCACCCGGGGCGCGCCGCTGTGCACCTACAAGGAGACGGCCCGCATCCTGGCCGGCTTCCCCGACCAGCGGCCCGGCGCGGTCGAGGCCGGCGGCGGCGCGGGACCCGCGTCGCTCATCGGGCTCAGGCTCGCCAAGGGCGAGGCCGCTCCGGCACGGGTGGTCCACCCGCGCGGCGAGTACCCCAAGGACCGTCCGCAGGCCGGATCCGAGCACCTCAGCTCGCACGACGCACCGCAGAAGACTTCGGCATCCGACCCGGACAACCCGGCCGGACCTGTCGCGGAGGGTGAGTGATGACCTTGTCCACCGAGCACGGCGGCGGCTCCCGGCCGGAGGTCGGGGGAGAGAGCAGCCCTGAAAAGCTCCTCTCCCCGGTCCTGTCGGCCTTCTGGGACGATCCGCGGTCGTGGACGCTCGCGACCTACCGCAGGCACGACGGCTACGAGGGCCTGCGCAAGGCGCTCGCCATGTCGCCCGACGACCTGATCGCGTACGTCAAGGACGCCGGTCTGCGAGGCCGCGGCGGCGCAGGCTTCCCCACCGGCATGAAGTGGCAGTTCATTCCGCAGGGCGACGGCAAGCCGCACTACCTCGTCGTCAACGCCGACGAGTCGGAGCCCGGCACCTGCAAGGACATCCCCCTCCTCTTCGCCAATCCGCACTCCCTCATCGAGGGAATCGTGATCGCCTGCTACGCGATCCGCTCCAGCCACGCCTTCATCTATCTGCGCGGCGAGGTCGTCCCCGTCCTGCGGAGGCTGCACGAGGCCGTGCGCGAGGCGTACGAGGCGGGATTCCTCGGCAAGAACATCCTCGGCAGCGGCCTCGACCTCGAACTCACCGTGCACGCGGGCGCCGGCGCCTACATCTGCGGTGAGGAGACCGCGCTGCTGGACTCCCTGGAAGGCCGCCGCGGCCAGCCCCGGCTGCGGCCCCCCTTCCCCGCGGTCGCCGGCCTGTACGCCTGCCCCACTGTGGTGAACAACGTCGAGTCCATCGCGTCGGTTCCCGCGATCCTGAACAAGGGCAAGGACTGGTTCAGGTCCATGGGCAGCGAGAAGTCCCCGGGCTTCACGCTGTACTCGCTCAGCGGTCATGTCGCGAGCCCCGGCCAGTACGAGGCCCCGCTCGGCATCACCCTGCGCCAGCTGCTCGACATGAGCGGCGGCATGCGGCCCGGTCACCGGCTGAAGTTCTGGACGCCCGGCGGCTCCTCGACCCCGATGTTCACCGACGAACACCTCGACGTCCCGCTCGACTACGAGGGCGTCGGCGCCGCCGGTTCGATGCTCGGCACCAAGGCGCTCCAGTGCTTCGACGAGACGACCTGCGTGGTGCGGGCCGTCACCCGCTGGACCGAGTTCTACGCCCACGAGTCCTGCGGCAAGTGCACACCGTGCCGCGAAGGGACGTACTGGCTGGTCCAGTTGCTCCGCGACATCGAGGCGGGCAACGGCGTCATGTCCGACCTCGACAAGCTGAACGACATCGCCGACAACATCAACGGCAAGTCGTTCTGCGCCCTCGGCGACGGCGCCGCCTCGCCGATCTTCTCCTCGCTCAAGTACTTCCGCGACGAGTACGAGCAGCACATCACGCAGGGCGGTTGCCCCTTCGACCCTGCCAGGTCGACGGCCTGGGCGGACAAGCACATGGAGGTGAACGCATGACGGTCACGACGTCTGCCCCCTCCGGGGGCTCCGAGGCCCCGGTCCCGCCCGAGGACCTCGTGACGCTGACCATCGACGGCATCGAGATCTCCGTCCCCAAGGGGACGCTGGTCATCCGGGCCGCCGAACTCCTCGGCATCGAGATCCCGCGCTTCTGCGACCACCCGCTCCTCGACCCCGCCGGCGCCTGCCGCCAGTGCATCGTCGAGGTGGAGGGCCAGCGCAAGCCGATGGCCTCCTGCACCATCACCTGCACCGACGGCATGGTCGTCAGGTCGCAGCTCACCTCGCCCGTCGCCGAGAAGGCGCAGAAGGGCGTGATGGAGCTGCTGCTGATCAACCATCCGCTGGACTGCCCGGTCTGCGACAAGGGCGGCGAGTGCCCCCTGCAGAACCAGGCCGTCTCGCACGGCCAGGCCGAATCACGGTTCGACGGCAAGAAGCGCACCTTCGAGAAGCCGGTACCGCTCTCCACACAGGTGCTGCTCGACCGAGAGCGGTGCGTGCTCTGCGCCCGCTGCACCCGCTTCTCCAACCAGGTGGCGGGCGACCCGATGATCGAGCTGCTGGAGCGCGGCGCGCTCCAGCAGGTAGGCACCGGTGAGGGCGACCCGTTCGAGTCGTACTTCTCCGGGAACACCATCCAGATCTGCCCGGTGGGCGCGCTGACCTCGGCCGCCTACCGCTTCCGCTCCCGCCCCTTCGACCTGGTGTCCTCGCCGAGCGTGTGCGAGCACTGTGCGGGCGGCTGCGCCACCCGCACCGACCACCGCCGCGGCAAGGTCATGCGGCGCCTCGCCGCGGACGACCCGGAGGTCAACGAGGAGTGGCTGTGCGACAAGGGCCGCTTCGGCTTCCGCTACGCCCAGCAGCGTGACCGGCTCACCACGCCGCTCGTCCGCAACGAGCGGGGTGTGCTGGAGCCGGCGAGCTGGCCCGAGGCGCTGGAGGCCGCGGCCCGCGGTCTCGTCAAGGGCCGCACCGGTGTCCTGACCGGCGGCCGGCTGACCGTCGAGGACGCCTACGCGTACGCCAAGTTCGCCCGGGTCGCGCTCGACACCAACGACATCGACTTCCGTGCGCGGGCCCACTCCGCGGAGGAGGCCGACTTCCTGGCGGCGAGGGTCGCGGGGCAGGGCAGGGACCTGTCCGGCACCGGAGTCACCTACACGTCGCTGGAGAAGGCGCCGGCGGTGCTGCTCGTCGGCTTCGAGTCGGAGGAGGAGGCCCCCGGCGTCTTCCTGCGGCTGCGCAAGGCCCACCGCAAGCACGGACAGCGTGCCTTCTCCCTCGCCACGCACGCCACGCGCGGCCTCGAGAAGGCGGGCGGGACCCTGCTGCCCGCGGCACCCGGTACCGAGACCGAGTGGCTGAACGCCCTCACCTCGGGCACCGGCCTCGACGAGGCCGGTGCGAAGGCGGCGGAGGCACTGCGCGCCGAGGGCGCGGTGATCGTGGTCGGCGAACGGCTCGCGGCCGTGCCCGGCGGTCTCACCGCCGCCGTACGCGCCTCGGCCGCGACCGGCGCACAGCTCGTGTGGATCCCGCGCCGCGCCGGAGAGCGGGGCGCCGTGGAGGCGGGCGCGCTCCCGTCGCTGCTGCCGGGCGGCCGCCCGGCGACCGACCCGCGGGCCCGTACGGAGACCGCGGAGGTCTGGCGGGTACGTGAACTGCCGCACCGCTACGGCCGCGACACCGGCCAGATCGTCGAGGCCGCGGCCACCGGCGAACTGGGCGCGCTGCTCGTCGCGGGCGTCGAGGTCGCGGACCTGCCCGACCCGGCGCGGGCGCGAGAGGCGCTCGACGCGGTCGGGTTCCTCGTGTCGCTGGAGCTCCGCCCCAGCGAGGTCACCGAACGGGCGGACGTCGTCCTCCCGGTCGCGGCCGTCGCCGAGAAGCCCGGCACCTTCCTCAACTGGGAGGGCAGGGCCCGGATGTTCGAGGCGGCGCTCAAGCCCGAGCAGATGACCCGGACCCTCGCGCCGACCGACGCACGGGTGCTGCACATGCTGGCCGACGCGCTCGACGTGCCCTTCGGCCTGCCGGACCTCAGGTCCGTACGCGCCGAACTGGACCGGCTCGGCAGCTGGGACGGCCCCCGGGCCACCGAGCCGGCGCAGAGCGCCGAGCCGCTGCCCCGGCCGGGTTCCGGCGAGGCGGTCCTCGCAGGGCACCGGCTCCTGCTCGACCAGGGCCTGCTCCAGCAGGGCGACGAGGCGCTGGCCGGCACCCGGCACGCCGCGGTCGCCAGGCTGTCCGCGGCCACGGCGGCGGAGACCGGCGTGAAGGACGGCGACGAGCTGGAGGTCCGCGGACCGGCCGGCTTCGTACGGCTGCCGCTCCAGGTGAGCGAGATGCCCGACCGGGTGGTGTGGCTGCCGATGAACTCCGTCGGCGGCGGCGTCACCACGGACACCGGGGCCCGCCCCGGCGAGCTGGTCCGTATCGCGGCGGCGACGGGCGCGACGGAGGTGGAGGCATGACCGTCCTGGCATTGGAAGACCTGTCGATGTTCGGACGCGACCCCTGGTGGCTCGTCCTCATCAAGGCCGTGTTCTGCTTCGCCTTCCTGATGGTGACCGTGCTCTTCTCCATCGTGTGGGAGCGCAAGGTCGTCGCGTGGATGCAGCTGCGCATCGGCCCGAACCGGCACGGCCCCTGGGGCATGCTCCAGTCGCTCGCCGACGGCATCAAGCTGATGCTGAAGGAAGACGTCATCGTCAAGCGGGCCGACAAGGTCGTCTACGTCCTGGCGCCGATCGTGGCCGCGATCCCCGCGTTCATGGCGATCGCCGTGATCCCCTTCGGCCCGTCCGGCAACGAGGTCTCGATCTTCGGCCAGCGCACCACGATGCAGCTGACCGACCTGCCGATCGCGATGCTCTACATCCTCGCGGTCGCCTCCGTCGGCATCTACGGCATCGTGCTCGCCGGCTGGTCCTCCGGCTCGACCTACCCGCTGCTCGGCGGTCTCCGCTCCTGCGCGCAGATGATCTCGTACGAGATCGCGATGGGCGCGGCGTTCGCCTCCGTCTTCCTCTACTCCGGGTCGATGTCGACCTCGGCGATCGTGGAGGCGCAGGCCGACCGCTGGTTCATCATCCTGCTGCCGGTCTCCTTCATCATCTACGTCGTCACGATGGTCGGTGAGACCAACCGGGCTCCGTTCGACATGCCGGAGTCCGAGGGCGACCTGGTCGGCGGCTTCAACACCGAGTACAGCTCCATCAAGTTCGCGATGTTCATGCTGGCCGAGTACGTCAACATGGTCACCGTCTCCGCCGTCTCCGTGACGCTCTTCCTGGGCGGCTGGCGGGCGCCGTACCCGATCTCCACCTTCTGGGAGGGCGCGAACCACGGCTGGTGGCCGATGCTCTGGTTCGTCCTCAAGGTCCAGCTGCTGCTGTTCTTCTTCATCTGGCTGCGCGGCACGCTGCCCCGGGTCCGCTACGACCAGCTGATGAAGCTCGGCTGGAAGGTCCTGATCCCGGTCTCCGTGGTCTGGCTGATGCTGGTGGCGACCGTGCGCGCGCTGCGCAACGAGAACTACGACTTCCAGCAGATCGTGCTGTACGTCGGCGGCGCGGTGATCGCGGTGCTGCTGCTCTCCTTCGTCGCCGACATCTTCCGCGGACGCAAGGAGAAGGCCGAAGAGGCGGCCGGGCCGCCGCCCGCGGCCTTCGACCCGATGGCGGGCGGCTTCCCCGTACCACCGCTGCCCGGCCAGGAGTTGCCCCCGGTGCCGCGCAGGCGGCCCCGGCACGAGCGCGAGCTGATCGTCAGCGGCGGCCCCAATGACAGTGATGGTCCTCGGGACGGAAAGGAGGCTGACGGTGTCTGAGGAATCCCAGCGCAAGGAATCCGGTGGCAAGGAGTCCGAGAGCACGTTCCTGAATCCGGTTGCCGGCTTCGGCGTGACCTTCAAGGCCATGTTCAAGAAGCGGCTGACCGAGCAGTACCCGGAGCAGCAGAAGGTGACGGCGCCGCGCTTCCACGGGCGGCACCAGCTCAACCGCCATCCGGACGGACTCGAGAAGTGCGTCGGGTGCGAGCTGTGCGCCTGGGCCTGCCCGGCGGACGCGATCTATGTGGAGGGCGCGGACAACACCGAGGAGGAGCGCTACTCCCCGGGTGAGCGGTACGGCCGCGTCTACCAGATCAACTACGCCCGCTGCATCCTGTGCGGACTGTGCATCGAGGCCTGTCCGACCCGCGCGCTGACGATGACGAACGAGTTCGAACTCGCCGACTCGAGCCGCGAGAACCTCATCTACACCAAGGAGCAGCTGCTCGCCGGTCTGGAAGAGACCATGGTCGACACGCCGCACGCGATCTACCCCGGCATGGACGAACAGGACTATTACCGGGGCCTGGTCACCGAGGCCGCCCCCGGCACGGTCCAGCAGGCCGCCGTCTCCAAGGACCAGCCGCCGCAGGAGGGCGGGTCCAGCTTCGGCGAGGACGAGCCGACCTCGAAGAAGGTGATCGGCGCATGAACACGCTCGCCGCATCCGTCACCTCCACCGGCGAGGCCGTCCAGTTCTGGGTGCTCGGCACGATCGCCGTGATCGGGGCGCTCTGCACGATCCTGATGAAGCGTGCCGTGCACAGCGCCCTCTGCCTGGCCGGGACGATGATCATCCTCGCGGTGTTCTACCTGGCCAACGGCGCGTACTTCCTGGGCGTCGTCCAGATCGTCGTCTACACCGGCGCGATCATGATGCTGTTCCTCTTCGTCGTCATGCTGGTCGGCGTCACGGCCGCCGACTCGCTCAAGGAGACGCTGAAGGGACAGCGCTGGCTCGCCGCGGCCTGCGGCCTCGGCTTCGGCATCCTGCTGATCGCCGGCATCGGCAACGCCTCCCTGAAGAACTTCAACGGTCTGGGCGCCGCCAACTCCGCGCACGGCGGGAACGTCGAGGGCCTCGCGGCGCTCATCTTCACCAAGTACGTGTTCGCCTTCGAGATCACCGGCGCGCTGCTGATCACCGCGGCCGTCGGCGCGATGGTGCTCACCCACCGGGAACGCACCGAGCGGGCCAAGACCCAGCGCGAACTCTCCGAGCAGCGCGTACGCGAAGGCAAGCACCTGCCCCCGCTCCCCGCGCCCGGTGTCTACGCCAGGCACAACGCGGTGGACATCGCCGGTCTGCTGCCGGACGGCACCCCGTCCGAGCTCACCGTCAACAGGACGCTGCGCGACCGCGGTCAGATCCGGGACGTCTCGACGGAGGCGCTGGACGACCTCAAGGCCCTGGAGCAGCGCTCCGAGGAGCGCCTCGGACGTGACAAGGACGCCCGGGACCGGGACGGACAGGAGGCCAAGCGGTGAATCCGGTCAACTACCTCTATCTCGCCGCCCTGCTGTTCACCATCGGCGCGGCGGGGGTCCTGATCCGGCGGAACGCGATCGTGGTGTTCATGTGCGTCGAGCTGATGCTCAACGCCTGCAACCTCGCGTTCGTCGCCTTCTCGCGTATGCACGGCAATCTCGACGGCCAGATCATCGCGTTCTTCACGATGGTCGTCGCCGCGGCGGAGGTCGTGGTCGGGCTCGCGATCATCGTGTCGCTGTTCCGCTCCCGCCACTCGGCCTCGGTCGACGACGCCAGCCTGATGAAGCTGTAAGGGGTCGGAAGAATCGTGGAGAACCTGATTGCGCTGCTCGTCGCGGCGCCTCTGCTCGGAGCGGCGGTCCTTTTGTGCGGCGGGCGCCGCCTCGACCGGACCGGTCACTGGCTGGGCACCCTGCTCGCCGCCGCGTCCTTCGTCGTCGGCGCGGTGCTGTTCGTCGACATGCTCGGCAAGGGTGCCGAGGAACGGGCCCTGCACCAGAAGCTGTTCAGCTGGATCCCCGTCGAGGGCTTCCAGGCGGACATCGCCTTCCAGCTCGACCAGCTGTCGATGACGTTCGTCCTGCTGATCACCGGTGTGGGCACCCTGATCCACATCTACTCGATCGGTTACATGGAGCACGACGAGCGGCGCCGCCGCTTCTTCGGCTACCTCAACCTCTTCCTCGCGGCGATGCTCCTGCTGGTCATCGCCGACAACTACCTCCTGCTGTACGTCGGCTGGGAGGGCGTCGGTCTCGCGTCCTACCTGCTCATCGGCTTCTGGCAGCACAAGCCCAGCGCGGCGACGGCGGCGAAGAAGGCGTTCCTCGTCAACCGCGTCGGCGACATGGGCCTGTCGATCGCGATCATGCTGATGTTCACCACCTTCGGCACCTTCGCGTTCGGCCCGGTGCTGGGGGCGACCGGGGAGACGAGCGAGGGCATGCTGACGGCCATCGGCCTGATGCTGCTGCTCGCCGCGTGCGGCAAGTCGGCCCAGGTGCCGCTCCAGTCCTGGCTCGGGGACGCGATGGAGGGCCCGACCCCCGTCTCCGCCCTGATCCACGCGGCCACCATGGTCACCGCCGGTGTCTACCTCATCGTCCGCTCCGGCGCGATCTTCAACGCCGCCCCGGACGCGCAGCTCGCCGTCGTCATCGTGGGCGCGGTCACGCTGCTCTTCGGTGCGATCGTCGGTTGCGCGAAGGACGACATCAAGAAGGCACTGGCCGGTTCGACGATGTCGCAGATCGGCTACATGGTCCTCGCGGCCGGTCTCGGCCCGATCGGCTACGCCTTCGCGATCATGCACCTGGTGACGCACGGCTTCTTCAAGGCCGGGCTCTTCCTCGGCGCCGGTTCGGTCATGCACGGCATGAACGACGAGGTGGACATGAGGAAGTACGGCGGTCTGCGCACGTACATGCCGATCACCTTCGTCACCTTCGGTCTCGGCTATCTGGCCATCATCGGCTTCCCCGGCCTGTCCGGCTTCTGGTCCAAGGACAAGATCATCGAGGCGGCGTTCGCCTACGACGACGGGATCCGCGGCTGGATCTTCGGCGGTGTGGCGCTGCTGGGCGCGGGCATCACCGCGTTCTACATGACCCGCGTGATGATCATGACCTTCTTCGGTGAGAAGCGCTGGCAGCCTGCGCCCGACCCGGACAAGAACGCCAGTGTCGAGCCCGGCATCGAAGTGACCCCCGGCGAGATGCCGCACCCGCACGAGTCGCCCAGGTCGATGACGATCCCGATGATCGTGCTCGCCTTCGGATCGGTCTTCGCGGGAGCGTTCTTCTCCATCGGTGACCGGTTCGCCAACTGGCTCGCTCCGGTGACCCAGTTCGAGCACCCGCACCCGGTGATCAGCGTCCCGGCCATCACGACCGCGACCATGGTCGTCCTGCTGGCCGGCGCGCTCATCGCCTACCTGATGTACGGGCGCCGGCCGGTGCCGGTCACCGCGCCGCGCGGCTCGCTGCTCACCCGGGCCGCCCGCCGCGACCTGCTCCAGGACGACTTCAACCACGTGGTCCTGGTCCGCGGCGGCGAGCACCTCACCCGGTCCCTGGTCTACGTCGACCACAGCCTGGTCGACGGAGTGGTGAACGGCACGGCCGCCTCGTTCGGCGGGCTCTCCGGCCGGCTGCGCAAGCTGCAGAACGGCTACGCCCGCAGCTACGCGGTCTCGATGTTCGGCGGTACGGCGATCCTGATCGCCGCGACCCTGCTGATGAGGGCGGTCTGACATGTCCTTCCCGATCCTGACGGCCACGGCGCTGCTCCCGGCGGTGGGCGCCATCGTCACCGCCGCCGTGCCCGCCGCGCGCAGGACCGCCGCCAAATGGGTGGCCCTGCTCTTCTCGCTCGCCACGCTGGTCATGGCCGCGATCGTGCTCGTACGGTTCGAGCCCGGCGGCGACCGGTACCAGCTCACCGAATCGCACGCCTGGATCGCCGACTTCGGCGTCCGCTACGAGCTCGGCGTGGACGGCATCGGCGTCGTGATGGTGGCGCTCACCGCGCTGCTGATCCCGTTCGTCATCCTCGCGGGCTGGCACGACGCCGACCCCGTGGAGACGAAGTCGTCCCGCTGGCGGCCGACCCAGGGCTTCTTCGCCCTGATCCTCATGGTCGAGGCGATGGTGGTCCTGTCCTTCGAGGCCACCGACGTCTTCCTCTTCTACATCCTGTTCGAAGCCATGCTCATCCCGATGTACTTCCTCATCGGCGGCTTCGGCGACCGCGCCCACTCCGGCACCGACGAGAACGCCGCCGCGCAGCGGTCGTACGCGGCGGTCAAGTTCCTGCTGTACAACCTGGCCGGCGGCCTGATCATGCTCGCCGCCGTCATCGGGCTGTACGTGGTCGCGGGCAGCTTCTCGCTCTCCGAGATCGCGGAGGCCAGGGCGAGCGGCTCGCTGGACATGGCGACCACCACCGAACGGCTGCTGTTCCTCGGCTTCTTCTTCGCCTTCGCGATCAAGGCGCCGCTGTGGCCGCTGCACACCTGGCTGCCCAACGCCATGGGCGAGGCGACGGCCCCCGTCGCCGTGCTGATCACGGCGGTCGTCGACAAGGTCGGCACCTTCGCGATGCTGCGCTTCTGCCTCCAGCTCTTCCCGGAGGCGTCGAAGTGGGCCACTCCGGTGATCATCGTGCTGGCGCTGGTCAGCATCGTCTACGGCGCGCTGCTGGCGGTCGGCCAGCGCGACATCAAGCGCCTGATCGCCTACGCGTCGGTGTCGCACTTCGGCTTCATCGTCCTCGGCATCTTCGCCATGACCAGCCAGGGGCAGTCCGGCGCGACGCTCTACATGGTCAACCACGGCCTGTCCACGGCGGCGCTGATGCTGGTGGCGGGCTTCCTGATCTCGCGGCGCGGCTCGCGGCTCATCGCCGACTACGGCGGTGTGCAGAAGGTCGCCCCGGTGCTCGCCGGCACCTTCCTGATCGGCGGCCTGGCCACCCTCTCGCTTCCGGGGCTCGCGCCGTTCGTCAGTGAATTCCTGGTCCTGGTCGGCACGTTCGCCGCCTATCCGGTGGCCGGGATCATCGCGACCTTCGGCATCGTGCTCGCCGCGCTCTACACCCTCGTCCTCTACCAGCGGACGATGACCGGCCCGGTGAAGACCGAGGTGCGCACGATGCCGGACCTCAAGGTGCGGGAACTGGCGGTGGTCGCCCCGCTGATCGCCCTGCTGCTCTTCCTCGGCGTCTTCCCGAAGCCGCTGACGGAGATCATCAACCCGGCCGTGGAGCACACGATGTCCGACGTACAGAAGCAGGACCCCCGGCCCGATGTGGAGGCGGCCAAGTGAGCGCTACAGCTGTCCACAGCCTGTGGACAACGGCGGCGGAGGTCGAGCCCCTCGGCAAGATCCCCACGCCCCACATCGAGTACGCACAACTGGCGCCCGTGCTGATCGTCGTCGGCGCGGCCGTCCTGGGCATCCTGGTGGAGGCGTTCGTCCCGCGCAGGGCCCGCTACTACACACAGCTGTTCCTCACCACCGTCGCGCTCGCGGCCGCCTTCGCGGCGGTCGTCGGGCTCGCCGCCGGCGGATACGGCACCACCGAGAAGCAGATCGCGGCGATGGGCGCCATCGCCGTCGACGGCCCGGCGCTGTTCCTGCAGGGCACCATCCTGCTGGCCTCGCTGGTGTCGGTGTTCACCTTCGCCGAACGCCGGCTCGACCCGGCGGCGCACGGCAACCGCATCGACTCGTTCGCCGCGGAGGCCGCCGCCGTACCGGGCAGCGAGCACGAGAAGGCCGCGGTCAAGGCGGGGTTCACCACCACAGAGGTGTTCCCGCTCGTGCTGTTCGCGATCACCGGCATGCTGGTCTTCCCGGCCGCCAACGATCTGCTGACGCTGTTCATCGCCCTCGAGGTGTTCTCCCTCCCGCTGTACCTCCTGTGCGCCGTGGCCCGCCGCAAGCGGCTCATGTCGCAGGAGGCCGCGGTGAAGTACTTCCTGCTGGGCGCGTTCTCCTCCGCGTTCCTCCTCTTCGGCATCGCCCTGGTCTACGGCTACGCGGGTTCCGTCTCGTACGCCCGGATCGCGGACGTCGTCGAGGGCAGCGTGCGCACCATCGACCCGGCGCTCGCCGACACCATGGGCAACGACGCGCTGCTGCTGATCGGCGGCGCGCTGATCCTGATGGGCCTGCTGTTCAAGGTCGGCGCGGTGCCGTTCCACATGTGGACGCCGGACGTCTACCAGGGCGCGCCGACCCCGGTCACCGGCTTCATGGCCGCGGCCACCAAGGTCGCCGCCTTCGGCGCGCTGCTGCGGCTGCTGTACGTGGCGCTGCCGGGTCTCGCCTGGGACTGGCAGCCGGTCATGTGGGCGATCGCCATCGTCACCATGCTCGGCGGTGCGATCGTCGCGATCACACAGACCGACATCAAGCGGCTGCTGGCGTACTCGTCGATCGCCCACGCCGGTTTCATCCTCGCCGGTGTCATCGCCACGACCCCCGAGGGCATCTCGTCCGTCCTCTTCTACCTGCTGGCCTACTCCTTCGTGACGATCGGCGCGTTCGCGGTCGTCACCCTGGTCCGCGACGCGGGCGGCGAGGCCACGCACCTGTCCAAGTGGGCGGGGCTCGGGCGGCGTTCACCGCTGGTGGCCGCCGTCTTCGCGGTGTTCCTGCTGGCCTTCGCGGGCATCCCGCTGACCTCCGGTTTCGCGGGCAAGTTCGCGGTCTTCAAGGCGGCGGCCGAAGGCGGCGCCGGGGCGCTGGTCGTGGTCGGCGTGATCTCGTCGGCGATCGCCGCGTTCTTCTACATCCGGGTCATCGTGCTGATGTTCTTCAGCGAGCCGAAGCCGGAGGGCCCGACGGTCGCGGTGCCGTCGCCGCTGACGATGACGACGATCGGGGTCGGCGTGGCGGTCACGCTGGTGCTCGGTCTCGCCCCGCAGTACTTCCTGGATCTGGCGAGCCAGGCAGGCGTGTTCGTCCGCTGACGGGCGGCACAGCGAGAAGGTCCGGCGTCTCCTCGGGGGAGAGGCCGGACCTTCGGCGTGTCCTACTGCTCGCGGGGCCGCCGGCGCTTGGTGGTGATCGCCGTCAGATCGAGATCGACGGCGAACGGGACATCGACCTTCATCCGGCCCCGGAAGATCCCCGTGCTGGTGTACTGGCCGGTGTTCGGCTCCAGCTCGAACACGTAGACGACGGCGCGGCCGTTGTCGTTCTCCACGCGCCAGTACACCGGGATGCCGGCCCGCGCGTACTTCAGCGGCTTGGTCTCCCGGTCCCGGGACATCGACTCGGTGGAAACGACCTCGATCGCGAGCCGCACGGTCTCGGCGGGGAAGCGGGTCTGCTCCGGGTCCTGGATCACATGCTCGGGCACGACGATCACATCGGGCTCCGGCCGGTTCTGCCGGTCGATGTCGATGGTGAACTCACGGACGACCTCGAAGTCCTCCGGTGCCAGCGACTGCAGCTGCCACTCGAAGAAGCTCACCGCTCGCGAGTGGAAAAGGGTCTGCGGACCCACGAAGACGAGGCTCCCGTCGATCAGCTCCGTGTGCGGAGGCAGGTTCGGAAGCTTGTCCAGGTCGTCGGCGGTCCAGCCGCCCACGGGCGGGACCGGCCACTCGGCCCTTCTCGCCGTCGGTTCCACGCTCATCAGTGCTCCCATGGGACGGAGTCTCGCGGGCCTGTCCAGCGTATCGGGCGGAAACGGATCAACACCCTGCGCACGTGTGAACGAGTCACCGCGATTTGACGTCCTAAGGACGGGCCGGGCGCACCACCGTCCGGCTCTGTCGCCGACCGATCACCGAGACCGCGGGGGAAGCCATGAACAGCCCGGACAGCCATCAGGGGACGAACGGCCCAACCGAGGAGCGTGCCGGCAGCGACGGCACCTGGCCGCTCGTGCTGCTTCTGCCCGCAATGCTGTTGCTCCGGTTCCTGGGTGAACACGCCTGGGCCTACTGGACCGCGGCCGCCGTCGGCGGCCTCGGCCTGGTCGCCGCTGCCGTGGCGCTCACCGGGTGCCTCAGGGATCTCGTGCGCGGCCATCGGCGGTGGCGTGCCACCGGTGCCGGGCTGCTGCTGCTCGGCGCGTCCTTCGTCGTCGTGATCAGACTCGTCGAGGGATGACCCGGCGCGGGCCCTGTTCCGTGCGGGTACGACTCGTGCCATCGTGTCCAGCATTGGTCTGGACCTGCCATGTCCTGGTGTGAGGGAGGGGCACGATGCGCGGCACCACCGTCCTGCCGGGGACGCCCGGCCCCGAACCGCAGCCGGGCGCACTGCCCATGCACCGCCTGGAGGTGCCCCTGCCGAACGCGATGCCGTTCGCCATCGGCACCTTCGACACCATCGGCCCCATGTCCCGGGCCGCCTTCCCGCACCGGCACACCTTCTACGAGATCGTCCATGTCACCGGCGGGACCGGCGCCCATGTGGTCGACCTGTCCCGGTGGCGGCTGCGGCCGCCGCACCTGTGCGTCATCGCCCCCGGACAGGTGCACCACTGGGAGGACGCGGCGGGGCTGGAGGGATCCGTCGTGCTGTTCACCGAGGACTTCCTGCTGGACCATCCCGGCGACCGGGAGCTGCTGCGGCGGCTCGCGGAGCGCCCGTGGCGGGACCTGGACGAGCAGACCCACGCGCGGACCGCCCGGCTGATCGCCGACCTCGACGACGAATACCGCCGGGGCGCGGCGGGGTTCGCCACCGTGCTGCGGGCGCTGCTCCACATCCTCGTCGTCCGCACGGCACGCCTGCCGGAGCCCGCTCCGCCCCCGCCGCTCACCCGCCCCGGCGCGGTGGCGCAGGAGTTCCTGCGGCTCGTCGCGCGCAACGAGCCCGCCTTGTGGTCGGCGGCCGCCTGCGCGGACCGGATCGGCGTCAGCGGCGGATACCTCGCCGAGGCGGTCAAGGCGGCGACCGGCAGGACTCCCGGCAGGCTGATCCGCGAGGCCCGCACCCACGAGGCCAAGAGGCTGCTGGCCAGGACGGACCTCACGGTGCGGCAGGTGGCGGACCGGGCCGGCTTCAGCGACCCCGCGTACTTCTGCCGCTTCTTCCGGCGGGAGACCGGGGTGAGCCCCGGCGACTTCCGGCGCGGCGGCGACGTCCACGGCGATATTCACCATGACCACCGGCTCCGGTCCATCGTCCGCCCGGAGCCGTCTGCGTAGGTTCGTTGTCGACCCCCCGCCCCCCACCGAGGAGCAGGCATGGACGGCGACACCGGCACGACCGGGGAACTCCCGGAAACGACGGCCACCGGAGCGGCGACGGACCACCGCCCCAGCCGCAAGACGGTGCTGCGCGCGGCGCTCGCCGCGTCCGTGGCGGCACCCATCGCGCTCATGGGCGTGCCGGCGCTGGCGCGGACCGCCTCCGCGACAGGCGAGGCCCCCGCCCTCACCCCCGAGTGCGACGACGGCGACGACCCGACGCCACCGCAGATGGAAGGCCCCTACTTCAAGCCGAACTCGCCGCGGCGGTCCTCGCTGCTGGAGGCGGGCACCCCGGGCACGCGGCTGACCGTGACGGGCTATGTCTTCGGGCTGGCCTGTCTGCCCCTGAGCGGCGTCCTGCTCGACTTCTGGCAGGCCGACGTCAACGGCGCCTACGACAACGTGGGCTTCCGCTTCCGCGGGCACCAGTTCACCGACGCCCGGGGCGCGTTCTCGCTCACCACGATCGTGCCGGGTCTGTACCCGGGCCGCACCCGGCACCTCCACGTCAAGCTGCAGGCTCCCGGCCGCCCGGTGCTGACCACCCAGCTCTACTTCCCGAACGAGCCCCGCAACAACACCGACGCGCTGTTCGACCCGCGGCTGCTGATGACGGTGCGTGACAGCGGGGGCGCCAAGGAGGCGGCCTTCGACTTCGTGCTGAACGTGCCGCAGACCCCGGGACCGGGCCCGACCGACGGGCCGACCACACCTCCGCCCGGCGGCACATGGGCCGTGGGCACGACGTACGCGCCGGGCGCCCGCGTGACCTATGGAGGTGTCACCTATGCGTGCCTCCAGGGGCATCAGGCCCAGCCCGGCTGGGAGCCACCGTCGGTCCCGGCGCTCTGGCGGGCCGAGTGACCACGGCGGGGCGCGGCTGAGGGGACCGCGCGAAGGCCCGGCACCCCTGAGCCGGGGGGCCGGGCCTTCATCCTGATCGGGAGGGACGTCAGGGAGCGGGGACGATGCGCCCCGTGACCTCGCCGAGCCCGACCCGTACACCGTCCGGGCCCGGGGCCCAGGCCGTGAGCGTGACCACGTCGCCGTCCTCGAGGAACGTCCGCTTGCCTTCGGGCAGTTCGAGGGCGTCGCGGCCGTTCCAGGTGAGCTCGAGGAGCGAACCGCGCTGGTTCACCTCGGGGCCGCTGACGGTGCCGGAGCCGTAGAGGTCGCCCGTGCGCAGAGAGGCGCCGTTGACCGTCATATGGGCCAGTTGCTGGGCGGCCGTCCAGTACATGGTGCCGAACGGCGGCTCCGCGACGACCTGGCCGTTGATCGCCACCGAGATCCGCACGTCGAATCCGCCCGGCTCCTCCTCCGCCGAGTCGTCGAGGTAGGGCAGCAGCTCGACGTCACGCGCGGGCGGGGCGGTCCTTGCCGCGTCCAGTGCCTCCAGCGGGGTCACCCAGGCGGCGACGGACGTGGCGAAGGACTTGCCGAGGAACGGGCCGAGCGGCACGTACTCCCAGGCCTGGATGTCGCGCGCCGACCAGTCGTTGAGCAGGAAGAGGCCGAAGACGTGGTCGCGGAAGTCCGCGAGGGCCACCGGCTTCCCCTGCTCCGAGGGCGTACCGACGAGGAAGCCGACCTCCGCCTCGATGTCGAGTTTCACGGAGGGTCCGAAGACGGGCGCGGGGTCGGCGGGCGCCTTGCGCTGCCCCGAGGGGCGTACGACATCGGTGCCGGAGACGACGACCGTGCCGGACCTGCCGTGGTAACCGATCGGGAGGTGCTTCCAGTTGGGCGTCAGCGGCTCGCCGTCGGGGCGGAAGATCCGGCCCACGTTGGTGGCGTGGTGCTCGCTCGCGTAGAAGTCGACGTAGTCCGCCACCTCGTACGGGAGGTGCATCGTCACGGCGTCCAGCGGATGCAGCAGCGGCTCTATGTCGGGCCGGTGCGCCGGCACCGTGACCCAGGCGGTGACGGCCCTGCGCACGTCGCGCCACGTCGTACGCCCGGCCGCCAGCAGCGGGTCGAGGCTCGGCCGGGCCAGCAGCCCGGCGTAGGGGGAGCCGAGCGCGTGCGCGGCGGCGCCGACGTCGAGCACATGATTCCCGATCCGGACGCCGAGCCGCCTGCGGTCGGGTTCGCCGGCCGTGGTGAAGACGCCGTACGGAAGGTTGTGCGGGCCGAAGGGATCGCCCTCGGCGAGATCGAGCGGGCTCTGCTCGGGCATCGGTGCTTGCCTCGCTTTCCACGGATGTGGGTGACACGTTACGTGGCCGCACCACGGTCATGGCACCGTGCCGGGCGGCCGGTTCAGCCCGCCGGCCCGGGAGACGCGCTTCTCCCAGGTGCGGTGGAAGACGATCTCGTCGCCGTGCCTGCACACCAGCTCGTCGGAGGTGACGAAGCCGGCCGCCTCGCAGCTGATCCCCGAGCGCGTCTCCACGCGAACGTCCCAGGCCGCCTCCGGGCGGTGCAGCCGGATCGTCCACTCGGCGCGGGCCCGGGCGGAGAGCGGGTCGCCGTCCTCGATCGTGTACGTCTCGTGGCACTCCTCCGTGTACTCCAGGCCGTCCGGGTGGACATGGGTGCCGCCACGGTGGGGTGTCGCCGCGAGGGTCCAGCGGCCGGCCGGCACATCGCGGGTGAGCAGCAGCCGCGGCGGCTGCTCGTCGAGCGTCTGCGGGACGACGACCGGGGGCGCCGCGGAGTGCTCCGGCTCCGCGAAGCGGACGCGTTCCTCCCGCTCCTGCCTCACTGGCCCTTGCCGGACCGGCAGGTCGAGCCGGGAACCCGCCGGGTCGAGGGTGAAGCCCCCGGAGGCCGGGTGCGGCCAGATCCACGGCCAGTACACGGAGGAGACGGCGAGCCGGATGCGGTGCCCCGGCTCGAACACGTGGCAGGCCGCCGCCGGCTCGAACGTCACGTCCTCCGCCGTGCCGGCCGGCCAGGGCACCGCACGCTCCGGGCCGCGGCGGGCGGCGAGGTTCAGCGCACCGCGGGTGACGAGCGTGGAGAGGCCGTCGGGGGCGACATCGCAGATCCGCACCACGACCGTCCCGCCGGAGGCGGCGGGACGCAGCCGCAGGGTCACCCGGGGACGGCCGAGAACGGTGAGGGGGTCCTCGCCGACGGGGAACTCGAAGCACACCGACCGCGCGTCCTCCTCCCGCTGGTCCGGCGGCAGATCGCCGTCGTGGCCGACCGGCAGGAAGCGGCCCGCGTCCGTCCCGGTGCGGAGCGGCGAGTCGACGACGACAGGGCCGCCGCCCAGCGCGTACGGGACGACGGTGACCTGCGGCGGCGGCCACGCGTCCGTCCCGGTCCAGTGGCCCCGAGAAGGGTCGGCCGTCCCGAGCCTGCACCGCAGCAGCGGCTCCGACAGCACGCCCGTGTCCTTGTCCTTGAGCCAGTGGTCCCACCACCGGAGCGTCTCCTGGAGAAAGCCGATCGCCGGGCCCCTCTCACCCGGATGCTCCTGCCCGCGTTCCTGATCGGGGTTCCGGTCCGGGTACTGGTGCGGCCACGGCCCGATCAGTCCGCGCACCCGGTCCGCGGGGAGCTTCCCGACCAGCCGGAGCACCGTGTCCCGGTACGGCGTGTGCAGTCCGCTCACGGCCAGCACGGCGGCCCGCACCGCCGCGGTGTCGTCGCCGACGCCGGCGCTCCGCCAGAACTCGTCGCGCAGCGGGTGGGCCAGCCAGGTGTGGGCCGCGGGGGTGAGGGCCTCCAGCCGCGCGAGCCACATCGCGAGCCATCCGTCGCCCGTGTGGAGCGGGTCGGGCGGCCGGGCCGCGAGCGCCAGCCGGCCCGCGGCCGTCGAGTGCGGCCCCTGCGCCGCGACGGCGCCGCCGGTGTAGGGGCCGTCGTTGTCGTACGGGTCGTCGCTCGCGTCCACGACCACCACCGCCCGCAGCGGTTCCGGCGCGAGTGCCGCGATGCGCAGCGCGCTCCGGCCGCCCGTGCCGATCCCGAACATGCCGACCCGGCCGCTGCACCACGGCTGCCGGGACAGCCACTCGATCACCGCGACGCCGTCGGCGAGCTCGACCGCGTCGTACTCTCCGCCGGGGACGCCGCCGCTGTTCCCGTGGCCGCGTACGTCGACCCGCACGGAGGCGTAGCCGTGGCCCGCGTACCAGGGGTGGCGTTCACCGTCGCGGACCGCCGTCGCGTCGGTGAGCCGGTGCGGCGCGTACTCGAGCAGTGCGGGCACGGGCTCGTCGGTGACCGGCCGCCACACCCGCGCGTACAGATCGACGGGTCCGCCGGCGTCGGGGGAGTCCCCGGGGATCCCCGGCGGTCCGGGCAGCGTGATGCGGAGATCCGTGTGGACCGTTTCGTACGGGAAGTCGGTACGGATACGCATGGCGGGACCTCGGCGGCGCGTGAGGGGCGGTGGTCCGACGGTAACGATCAAATGGCGCATTTCCTACCATTGAGGCTGATCACGAACATACCGGGGGCGGCGGGAAGGCGCTCATGGTGATCGAAAGGCGACCGGATACGCTGACTTGAGTGAATCCAGCGACACATCGACAATCCGTGTGATCGTCATCAGACAGGAGATCTCCTCGTGACCGTCGTCGAGCCGTTCGGGCTGAGCGTGCGGGACCAGGCTCTTGAGGCCGATGTCCGGACCGGGTTGTCGGCCGTCGAGGCGGGCCTGCTCGACGCCACCAAGAGCGAGGTCCCGTTCATCACGGAGGCCGCCCAGCACCTGGTGCGGGCCGGCGGCAAGCGGTTCCGGCCGCTGCTGGTGATGCTGGCGGCCCAGTTCGGCGACCCGTACGCGCCGGGGATCGTGCCCTCCGCCGTGGTCGTCGAGCTCACCCATCTCGCGACGCTCTACCACGACGACGTCATGGACGAGGCGGACGTACGGCGCGGCGTGGACAGCGCGAACACCCGCTGGGGCAACTCCGTGGCCGTCCTGACCGGCGACTTCCTCTTCGCCCGCGCCTCCCACATCCTGGCCGACCTCGGCCCCGAGGCCGTACGCATCCAGGCGGAGGCGTTCGAGCGGCTGGTGACGGGGCAGATCCTGGAGACCGCGGGGCCCCGCGACGGCCGTGACCCGGTGGACCACTACCTCGACGTGATGGCGGGCAAGACGGGCTCCCTCGTCGCCGTCTCCGTACGCTTCGGCGCGATGATGTCCGGGGCCGAGGACCGGGTCGTCGACACCCTCACCCAGTACGGCGAGCGGCTCGGTGTCGCCTTCCAGCTCGCCGACGACGTGCTCGACATCGCCTCCGACTCCCACGAGTCCGGCAAGACCCCCGGCACCGATCTGCGCGAAGGGGTCCCCACGTTGCCGGTCCTGCGCCTGCGCGCCATGGCGGACGCCGACGGCCGGCCGGAGGACATCGAACTCGTGGCGCTCCTCGAGAGCGACCTGACCGACGACGACCGGCACGCGGAAGCGCTGCGGCGGCTGCGTGAGCACCCCGCACTCGAGCAGGCCCGCAAGGACACCGTGCGGTACGCCCAGGAGGCCCGGGCGATGCTCGCCCCGCTGCCGGACTGCTCGGCCAAGGCCGCCCTGGAAGAGCTGTGCGACGCGGTGGTCCACCGCGCCGGCTGATCCGCTCACGGCGCCGAACCCCCTACGGGACGGGTGAGTTGCCGGGGGTCCTTCTCATCCCAGAGGGGTAGAGGAAGTTGCGCCCGCGGTCTGACGCTTCCGTCCGGCCGATTTGGTCCTATGGAGAGCACCACCCCTGACCAACCACGGAGGTAGGGCACACCATGGCACCGAACGACAGCACACGGACCACCGAAGAGGCCCAGGACCTCGCGGCGGGGCGTCGCAAGACGGCCCGCTACCTCGTCCCGGTCGCGGTGGCCGGTGTGGCGGCCGCGACCATCGGGCTCGTCCCGGCGCTCGCTGCCTCCGGTGACCCCGATCTGCCGAAGATCAGCGCGCAGGAACTCATCGAGAAGATGGCCGCGTCGGAGACCCAGCAGCTCTCCGGCACCGTCAAGATCAACACCGACCTCGGGCTGCCGTCCTTCGGCGGTCTCGCCGGTTCGCTCACCGGCGGAGCCGGTGAGGGCGAGGGTTCCTCCGCGGCTCCCGACGCCAAGCTGACCGAGCTCGCCACGGGCACCCACACCCTGCGGATCGCGGCCGACGGCCCCGACCGGCAGAAGGTCTCCATACTGGAGGACTCCTCCGAGTACAGCCTCATCCACAACGGCGACGACGTCTGGGGCTACGACAGCGCCTCGAACGAGGTCTACCACGCCGAGGGCGACGGACAGCGCGAGGGCAAGGACGGCAAGGACCGCCGCACGCCGGACGACCTGCCCACCACCCCCAAGGACCTCGCCGACGAGGTGCTGAAGGCCGCGGACGAGACCACGTCCGTCACCGTCGACGGCACGTCCCAGGTCGCCGGCCGCGACGCGTACAAGCTGGTCGTCAAGCCCAAGCAGGAGGGCTCCACGGTCGGCTCGATCACCATCGCGGTGGACGCGAAGAACGGCGTCCCGCTGAAGTTCACCCTCAACCCGAGCAGCGGCGGCAAGGCCGTGGTCGACGTGGGCTTCACCAAGGTCGACTTCTCCCGGCCGGCCGCCTCCACGTTCGACTTCACCCCGCCGAAGGGCGCCAAGGTGACCGAGGCGGATGAACTCGAGGACGGCAAGGGAACCCGGGCGCCCAAGGGCCACGAGGAGTTCGAGGGCCTCGGGGACATGGGCGGCGGTCTCGACGTGATCGGCGAGGGCTGGACGTCCATCGCCAAGATCGAAGGACCCGGCGCCGGCAAGGGCGCCGACGCGAAGAAGAACGAGAAGGGCGACGTCCCGCCGGAGGCGCAGCAGTTCCTCGACGCCCTCGGCGACAAGGTCGAAGGCAAGTTCGGCTCCGGCACGGTCTTCAAGACCCGCCTGGTCAACGCCCTGATGACCGACGACGGCACGGTGTACGTCGGCGCCGTGACCAAGGACGCCCTGGTGAAGGCCGCGAACGAGGGCAAGTAGCAGGCGGCACCGGCCGGGCGGCGCACCGCCGGCGGCACGGACCACCAGCAGGTACCACCCCGGCCGTCCGCCCCGTCGTACGCTCCGTACGGCGGGGCGGAGGTCCGACCGGGCGGACACGGACGAACGGGAGAGTCGATGACCGCCGTCATCGAGACACGCGGGCTCACCAAGCGCTACCGGGGCGGCCGGCCGGCCGTCGACCGGCTCGACCTCAGCGTGCCGGCCGGCAGTGTCTTCGGCTTCCTCGGGCCCAACGGCTCGGGGAAGACCACCACCATCCGCATGCTCATGGGCCTCGTCGGGCCCACCGCCGGCACGGCCACGGTCCTCGGCCGGCCCATGCCCCGCTCCGCGAGCTCGGTGCTTCCGCACGTCGGCGCACTGATCGAGGGCCCGGCGCTGTACGGGTTCCTCAGCGGCCGGGACAACCTGCTGCGCTACGACTCCGCCGACCCGGCCGCCGATCCCCGTACCCGCGAAGCGCGGGTCGCGTCCGCGCTGGACCGGGTCGGCCTGAGCCAGGCGGCCGGAAAGAAGGCCAAGGCCTACTCCCTCGGCATGAAACAGCGCCTGGGTCTGGCCGCGGCGCTGCTCCGGCCGAGGAAGCTGCTGGTGCTGGACGAGCCGACGAACGGCCTGGACCCGCAGGGCATGCGGGAGATCCGCATCCTGGTGAGGGAGCTGGCCGCGGACGGCACCACCGTCTTCCTCTCCTCGCACCTGCTGGACGAGATCGAGCAGGTCTGCACCCACGCGGCGGTGATGGCCCAGGGACGGCTGGTCACCCAGGGCCCGGTGGCGGAGCTCGCGGCCGGCGCCAGGGGGCGGCTCGCCGTCCTCACACCGGATCCGGCGCAGGCGGTGCGGATCCTCACGGAACACGGCCTCACCGGTGTGGACCGGGAGGGGGAGCGGGTGACGGCGGAACCGCCGGCGGACGAGGCGGAACTCGCCGGGCTCAACGCCGCGTTGGTCCACGGCGGCGTGCGGGTACGGGGTTTCGGGGTGGAGCGCGCCTCGCTGGAGGACGCGTTCGTGGCACTGACCGGGGAGGGCTTCGATGTCGCGGGCTGAGACCGCCGGGCCGGGGGAGAAGGCCGGGACGGCGGAGAGCTCGGCGGCCGCCGCGCCGCCGCCGACGCCCCGCCCGTTCGGCTCACCCGGCCTGTTCCGCCTGCCGGGCCTGTTCCGTCTGCCGGGCCTGTTCCGCTCCGAGTTGACGCTCACCTTCCGCCGCTGGCGCAGCCTCGCCCTGCTGGGGGTGCTGGCCGCCGTGCCGGTGCTCATCGGCGTCGCCGTGAAGATCGAGACGAGCGACGGCGGCGGAGTGGGTGGCGGTGGTGCCCCCGACGGCGGTGCCGGGGTCGCCTTCGTCTCCCAGATCACCAACAACGGGCTGTTCCTGGTGTTCGCCGCCCTGGCGGCGACCCTGCCGTTCTTCCTGCCGATGGCGGTCGGGGTCGTCGCCGGAGACTCGGTCGCGGGCGAGGCGAGCGCCGGCACCCTGCGGTATCTGCTGGTGGCGCCCGCCGGACGGGCGCGGCTGCTGCTCGTCAAGTTCGCCGCCGTCATGGCCTTCTGCCTGGTGGCCACGCTGACGGTGGCCCTGTCGGCGCTCGCCGTGGGCGCGTTGCTCTTCCCGGTCGGCGACGTCACGACGATCTCGGGTGTTCCCGTCCCGTTCGTGGAGGGCCTGTGGCGGGCCGCGCTGATCGCGGCGGTCGTCGCGGGATCGCTGATGGGACTGGCCGCGATCGGCCTGTTCGTGTCGACGTTGACGAGCAGCGGCATCGCGGCGATGGCGACCACGGTGGGGCTGCTGATCACCGTGCAGATCCTTCAGTCCGTCCCGCAACTGGACGCCGTCCACCCGTACCTCTTCACCCACCACTGGATGTCCTTCGCGGACCTGATGCGCGAACCGCTCCTGTGGGACGGGGTGCTGCGGAACCTGGGCCTGCAGGCCGCGTACGCGGCGGTGTTCGGCTCGGCGGCGTGGGCACGCTTCACCACCAGGGACATCACGTCTTGAGCCTGCCGCCCCGGCCCGGGCGACGGCCGCATGCGCGTGCCCCTGGACACAGGAGGCACGCGCATGCGGCAGCCCGACGGTGACCGCTGGTTGTGCGGTCAGAAGGTCAGCTTCCAGCTGTCGATGTAACCGGTGTCGTAGCGCGCCACGTCCTGCACGCGCAGCTTCCAGTCGCCGTTGGCCGCTTCGGCGGACGCGTCCACGGTGTACGTGGTGATGACGTTGTCCGCGGAGTCGCTGCCGCTCGAGTTCTTCAGCCGGTAGGCGGAGCCGTCGGGCGCCACCAGGTCCACGACCAGGTCGCCGCGCCAGGTGTGCTTGATGTCCACGCCGACCCTGAGGGCCGTGGGCGCGTTGCCGGTGCGGCCGGTGACGGACACGGTGGAGGTGACGGCGGCGCCGGCGTCGGGGACGGCGACGTCGGTGGTGTTCTCGTACAGCTCGCCGGGCGGTTCCGTCGTTCCCGCGGACAGCGTCCACAGCGCATGGGCGATCGCGTCGCTGTTGCGGTCCAGTGCGGTGTCGTTGATGTTCGACATCGAGTCGCACGAGGAGTGGTAGCAGCGGTCGAAGGCCTGACCGGCCGTGCCGCCCCACTTCTGGGCCTGGGCGCTGGTCTTGGTGCGGCTCGCTCCGGTGAACAGCCCGCCGACCGGTATGCCCGCGTTCTTGAAGGACGCGTGGTCCGAGCGGCCGTCGCCCTCGGTCTCGATCTCGGTGGGGACACCGAGACCCGCGAAGTAGCCCTTGAAGGTCTGCTCGATCGTCGGGTCGTCGTCGTAGACGAAGTAGCCCGGGTTGGGGGAGCCGATCATGTCGAAGTTCAGATAGCCGGAGATCTTCGAACGCTCCGTCGACGGCAGGCTGTTGACGTAGTGCTTCGAGCCCACCAGGCCCAGCTCCTCCGCTCCCCACCAGCCGAAGCGCAGATGCTTCGCGGGCTGGAGCTGGGCGCGGGAGACGGCGAGAGCGGCCTCCAGCACGGCCGCGGAACCCGAGCCGTTGTCGTTGATGCCGGCGCCGGAGCTGACGGAGTCGAGGTGGGCGCCGGCCATCACCGTGCGGTTGACGTCACCGCCGGGCCAGTCGGCTATCAGGTTGTAGCCGGTGGTGCCGTTGTAGCTGAACTGCTGGACGGAGGTGGTGAATCCGGCCGCGTCCAGCTGGGCCTTCACATAGTCGACGGAGGCCTTGTAGCCGGCCCGGCCGTGGGCCCGGTTGCCGCCGTTCTCGGTGGCGATCGTCTGGAGTCGGTTCAGGTGCGCCTTGACGTTGGCGAGCGGTATGTCGGGTGCCGCGAGGGCGGACACCGGGGCCGCGGGAGCGGCGGACGCCGTGGGCGCGCCGGACGCGAGCAGCCCTGCCAGGGCGAACGCGGCGGCCACGGCGGAGCATCTGGGAACGGAGAGCTTCATGTGGGGGCTCCGGATTCCGTACGGGGACAGGACGGAACGTGCGTGACGCCCCGGGGTTGGCGGTCCCCGGGGCGCTGGAGCGTGCTGGTCGAACGCGATGCGTGTGCTTGTGCGTTGTGCGTGCTGATGTTCAGTGACGACCTGACAAGGCGTCAAGGGCGGAAATCGGTCACGGCCGTTCGCTCAACGGACATGCGCCGGCCCGCCCCCGGACGGTCCCCGGACACCTGGTGGACGGTTACTGGACGCAGAATTCGTTGCCCTCCGGGTCGCTCATCACCACCCACTGCCCGCCCTGCTCGTTCACCCGGCGCAGGACGGTCGCCCCCAGCGACTCCAGCCTGGCGGTCTCCGCCTCCATCTCCCCCGGGGCGGAGTGCAGATCGATGTGGACCCGGTTCTTCACCGTCTTCCGCTCCGGCACCCGCTGGAACAGCACACGGCGCCCGAGCCCGGCGTCGCTCAGCTTGTCGTGGTCGTCGTCCGGATGCCGGACCGCGGCCAGATCGCGCCACGCACGGCGGCCGTGCGATTCCAGGGTGGCCTCCGGCGGCGCCGCGCCTTGGGCGAGGAGCTGCTCGATGAGTGTGCTGTGGTCCTCGACCACGTAGCCGAGGGCTTCGGCCCAGAAGCCGGCCTGGGCGTGCGGATCCACGGAGTCGATCACGAGCTTCCAATGCAGCGTCATGGAAACCAGTTATAGTGGTTACATGGTGAACAGGGCAACGGACACGCCGGGCATGCTTCTGGAACCGCCGTCCGGCGGCGCGTTCCGCTTCGACCCGGGTGCGCTGTGCCTGGAACTGCTCACCACCGGCGGCCCCGGCAGCCTCGCGGGCTACGAGGTGCTGCACGACCCGGCCGCGCTGCTGCGCTGGGTGGCGGCCAGCCGGCTGCCCGGGGACCTGCGCCCGAGCGTGGACGACGCGGGGGTGGCCGCCGCCCGCACCCTGCGGAACGCCCTGTGGGGCATGGCCGCCGCGACGGCGCACGGGGACGACATGGACCCCGCCGATGTGTCCGTGGTCAACACGGCGGCCGCGGCCCCCGCCCTGGTGCCCCGTATCGGCCCGGACGGATCGAGACAGTGGTCGCCGGGCGCGACGGCCGGGCAGTTGCTCTCCACCGTGGCCCGCGACGCCGTGGACCTCTTCACCGGCCCCTACGCGCACCGGGTCCGTGAGTGCGGATCGCACGACTGCCGTCTGGTCTTCGTCGACACCTCACGGCCGGGGCGCCGCCGTTGGTGCGCGATGGAGCGTTGCGGCAACCGCAGCAAGGTGCGCGCGCACCGCGCCCGCCACTCGGAACAAGAACGGTGACCGGGGATCCGCGGCACCCGGTCCGGTGGGCGTTCTGCGACCGATGTCACGTCTTGGGCCGACCGTTCTGCGTCTAACGTGTAGGGATGGACGCTCTGCCCCACAGCGGGCCGCCCGGCTGCCCGCTGGTCGGCCTGGCTGCCACCTACATGCCCCGGCTCTCGGAGTTCTCCTTCGAACCGGGGCTTGTCGCTGCCGTCGACCAGCACGCGGCGGCGGTCCGTGATGCTCTTGTGCCGCTGGTCCCCGCCCCCCGCAGGGCGGGCCAGGGGCCCCGCGAGGAGCCGGCCGGCATGGTGCGGCGGGAGGATCTCGCGGACTACGTCCTGGGGTTCACCGACTGGCTGACGGAGATCGACTGGTCGGAACCGGTCGGCTACGACTTCGCGACCCTGCGCCTCACCGCGGTCTGCTGGCTGATCCGCGAGCACGACCTCCTGGCCGGCTGACCCCGGTCCTGACCGGTTGGTCCCGCTGGCGGCGGGCGCGGCCCGCTGGGCGAGCGAGCCTCGTGCCCGACCGGTTGGGTCGCTCCATCCGGGCGCTGATCGCGGTCCTGGCCGGCTGGTCGGTTGAGTGGCAGGCGCGACCTGCTGGGCCGCTGATTCTGGTCCTGAGCGGCTGGTCCGCCGAGTGGGGGGCACGGCCCGCTGGACCGGTGAGCCTTGTGCGCGACCGCTAGGTCGCTCACCCGCGTGCGCATCTGCTGGGTCGGCTCGGTGGCGGACGCGACCTGCTGGGTCGCTGATCGCGGTCCTGACACGCCGGCCGGTTGAGCGGCGGGCACGGCCCGCTGGGTCGCTGACCCCGGTCCTGAGTGGCGGCCTCGACCCGCTGGGCGGAAGGAGCCTTGTCCACAACCGGCTGCGTGCTGCTGATCCGGTGCGCGCCTCGCCGGGCCGTTGAACCACGAGCGCGATCCTGGGGGCGCATGCGCCCCGGGCGCTTCCTCGCGGCGGGCAGCCGTCGAGGAAGCGCCCGGGGTCGTCGTCACATGGGGTCGCGGCCGTTGCCGAGCGGGGGCTGCGGACCCGAGTCCGGGCCACGGCCCCGCTCGCCCCGCTGCTCCGGGCCGGGCTCCCGCCCGAAGTCCGGGCCCTTGCCCTGGCGGCCCATGTCCTGGCTGCCCATGCCCGGCCGTGCCGCCTGCCGCTCGCCCGCGGGCTGGCCCGCGGCGGCGTCGGCACGACCGCGCTGGTAGGCGCTGATGGTGTCCTTGGCGCGGCCCGACTCGGCCTCCGCCGTCGCGAGCCACCGCTCCCAGCGTTCCCGCATCGGACCGATGAGACCGCCGCCGACGCCGACGATCAGGATGCCCGCCATCGCGGCGAGCACGGCCCAGAGCACCGGACCGGTGACGGAGGTCGCGATCTGGGCCTGGCTGAGCGCGGCGATCGCGCCGAGTGCCACGATGAAGCCCCAGGCAACCGTCCCGAGCAGCCGGCCGTAGGAGGTCCCGGACAGGGCGCCCTGGATGATGTCGCGGACGGCACGCGCGATGGCCATGGCCACGACGACGATGACACAGGCGACGATGGCCTTCGGGATCCAGGAAACAGCCCCGTTGATCATGTTGCTGATCGGGTTCGGTCCGAAGACTCCGAAAGCCAGTTGCAGGGCGATCAGCAGAATCGCGTAGTAGAGGATCTTGCTGATGATTCCTGTGGCGTCGTAGTCCGAGTTCCTGAGGGTGTTCGAGAGGCCGCTGCGCTCCGACATCCGCTCGAAGCCGACCTTGCGCAGCAGTTTGTCGGCCACCTTGGCTATCGCCTTGGCGATGAGCCAGCCGATGACCAGGATCGCCAGAAAGGCGATGAACTTCGGGATGAACTTGGCCACGGCGGACCACGCGTCGCTGAAGCCTTGGCCGAAGTCGACCGATAGCGCGAGGGGTTGCTGCATGGCGCACTCACTCCGCTCTGTGGACTACCGCGGTCCGTCCGACCGGGGCCTGGACTTCCGGTGGTAGCACCGGTCGGCAGGTCCCGGCCTGCGCCGGGAGCGGGAGCTGAGCCGTTCGAGTGGTTATTGGGCCCTGGTGGGCGTGGCCCGGCCGCATGACGCGACCGGGGTGTGTATGGCGCTGCCCCGTATCAGGAGGCGGTGCCGTCCGCTCAGGAGGCGGGGCCGTCCGCGGCGCGTGCCGCGGCGGCACCGGTACGCCCGGTGGTGACAGGCGCCGCGCCGGCGGCCGCCGCCTGGGCCGCCAGCCGCAGGGCTTCGGCCTTGTTGCGGCGCGCGTTGCGCAGCGCGTCCCACGTCAGGCAGGTCAGGGCCAGCCACACCAGGGCGAAGCCCGCCCAGCGCTCCGCCGGCATGGCCTCGTGGAAGTAGAGGATGCCGAGCAGGAACTGGAAGACCGGGGCCAGGTACTGGAGCAGCCCCAGCGTCGAGAGCGGGACCCGTATCGCCGCGGCGCCGAAGCAGACCAGTGGAACGGCCGTCACCAGACCGGTCGCGGCGAGCAGCGCCGCGTGCCCGGCGCCGTGGACGCCGAAGGTCGCGGAGCCGTCCGCGCCCAGCCAGACGAGGAACGCCATGGCCGGCAGGAACTGGATGGCGGTCTCGGCGGCCAGCGACTCCAGTCCGCCGATGTTGACCTTCTTCTTCACGAGTCCGTACGTGGCGAAGGAGAAGGCGAGTGTCAGCGAGATCCATGGCGGCTGCCCGTAGCCGATGGCCAGGACCAGCACCGCGGCGAGGCCGATGCCGACGGCGGCCCACTGTGCGGGGCGGAGCCGTTCCTTCAGGAGCAGCACGCCCATGGCGATGGTGACCAGCGGGTTGATGAAGTAGCCGAGCGAGGCCTCGACGACATGGCCCGAGTTCACGGACCAGATGTAGAGGCCCCAGTTGACGGTGATCACCGAGGCGGCGACGGCGACCAGCCCCAGCTTGCGCGGCTGCCGGACCAGTTCGCGTATCCAGCCCCACCGCCGGAGGGCCAGGAGGACGATGCCCACGAGGGCCAGGGACCAGACCATCCGGTGGGCGAGGATCTCCATGGCGCCGGACGGCTTGAGCAGCGGCCAGAAGAGCGGGACCAGGCCCCACATCCCGTAGGCACCGATCCCGTACAGCAGTCCTGCCCGCTGTTCCTTCTCCGACTTCACTGACCCTCCCGCCGTGCGCGCGCGTCCCTCGAAGAAGGTACGCCCGGCAGGGGCGGGATGTCATGCCCGTATCGCCATACGGTCATGACGGATCTTGGTGGTGGACCGCCCGCTCAGGCGCCGGCCAGCGCCGCCGAGATCGTCTCGGCGAGCGGCGTGGTGGGCCGGCCGGCCAGCCGGGCAAGGTCGCCGGTGGTCCGCGCCAGCCGGCCGCGCGCGATGGCGGCGTCGACGTCGACGAGGATGCGGGCGAACTGCTCCGGCACCCCCGCTCCGGTGAGGATCGACAGATGGGTCTCTGCCGGGACCTCGTTGTAGGTGATCGTGCGGCCGGTCTGCCGCGACAGCTCGGCCGCGTACTCGGCCAGCGACCACGCCGTGTCACCGCTGAGTTCGTACGCCCGGCCCAGGTGCCCGTCGCCGGTGAGCACGGCCGCGGCGGCGGCCGCGTAGTCGGCGCGCGTGGCGGAGGCGATCCGGCCGTCACCGGCGCTGCCGACGACGGCGCCGTGCTCCAGGACGGGGGAGAGGGCGGCGGTGTAGTTCTCCGTGTACCAGCCGTTGCGCAGGAAGGTGTACGGGACACCCGAGTCGAGGATCAGCTGCTCGGTCGTCCGGTGCTCGGCGGCCAGGTCGAAGTCCGCCTCGGGCCCGCCCAGGACGCCGGTGTACGCCAGCTGGGCGACGCCGGCCGCCTTCGCCGCCTCGATCACCGCGGTGTGCTGCGGCACCCGGCGGCCCACCTCGCTGCCGGAGACGAGCAGGACGCGATCGCCGGGGCGGAAGGCGCCCTCGAGGGTGGCGGGCTCGTCATAGTCGGCGATGCGCAGCTCGACCCCGCGGTCGGCGAGGTCCGCGGCCTTCTCCTTGTCGCGGACGACGGCGGCGACCCGGTCGGCGGGGACGGTGGCGAGCAGCTCTTCGACGACGAGGCGGCCGAGGGCTCCGGTGGCGCCGGTCACGACGATGTTCATACGGGTTTCTCCGATTCACGGGGCTGGACGTGCTTCGGATCGACCCTAGGCAAGGCACTAACTATTCGTAAGTACCCACTTTGAAGTAAGGTACTGGTATGGCTGTAAGTGATGATCTGGTCCGCGTCCCCGACGTGAACCGCGAGATGTGCCCGTCCCGGCTGATCCTCGAGCACGTCACCAGCCGGTGGGGCGTCCTCGTGCTGGCCGCGCTGCTGGAGCGTTCGTACCGCTTCAGCGAACTGCGCAGGGAGATCGGCGGGGTCAGCGAGAAGATGCTCGCCCAGACCCTTCAGACACTGGAGCGCGACGGCTTCGTGCACCGTGACGCCAAGCCCGTCATCCCGCCCCGCGTGGACTACTCGCTCACCCCGCTCGGCAAGGAGGCCGCCGAACAGGTGTGGGGACTGGCCCGCTGGACCGAGCGGCGGGTGGCGGACGTGGAGGCGGCGCGCGTCTCGTACGACGACGAGAAGGCACGCGCCGCCGCCTCCCTGTGAGGCCCGCAGAGCGTCAGCCGACGACCGTCCAGGTGTCGTTGCCGGTGAGCAGGGCGGCCAGATCGCCCTTGCCGTGCTGTTCGACGGCGGTGTCGAGCTGCTCGGCCATGAGCGTGTCGTAGACCGGGCGCTGAACACTGCGGAGCACACCGATCGGGGTGTGGTGGAGCGTGTCCGCGTCGGCGAGCCGCGAGAGCGCGAACGCCGTGGTCGGGGACGCCGCGTGCGCGTCGTGGACCAGGATGTCCGCCTCGTTCTCCGCGGTGACGGCCACCACCTCGAGGTCGCCGGTGGACCGGTTGCGGACCACGCCCTTGCCGCCCTCGGCCCCGAAGCGGATCGGCTGCCCGTGCTCCAGCCGGATGACCGCCTCCTGCGCCTGCTCCTTGTCCTTGAGGGCCTCGAAGGCGCCGTCGTTGAAGATGTTGCAGTTCTGGTAGATCTCGATCAGCGCCGTGCCCTGGTGGTCTGCCGCCTGGCGCAGCACCTCGGTGAGGTGCTTGCGGTCGGAGTCGACGGTGCGGGCGACGAACGAGGCCTCCGCGCCGATCGCCAGCGATACCGGGTTGAACGGGGCGTCGAGGGAGCCCATCGGCGTGGACTTGGTGATCTTGCCCAGCTCCGACGTGGGGCTGTACTGGCCCTTGGTGAGGCCGTAGATCCGGTTGTTGAACAGCAAGATCTTCAGGTTGACGTTGCGGCGCAGGGCGTGGATGAGGTGGTTGCCGCCGATGGACAGCGCGTCGCCGTCGCCGGTGACCACCCAGACGGACAGATCACGGCGGGACGAGGCCAGGCCGGTGGCGATGGCGGGGGCGCGGCCATGGATGGAGTGCATCCCGTAGGTGTTCATGTAGTACGGGAAACGGGACGAGCAGCCGATGCCGGAGACGAAGACGATGTTCTCCTTCGCCAGCCCCAGTTCCGGCATGAAGCCCTGCACGGCCGCGAGGACGGCGTAGTCGCCGCAGCCGGGGCACCAGCGCACTTCCTGGTCGGACTTGAAGTCCTTCATGGTCTGCTTGGCCTCGGCCTTGGGCACCAGCGAGAGCGCCTCAGTCATTGATGGCCTCCTGGAGAACGTGGGCGAGCTGCTGCGCCTTGAACGGCATGCCGTTGACCTGGTTGAACGAGCGTGCGTCGACGAGGTACTTCGCCCGGACGAGGCCGGCGAGCTGGCCGAGGTTCATCTCGGGCACGACGACCTTGTCGTACTGCTTCAGCACCGCCCCGAGGTTCTTGGGGAACGGGTTGAGATGGCGCAGATGCGCCTGGGCGATCGGGGTGCCGGTGGCGCGCAGCCTGCGCACCGCCGCCGTGATCGGTCCGTAGGTGGAGCCCCAGCCCAGGACGAGGGTGCGCGCGCCGTCGGGGTCGTCGACGTCGAGGTCGGGGACCTCGATCCCGTCGATCTTGGCCTGGCGGGTGCGGACCATGAAGTCGTGGTTGGCCGGGTCGTACGAGATGTTGCCGGTGCCGTCCTGCTTCTCGATACCGCCGATACGGTGTTCCAGGCCCGGGGTGCCCGGCACGGCCCAGGGGCGGGCCAGGGTGTGCGGGTCGCGCTTGTAGGGCCAGAACACCTCGGTGCCGTCGGCCAGTTCGTGGTTCGGACCGGTCGCGAACTGCACCCGCAGATCGGGCAGCTCGTCGACGTCCGGGATGCGCCACGGCTCCGAGCCGTTGGCGAGATAGCCGTCGGAGAGCAGGAACACCGGCGTCCGGTACGTCAGCGCGATCCTGGCCGCGTCCAGCGCCGCGTCGAAGCAGTCCGCGGGCGTGCGCGGCGCGACGACCGGCACCGGCGCCTCACCGTTGCGCCCGTACATGGCCTGCAGCAGATCCGCCTGCTCCGTCTTGGTCGGCAGCCCCGTCGAGGGGCCACCGCGCTGGATGTCCACCACCAGCAGCGGCAGCTCGAGCGAGACCGCGAGCCCGATGGTCTCCGACTTGAGCGCCACACCGGGACCGGAGGTCGTCGTGACGGCGAGCGAGCCGCCGAACGCGGCGCCCAGCGCCGCCCCGATCCCGGCGATCTCGTCCTCCGCCTGGAAGGTCCGCACACCGAAGTTCTTGTGCTTCGACAGCTCGTGCAGGATGTCGGAAGCGGGGGTGATCGGATAGGAACCCAGGTAGAGCGGCAGATCCGCCTGCTTGCTCGCCGCGATCAGCCCGTACGACAGGGCCAGGTTCCCGGAGATGTTGCGGTACGTGCCCGTCGGGAACGCCGCGCTGGCCGGGGCCACCTCGTAGGAGACCGCGAAGTCCTCCGTGGTCTCGCCGAAGTTCCACCCGGCGCGGAACGCCGCGATGTTCGCCTCCGCGATGTTCGGCTTCTTCGCGAACTTCTGCCGCAGGAAGCTCTCCGTACCCTCCGTGGGCCGGTGGTACATCCAGCTCAGGAGCCCCAGCGCGAACATGTTCTTGCTGCGCTCGGCCTCCTTGCGGGACAGCCCGAAATCCTTCAGGGCCTCGATCGTCAGCGTCGTCAGCGGCACCGGATGGACGTTGTAGCCGTCGAGCGACCCGTCCTCGAGCGGCGAGGTCTCGTAGCCCACCTTCGCCATGGCCCGCTTCGCGAACTCGTCGGTGTTGACGATGATCTCGCTGCCGCGCGGCACATCGGCGATGTTCGCCTTCAGGGCAGCCGGGTTCATCGCCACCAGCACGTTCGGCGCGTCGCCAGGGGTGAGGATGTCGTGGTCGGCGAAGTGCAACTGGAAGCTGGAGACGCCCGGCAGGGTGCCGGCGGGCGCCCGGATCTCGGCGGGGAAGTTGGGAAGCGTGGAGAGGTCGTTGCCGAACGACGCCGTCTCCGAGGTGAACCTGTCACCTGTGAGCTGCATACCGTCGCCGGAGTCACCCGCGAAACGGATGATCACCCGGTCCAGACGGCGGATCTCCTTTTCGCCGGCGCGCCTGCGCTGCTCGCCGACGAGGGCCTCATCGGACCCGTTGACCTCATCGGCCTGCTCGGCCGGGCTACTGACCTTGCTGGTCACTGAACTGGACCTCCCTCGAGGCGGTTCCTCGGGCCCGACCGGCCCACCGGCCGTCCCACTGGCCACCCTACGACCGTAAGGGTCGCCTTCCCCGGACCGCTCGCATGTCGGACGCCCGGCGGTGACGCCGTGACGCCCCGGTTCGTCATGCTTTCCCTGCCCTTGGCCTTCCCGGAAGCCGCTCCCCCTCATTCTCCGGCCCCGGCCCTACCGCATGACTCGAGGACCGGCAGAGCGCCGGCGGTCAGGACCTGCCGGCGTCGGCCGGTGGGCCGGACCTCCCGGCGGAGCGGACGGTCACGAATTGAGGTACGTCAGCACCGCCAGTACGCGCCGGTGGTCGCCCTCGCTGGGGGAGAGGCCGAGCTTCTGAAAAATGTTGCTGACATGCTTCTCCACCGCTCCGTCACTCACGACGAGCTGCTTGGCGATCGCCGAGTTCGTACGGCCCTCGGCCATCAGGCCCAGCACCTCACGCTCGCGCGGGGTGAGGCCGGCGAGCACGTCCTGCTTACGGCTGCGGCCCAGCAACTGCGCCACGACCTCCGGGTCCAGGGCGGTACCGCCCCGCGCGACCCGCACGACGGCGTCCACGAACTCCCGCACTTCCGCTACCCGGTCCTTGAGCAGATAGCCCACCCCCCGGCTGCTCCCGGCCAGCAGTTCCGTGGCGTACTGCTCCTCCACGTACTGGGACAGGACCAGGACCCCGACCCCGGGATGGTCCCGGCGCAGCTGCACCGCCGCCCTCACGCCCTCGTCGGTGTGCGTCGGCGGCATACGGACGTCCGCGACCACCACGTCCGGCAGCGCGCTCTGCGCGGCCAGCTCGTCGATCGTCTTGATCAGGGCCTCCGCGTCGCCCACCCCGGCGACCACGTCGTGTCCCCGGTCGGTCAGCAGCCGGGTCAGGCCCTCCCGAAGCAGTACGGAATCCTCGGCGATGACCACCCGCACGCTGTCCTCCACAGTCCCGTGTCCCCCTGTTGATGTGTTTCCCGCCCAGCCGTCCCAGCATCCCAGGATCGGAGCGCCCTTGGGCCCGCCTCGGGTTTTTCCCGGTCACCGCACCGGGGGACGCAGAAGTGGGGCACAGGGTTGCGGCGACGGGGGCGCCGCGGCGGGGGCGGGGAGTGGGAGAGGCGGGGACTGGGAGGGAACCGCGCCGCCGGATCACCGGCCGGGCGGTGGGGGATCGGCCGCGTGCTCGGGGGGTCGGCCGAGCGCCTGGCGTTCGACCGGGCGCCCGGGGTCGGCTGCTCCCGGGATCAGCCGCGCCAGGGGAGTTCCGCGGTCACCGTGGTCGGGCCGCCCGCCGGCGAGTCGACCGCCAGGACGCCGTCCACGGCGCCGAGCCGTTCCGAGAGCCCGGCGAGACCGCTGCCGGCCGACAGGCCGGCGCCGCCCCTGCCGTCGTCCCTGACCTGGAGCATCAGCCGGTCCTCGGAACGCCACACGTCGACGGAGGCGCGGGTGGCCCGCGCGTGCTTGCTCACGTTCTGCAGCAGCTCGGAGACGGTGAAGTAGGCGATGCCCTCTATCGCGGGCGCCGGCCGCGAGTCCAGGTCCACCTCCACCGCCACGGGGACCGTGCAGCGCGAGGCGATGGCGGAGAGCGCGGCGTCCAGACCGCGGTCCGTCAGCACCGCCGGGTGGATCCCGCGGGCGAGGTCCCGCAGTTCCTGCAGCGCCACCTTCACCTCGCCGTGCGCCTCGTCGACCATCCGGGCCGCCGCCTCCGGGTCCTCGGCAAGCTTCTCCTTCGCGAGGCCGAGGTCCATCGCGAGCGCCACGAGCCGGGCCTGCGCGCCGTCGTGAAGGTCGCGTTCGATACGGCGGAGGTCCGCCGCCGCTGTGTCCACCACCACGCCTCGGTCCGACTCCAGCTCCACGACACGGGTCGCGAGCCGCGACGGCCCGAGCAGCCCGGCCACCATCAGCCGGTCGACGCTCGTCAGACCCCGCATGATCCACGGCGTCATGAGCGTGAACAGCAGACCGACGACGCTGGTGGCGGCGATCTCGAGGGGCGTGTCGAGGTAGAAGTTGTGCGTCCCGTCCCCGTACAGCTGAAGGCCGTCGACCCCGCCCCACATCGGGAAGGCCCACTGCCACAGCGGGTAGAGCAGCAGCGACCAGCCGGTCACCCACAGGGTCACGGACACGCAGAAGCCGAAGACCGCCCACGGGAAGTGGAGGAACGCGTAGAGCAGGTGCCGCCAGGACACCCCGCTCTTGAGGATGCCGCCGATCCACGCGGCCACACCGTTCTTGCGTCCCCGCGCGCTGCTGAGCAGCGGCTCGGGCGCCGCCACGTCCAGACCGAGCAGGGCGCGTGCGCGGGCGCGTTCCAGCGCTCCGTAACCGCGGAGGGCGGCGAGGGAGGCGGCGAACACGGGGACGCCGAGGAACGTGACGAGGAGCCCGGCGCCGAGCGACGTCATGGTCACCGCGAACACGAAGACCGCGGTCGCGAGCGGAAGGTTCAGCACGAGGTAACCGAACTCGCGCCAGGCACGGCCCTCGAAGGGCGCGCGCAAAACGGGAGGGAGGAAATGGTCCCGGCGCGCCGGAGAGCCGTATCCGTGGTCCGTGGCCATCGAAGTCGTCCGATCTGCGAAGCGGGCTGTCATACCCGTAAGCGTGCTGTGGCGGCCGGTTCCGCACCATGAGGGCGGTATCCGTCTTGGGCGGGGGTTTTCCCCACCACCCGGCGAGCGCCGGTCCTCGCCGACGGCGGTGGTGGTGGGGCGGCGCGAAGCCGCGGACGGGCCGTCGCAGCCGCCGGCCGGCGGCTGCGACGGCCCTCGGGGGCGCGCTCAGGGGGCATCGGCGGATCAGCGGAACGGCGGATCGTGGCCGGTGGGTCGAGGCCGTGGGCGGCGGGGCGGCGAAGGGTCCCGGCCGGGGCGGGGCCCTTTCGGCCGGTGTGGGCCGGTGGGGTCTTTCGGCCGGTGGGGGCCGGTGGGGCCGGGCCGGGGCCGACGGCTCCGGGTGCCCGCTCACGGCCCCTCGCGTCCGCACGCGGCCCGGAGCGGGCGGAGTACGGGGACACGTCGTGTCGCCGTGAAGCGTCAGTGGGTGCGCGCAGCGCGTGCCTCGCTCGCCTCCCGGACGCGCCACGGCAGCTCCGCCGTGACCGTCGTCGGACCGCCCGGCGGTGAGTCCAGGACGAAGAGGCCGTCCACGGCGCCCAGCCGTTCGGCGAGACCGGCCATGCCGGTACCGCCGTCGAGCCGGGCCCCGCCCTTGCCGTCGTCCATGACCTGGAGCAACAGGCGGTCGCCGGACCGCCACACGTCCACGGAGGCGCGGGTGGCCCGCGCGTGCTTGCTCACGTTCTGCAGCAGCTCGGAGACGGTGAAGTAGGCGATGCCCTCGATCGCGGCCGCCGGCCGCTCGTCGAGGTTCACGGTGACCGTCACCGGTGCGGTGCACCGGGAAGCGACCGAGGAGAGCGCCGCGTCCAGGCCGCGGTCGGTCAGTACGGCCGGGTGGATGCCGCGGGCCAGGTCGCGCAGTTCCTGCAGTGCGAGCTTCACCTCGCCGTGTGCCTCGTCCACCATCGCGGCCGCGGCGTCCGGGTCCTCGAGGAGCTTCTCCTTGGCGAGGCCGAGCCCCATCGCGAGCGCGACCAGCCGGGCCTGCGCGCCGTCGTGGAGGTCCCTCTCGATGCGGCGCAGGTCCGCAGCGGCCGTGTCCACGACGACCCCGCGGTCCGACTCCAACTCGGCGATGCGCCGTTCCAGTTCGTCGGACGGCGACAGCAGCCCTCGCACCATCGCGCGGTCCGCGTTGGACAGTCCGCGCGCGATGAAGGGGAGCACGGGCCACAGGACGAAGAGGCCCACCACCATGACGGTGAAGGTGAGGACTCCCCACGGCAGCCGGATGAACGAGTACAGCACCGACCGCCAGGCCACCGGGTCCTTCAGGCGGGACCACACCGACGCGATCACGCCCTCACCGTGCGCCGGACCGGGCAGCGGGCTGGGCTCGTCGATCCGTACGCCGAGCAGCGCGCGGGCCCGCGCCCGTTCCGCCTTGCCGATGCCACGGGCCCCCATCAGGCAGAGGGCCAGCAGAGGCAGGCCGATCACCGTCACGGAGAGCCCGGCGCCGACGCTGGTCGTGACCGTCACATAGACGAACCCGAGCAGCGCGATCGGCAGGTTGGCCAGCAGATGCGCGATCTCCTTCCACGTGTGGCGGTCGAAGACGAAGCGCGCGGGTGGCGGCCGGTCGTTGTCGGGGGCGGTGATGCTCGCGGTCATGAGGGCAAGCCTGCCGGGCCGGACCGCCGTACGCCATGGGGTACATGGGTGGGGCGAAGTAGGGATAACCCCACCGGCGGCCGACCGATGCGTGACACGACTGCTTACGCTCTCTTTAGCAGGGCCTAGACTCCCGTGCGTACAGATCGTGCGTAGAGATCGGCGGAGCGGCGACAAGCACAGTCGTAGCGACAAAACGAAGCGCGACGAAGCGTGACGTGGCGCGACGTAGCGCGACGTGGCAACGAAGCGCGACGTGACGGCGAAGCAACGTAGCGACGACGACCACAACGCACCGACAAGGTCGACTGGGTCAGGGAGCGAGGGGACGGACGTGCCGGAACCGACCGGAGTCGTGCTCGCGACGGAGTACTTCCGGAGCTACTCCGTCGTGGGGCTGATCGCGCTGATCGGCGTGCTGTTCGTCGCTGTCGCCTTCACCGCGGGCCGGCTTCTGCGCCCCGTCGTCCCGACGCCGGAGAAGCTGCTGACCTACGAGTGCGGTGTCGACCCGGTGGGCGAGGGCTGGGCACACACCCAGGTCCGCTACTACGTCTACGCCTTCCTGTACGTGATCTTCGCGGTCGACTCGATCTTCCTCTTCCCGTGGGCGACGGTGTTCGCCGCCGACGGATACGGCGCGACGACCCTCGTGGAGATGTTCATCTTCCTCGGCTTCCTGGCCGTGGGACTGCTCTACGCATGGAAGAAGGGGGTCCTGACATGGACGTGACCCCGACCTCGAACCAGACCTCGAACCAGACCTCGAACCAGGCTTCGAGCCCGGCCTCGGCCCCGACCCCGGCCCCGGAGCTCCTGCCGGAGCCCCGGCGACTGGGCGCCCTCGCGCGCCTGGCCCCGGAGCCGATGAAGGTGATCCTCAACTGGGGGCGCCGCTACAGCCTGTGGGTCTTCAACTTCGGACTCGCCTGCTGCGCCATCGAGTTCATCGCCGCGTCGATGGCCCGGCACGACTTCATCCGGCTCGGCGTGATTCCTTTCGCGCCGGGCCCGCGCCAGGCGGACCTGATGATCGTCTCCGGCACGGTGACGGACAAGATGGCCCCCGCGGTGAAGCGCCTGTACGAGCAGATGCCCGAGCCGAAGTACGTCATCTCCTTCGGCGCCTGCTCGAACTGCGGCGGCCCCTACTGGGACTCGTACTCCGTCACCAAGGGCGTCGACCAGATCATCCCCGTCGACGTCTACGTGCCCGGCTGCCCGCCGCGCCCCGAGGCGCTGCTCCAGGGCATCCTCAAGCTCCAGGAGAAGATCGCCCGCGAGTCGCTCGGCGAACGCTACGGACACGGCGGAGAGCAGACCGGCCCTGCCCGGCCCTCCACGACGGCCCTGCGGAGCGGCCTGATCACTCCACCGCCGGCAGGATCCGAGGCCGAGGCAGGAACCGACTCGAGGGACGGGTCCGGAGCCGCATCCGGGCCGAAGGGGGAGCGGTGAACCTGTACGACAGCCTCCCCGACGCCGTCACCGAGATCTTCGGCGAGGAGGCGACAGCCGAGCGGACCTACGAACTGCTCACCGTCGACGTCCCCGTCGGTTCCTGGATCGCTGCTCTGGAGATCGCCCGCGACAAGCTGGGCTGCACCTATTTCGACTGGCTCAGCGCCGTCGACGAGCCGGGGACCGGATTCCGGATCTGCGCGCACGTCGTCTCGCTGGAGGGCCGCGCGGTCCGCCGGCTGCTCGTGCGCACGACCGTTCCGCACGGCGCCCCGTCGCTGCCGTCGGCCGTCGATGTCTACGCGGGCGCGAGCTGGCACGAGCGCGAGACGCACGAGATGTTCGGCGTCGACTTCACCGGCCATCCGCATCAGGTGCCCCTGCTGCTGCCGGACGGCTTCGAGGGACATCCGCTGCGCAAGGACTTCGTGCTCGCCGCCCGGGTCGCCAAGGCCTGGCCCGGAGCCAAGGAGCCGGGCGAGTCCGAGCACGGCGGGCCGAAGCGCCGCCAGATGCTGCCGCCCGGCGTCCCGGACCCGAACGAGTGGGGCCCCCTCAAGGGCCAGCTCCCGCCCGCTCCCGCACGGCCCGCCCGCACACCCCGCGCCGGCGCGGGCGCGGCGGGCGCAGCCGCGGGCGCCGGCGAGCGTCCGCCGCGTCGCACCCGTACCGCCGGGGAGGGCTCCGCCTCGCAGGCCGAGACGCCCGCGGCGGCACCGCGCCGGTCCCGGAGCGCGAGCGAGGGCTCGGCTTCGCAGGGCGAGACACCTGCGGCGGCACCGCGCCGGTCCCGGAGCGCGAGCGAGGGCTCGGCTTCGCAGGCCGAGATGCCTGCGGCCGCACCGCGCCGCACCCGAAGCGCGAGCGAAGGCTCGGCCTCCCAGGCCGGTACCGGGACCACGCCGCCGGCCGGACGGACGGGCGCACCCGAGCCGTCCACGGCACCGGAGGCGCCGGCCGCACCGGCAGCACCGGAGAAGGCCCGGCCCACCGGTCCGGCGGAGGCCACCAAGCCGCCGCGCTCCCGAAGCTCCGACGCACCGTGGCACCATGCCCGCCCGGCCTTCGAGGACGCGGAGACCGGCACCGAGCAGCCCGCCCGCAAGCCCAGCACCCCCGAGCCCGGTACCGGGACGGAGCCGGGAGCTGGGACCGAGCCCGGGACCGACACGGAGCCCGGACCAGGACCTACGGCGGGAGCCGAGCCGGAAGCCGGAGCCGAACGCGAAGCGGGACCCGAATCCAGGACCGAGCACGTGGCGGGACCCGGACCCGGAGCCGAATCTGACTCCGAACCGGACAACGCCACACCCCCAGCTCCACCGACACCCCCAGCCACATCCGCGCCCGAATCCGCTGACGGACCGGACGAGGACGAGGCGAACCGACCTGCCGGAGGCGACCCCGCGTGAACGACGCACTTGACGTCGCCTTCCGGCTCATCGTCGTCTTCGCCGTGTTCCTCGTCCTCCCCCTCGTCATCGGGCAGACCGAGCACAAGGTGATGGCCCACATGCAGGGCCGTCTCGGTCCCATGTACGCCGGTGGCTTCCACGGCTGGGCCCAGCTCGTCGCCGACGGTGTGAAGTTCGCGCAGAAGGAGGACGTGGTGCCGGCGGAGGCCGACCGCCGCGTCTTCCAGCTCGCTCCCGCCGTGGCGCTCCTTCCGTATCTCCTCGTCCTCGTCGCGATCCCGATCGGCCCGAGCGAGGGCGCGGTCGGCCAGGTCGTGGACGCCGGCATCTTCTTCGTGCTCGCCGTCATGGGCGTCGGCGTGCTCGGCTCGCTGATGGCCGGCTGGGCCTCGGCCAACAAGTTCTCCCTGCTCGGCGGCCTGCGCACCGCCGCCCAACTGCTGGCGTACGAGCTGCCGATGCTGTTGACCGCCGCCTCCGTCGCCATGGCGGCCGGGACGGTGTCGCTGCCCGGCATCCTCAACGCCTTCGAGTGGTGGTGGCTGCCCTGGCAGATCGTGGGCGCCATCGTCTTCTTCGTCGCCGGTCTCGCCGAGCTTCAGCGGCCGCCCTTCGACATGCCCGTCGCCGACTCCGAGATCATCTTCGGCGCGTACACCGAGTACACCGGTCTCCGTTTCGCTCTGTTCCTCCTCGCCGAGTACGCGGGCATCGTCGTGCTGTGCGGACTCACCACCGTCCTCTTCCTGGGCGGCTGGCACGGTCCGTTCGGTGCAGACGGTCTCGGCTGGGTGTGGACCCTGCTCAAGACCGCCGTGCTCGCGTTCATCGTCATCTGGCTGCGGGTGACGTATCCCCGTATGCGTGAGGACCAGTTGCAGAAGCTCGCATGGACGGTCCTCATCCCGCTCGCTCTCGCCCAGATCGCCCTCACCGGCATCGTCAAGGTGGTGATCTAGTCGTGTCTCCGATCCCTGGATCCGGCCTCGCCAAGGGCCTGGCCGTCACGCTGCGGACGATGACGAAGAAGACCGTCACCGCTCAGTACCCCGACGTCCAGCCCGAACTCCCGCCCCGCTCGCGGGGCGTCATCGGCCTGTTCGAGGAGAACTGCACGGTCTGCATGCTCTGCGCCCGTGAGTGCCCCGACTGGTGCATCTACATCGACTCCCACAAGGAGACCGTGCCGACGGCGGTACCGGGTGGCCGCGAACGCAGCCGCAACGTCCTCGACCGGTTCGCCATCGACTTCTCCCTGTGCATGTACTGCGGTATCTGCATCGAGGTCTGTCCTTTCGACGCGCTGTTCTGGTCGCCCGAGTTCGAGTACGCGGAGACGGACATCCGTGAACTCACCCACGAGCGCGACAAGCTCCGCGAGTGGATGTGGACGGTGCCCGCACCGCCGGCACTCGACCCGGGCGCCGAGGAACCGAAGGAGATCGGCGCCGCCCGCAAGACGGCGGAGAAGCTCGCCGCCGCGGAGGCGGACGCGAGCGCCTCGCCGGACGCGGGCACCCCGCCGGACGCGGGCGGCGTTCCGCCGGCCGCCGCTGAACGCCCTGCTGACGAAAACGGCCCGGCATCGGGCCAGGGAGGTCCGGCATGACGTTCGCCGCAGCCGCGACGCACGGTTTCCTGTCCCCTGCCGGTGTCGAGATCGCCTTCCTGCTCGTGGGCGTGGTCACGCTCGGCGCGGCCGTCATAACCGTCACGACCCGGCAACTGGTGCATGCCGCCCTCTGGCTGGTCGTGGCGCTCGGCGGCCTCGCCGTCGAGTACCTCCTGCTCACCGCGGAGTTCATCGCCTGGGTGCAGGTCCTGATCTATGTCGGTTCCGTGGTCGTCCTCCTGCTCTTCGGTCTGATGCTCACCAAGGCGCCCATCGGCCGTTCACCGGACGCCGACTCGGGCAACCGGTGGGTCGCCCTGGCCGTGGCCGCCGTCGCCGCCGCGTCCCTCGTGTGGGTCGTCGTCGATGCCTTCCGCACCACCTGGATCGACCTCGACGGACCGGCCCAGGGCTCCACGAAGGTGTCCGGCGAGATCCTCTTCCGGCACTGGGTGCTGCCGTTCGAGGCGCTCTCCGTACTGCTGCTCGCCGCCCTCATCGGTGCGATCGTCCTGTCCCGCAAGGACGATGAGGAGCCCGGCCAGGTCCCGGCGTCCCGGACAGCCCCGACCGGCCGCGGAGGCAAGGACGGTCCGTCGGGCCGTGCGGACCGATCGGCCCGAGAGGGGAACAGCTGATGCACCTCGCCTATCCAGCCGTGCTCGCGGTGCTCCTCTTCAGCATCGGGCTGTACGGGGTGCTCGCCCGGCGCAACGCCATCCTCGTCCTGATGTCCGTCGAGCTGATGCTCAACGCCGTCAACCTCAACCTCGTCGCCTTCGACGTCTGGCTCCGCGACACCCTGCACGCCGGCCAGGCCCTCACCCTCTTCATCATCGCCATCGCCGCCGCCGAGATCGGCATCGGACTGGCGATCGTGCTGATGGTCTACCGCAACCGCGGCAGCTCCGACGTCGACCGCCTGCGCGACACCGCGGAGACGGCGCACGGACCCGACACGCCCGGCCCGCACGGCGGGACGTCCACCGACCGCGAGGAGAAGGCCGAGGCCACCGCGTGACCACCACGACCCTCGCCGTCCTCGTCCCCCTCCTTCCGTTCTTGGGCGCCGCGGCCGGACTGCTCCTCGGCCGTACCGCGCCCGGCTTCGTCCGTCCGCTCGCCGTCCTGCCGACGCTCGCCGCCGCCGTGCTGGCCGTCGTCGTCGCCGTGCGCCAGGACGGCGGCAAGGCGATCGACGCGTCCACGCAGCTCACTCCGACCGGCTCGGTCCCGATCGACCTCGCACTTCACATCGACGGCTTCGCGGCGCTCACCGCGATCCTCGTCGGGGTCGTCGCCTCGTGCGTGCAGATCTATTCGACGGGCTACCTCCGCGACGACCCGCGCTATCCCTCGTACGCCGCCCTCGTCTCGCTGTTCACCTCCGCCATGCTGCTCGTCGTCTACTCCGGCGACCTGATGGTGCTGCTGGTCGGCTGGGAGATCATGGGCATCTGCTCGTACTTCCTCGTCGGCCACTACTGGGAGACTCCCGAGGCGCGCGCCGCCTCCCTCAAGGCCTTCCTGGTCACCAAGCTCGGCGATGTCCCCTTCCTGATCGGCCTGTTCGCCCTCGCGGCTGACGCGGGCACCTTCCGGATCACCGGGATCCTGGGAGCCGTCGCCGCCGGCGCCATCGAGCACCCCACGCTCATCGCGCTGCTTCTCCTCGCCGGTGTGGCCGGCAAGTCGGCGCAGTTCCCGCTGCACACCTGGCTCCCTGACGCGATGGCGGGCCCCACGCCCGTCTCCGCGCTGATCCACGCCGCGACGATGGTCGCCGCCGGTATCTACTTCGTGGCCCGGCTCCTTCCTCTCTTCGCGGCCTCCGCCGCGGCCATGACCGTGCTCGCCGTGATGGCGGCCGTGACGATGGTCGGCTCGGCGCTCGCCGCCCTCGCACAGGACGACATCAAACGCGTCCTCGCCTACTCGACCATCGGTCAACTCGGCTACATGTCCGGCGCCCTGGCGGTCGGGGACCGTGGCGCCGCCGTCTTCCACCTCCTGTCCCACGGTGCGTTCAAGGCGCTGCTCTTCCTCGCCGCCGGCGTGATCATCCATGCCGCCGGCACCAACTCGCTCGCCGCCATGTCCCGGATGAGCGGCCTCTCGAAGCGCGTCCCGGACGCCTACTGGACGATGACCGTCGCTCTGCTCGCTCTCGCCGCGATCCCTCCCTTCGCAGGCTTCTTCTCCAAGGAAGCCGTCCTCGTGGCCGCCGAGCACACCGCACTCGGCGACTCGGAGACGGCGCCCGTCACCGCCGGCTGGTTCGTGCTCGTCGCCGCGCTGCTGACCGCGGTCCTGACCGCCGCCTACGCGATCCGGCTGTGGCTGCTGACCTTCCGCGGCCGCGGCGCGGAAGCCCCCGACCACGGTCGGCAGCCGCTGTCCATGACCACCGTGCTGTGGGTCCTCGCCGTCCCCTCGCTCGCCTTCGGGCTGACCGCCGGACGGCTGCCCCGCTGGTTCGACGACCACGCGCTCACCCCGACACTCACCACCGCCGTCCTCGGCACGGGCGTGGCCCTCGTCGGCGGCCTGGTCACCTATGGAGCCTGGCGGCACTCCACCGCGCTTGCCGCCCGCCTTCCCCTCGGCGCCGTCGCCGCCCACCCGGACGCCGAACCTGCCGTCTCGGAGGCCGAGGCCATCGCCACCCACACCCCGGCCTACGGCGACATCGCCGCGGCTCACGACCCGGCCGACCCCGCACGGCTGCTGCTCGGCCCGCTCCACCGCCACGCCGCCGCCGGTTTCCACGTCGACGCGCTCTACACCGTGCTGTTCGTCCGCCCCGTGCGTGCCGCGGCCCAACTGGTCCGGTTCCTGGACCGGGAGGTCGTCGACACCTACGTACGCGGCTCCGGCACCGGCACCCGCTGGCTCGGCACGGCCGTCCGGCGTGCCCAGACCGGAAACGTCCAGACCTACCTGAGCGCGCTGCTCGCCGGCTCCGTCGTCCTGGCGATCGCCGCCGTCGTCCTTTCCAACGTCAACGCCGGATCGTGAGCCGTGATCGATATCAGCGAGTCCGTGATGCAGGCCCTTCTCGCGTTCATCGTCGTCGCTCCGCTGGTCGGCGCCGCGGCCGCCCTGCTGCCCGCCCCGCCCGGGCTGCGCGGCAGCAGCCCCGACCAGGCGGTCCTGCGCCACGGTGTGACCGTCACCGGCGCGATCCTGCTCGCGGCGATCGTCCTGGCGCTCGGCTTCGACCACGACCAGCCGTCGAAGATGCAGGCCACGACCGACATCAGCTGGATCGCGGCACTCGACGTGCGGATCCACCTCGGCATCGACGGCATCTCGCTCCCCCTTCTCGTGCTGACGGCTCTGCTGACCTTCCTCTGCGCGCTGTACAGCTACTTCAACATGCCCGCGGGCCCGTCCCCGAAGGCTTTCGTCGCCCTGCTCCTGGTTCTGGAGTCCGGCACCCTGGCCACCTTCGCCGTCCTCGATCTGCTGCTGTTCTTCCTGGCCTTCGAGATGGTGCTCATCCCGATGTACTTCCTCATCGCCCGCTGGGGCGGCGAGGAAAGGCAGCCCGCCGCCTGGAAGTTCATCCTCTACACGCTGCTCGGCTCCGTCGTCATGCTGCTCGGCCTCCTGCTGATCGGGCTGAAGGCCGGCACATTCGACATGGTGGCACTCGCCACTGACAACGGCCGTGGACTGACCACGTCGGTGCAGGTCATCGCGGTTCTGGCGATCGGTCTCGGGCTCGCCGTGAAGACGCCGATGTGGCCCTTGCACACCTGGCTCCCCGACGCCCACACCGCCGCACCGACCGTCGGCTCGGTCCTCCTCGCCGGTGTGCTGCTGAAAATGGGGACGTACGGCTTCGTCCGCATCGTGCTGCCGATCGCGCCTGACGGGATGCGGACCTTCGCCCCGTACCTGGCCGCGTTCGCAGCCGTCGGCATCGTCTACGGCTCCCTGGCCTGCCTGGCACTCGCGCGCAGCGGCGCGGGCGGTGACCTGAAGCGTCTGATCGCCTATTCGTCGGTCGGTCACATGGGCTTCGTGCTGCTCGGCATCGCGTCGATGACGCCGACCGGCGTGAACGGCGCACTCTTCGCCAACATCGCCCACGGCCTCATCACCGGCCTGCTGTTCTTCCTGGTCGGAGCGGTCAAGGACCGTTACGGCACCGCCGACCTCGACACGCTCGCCGGCGCCACCGGCGCCGCACTGTACGGTCGCGCGCCGCGCCTGGGCGGCCTGCTCGCCTTCGCCGCCGTCGCCTCCCTCGGACTGCCCGGACTCGCCGGATTCTGGGGCGAGATGCTCGCGCTGTTCGGAGCGTTCGACCCGGCCGAAGGGCTCAGCCGCCCGGCCTTCCTCACCTTCATGTCGATCGGCGCGTTCGGCACCCTGCTCACCGCCGCGTACCTGCTCGTCGTCGTGCGTCGGGTGTGCATGGGCGGCCGGCTGCCGGAGGCCCGGGACGAGCAGTGGCCCGACCGGGTCACCGACGTCCGCGCGTACGAGTTCGCGGCCTGGTCCCCGCTCGTGGCCCTCACCGTCATCGCCGGACTGTGGCCCGCGGTCCTCCTCGGCCTCACCGACCCGGCCGTGCAGAAGCTCCTCTCAGGAGGCAAGTCGTGACCGTGGCAGCCGACGGCGCCAACAGCCTCGTCCAGTCCGTCGACTGGGCGGCGATCGCACCGCCCACGATCACCGCCGCCGTCGCGCTGGCCGTCCTCGTCGCCGACCTGTTCGTCGCCGACCGGCGCAAGCCGCTTCTGGGTGCCGTGGCGATCGCAGGTCTCGTCGTGTCGATGGCCGCGCTGCTGCCGCTGCGCAAGGGCGACCGCTCGACGTTCTGCCTGAACGACACCCCGGACGTCTGCAGCTACACCGCCGACCAGTTCACCCTGGTGATCCAGTTCCTGGTGCTCGGCGGGGCGCTGCTGACCGCGCTGCTCTCCCTCACGGACACCCGCGAGAAGCTGCCGCCCGGCGAGTTCTGGTTCCTGCTGCTGTCGTCCGCCGCGGGCGCGGCGCTGCTGCCCGCCTCCCGTGACCTCGCGACGCTCGTGGTCGCCCTCGAGGTGGCTTCACTGCCCGCCTTCGCGCTGGTGGGCCTCAGGCGCGGCGACAAGCTCTCCAGCGAAGCCGCCCTGAAGTTCTTCCTCTCCTCGGTCACCGCGACCGCCGTGACCCTCCTCGGCGTCAGCTTCGTGTACGCCGCCACAGGAACGCTGCACCTCACCCAGGTGGCTGCCGGGCTGGAGGACGTCCCCGGCCAACTGGACACGCTCGCCAAGGCCGGCGTCGTGCTGACCCTTGTCGGCTTCGCCTTCAAGACGGCCGCCGTCCCCTTCCACTTCTGGGTCCCTGACACCTATGTGGGGGCGCCGCTGCCGATCGCCGGCTATCTCTCCGTCGTCGGCAAGGCCGTCGGATTCACCGGGCTCATCCTTGTCACCGTGATCGCCTTCCCCGGGTACGCCGATATCTGGGGCCCCGCGATGGCGGTTCTCGCCGCCCTGACCATGACCGCCGGCAATGTCGCCGCGCTGCGCCAGTCCGCGTCGCGCACATGGAGCGCGGTGCGCCTGCTGGCCTGGTCCTCCGTGGCGCAGGCCGGGTATCTGCTGGTGCCGATCGCGGCCGCCGCGTACTCGAGCGACGACCAGATCGGCGCGACCGTCGCCTACGCGCTGATGTACGCCGTGGTGAACCTGGGCGCGTTCGCGGTGGCGGCCGTCGTCGCCCGCACGCGTCCGCTCAACCGGATCTCCGACTACCGCGGCCTGTACCACCGTCGGCCGCTGCTCGCGCTGGCCATGGGCTTCTTCCTGCTCTGCCTCGCCGGACTGCCGCCGGGCATCGTCGGCCTCTTCGCCAAGGTGACCGTGTTCTCCGCGGCCGTCGACGCGGGTCTCGGCTGGCTGGCCGTCGTCATGGGCATCAACGTCGTGATCGCCCTCTACTACTACCTGCAGTGGACGGCCGTCCTCTTCCGGGCTCCCGAGGCGGCGGAAGCGGAGGAAGCGGCGCAGCCGGCGGGGGAGGTCGCCTTGAAGGCGGTTCCCGCTCCCGTGACTGTCGCCGTGGCCCTCACCGCGGCGGTGGGCGTCGTCCTGTCCGGCTATCCCCAGCTGGTCCTGCGGTACGCCGCGGAGAGCCTCTTCTAGCCGGAGCGACCCTTTTCCGGATCCCTCCGGGGCCGGCCCGCTCCGCGAGCTCACCCGTACGGCCGTGACGTGGCCCCTGGAGCGCAAGGGAACCAGTGCCCCTCGCCTGGCGTTGACCAGTACAGAAGGGTCCACTGGAGAGTGGAGCACCACGCAAAGGGTTCCCCTGCCGCACCATCTGGAGGGCGTACCGTGCACCGCCGGCACAACGGGCTCAAAACCGCCGTACTCCTCGGGGGACTGTCCGCACTGATCCTCGTCATCGGCAGCTTCTTCGGCCGGACGGGGCTTTTCGTCGCGCTCGCGGTGGCGCTCGCGACCAATGCGTACGCCTACTGGAACAGCGACAAGCTGGCCCTCCGAGCCATGCGCGCCCGCCCGGTGAGCGAATTCGAGGCTCCGGCCCTGTACCGCATGGTCCGTGAGCTCTCGACCGCCGCCCGCCAGCCCATGCCGCGGCTCTACATCTCGCCGACCCAGGCCCCCAACGCGTTCGCCACCGGACGCAACCCGCGCAACGCGGCGGTGTGCTGCACCGAAGGGATCCTGCGCATCCTCGACGAGCGCGAGCTGCGCGGAGTCATCGGCCACGAGCTCAGCCACGTCTACAACCGAGACATCCTCATCTCCTCGGTGGCCGGAGCCCTCGCCTCCGTGGTGATGTTCCTGGTCAACTTCGCCTGGCTGATCCCCATCGGCCGGTCCGACGACGACGAAGGACCCGGCCTGGTCGGCATGCTGCTGATCATGCTGCTCGGCCCGCTGGCGGCATCCGTGATTCAGCTCTCCGTGAGCCGCTCCCGGGAGTTCGAGGCGGACGCGTCGGGCTCCCAGCTCACCGGTGACCCACTGGCCCTGGCCAGCGCACTGCGCAAACTGGACGCCGGTACGAAACAGCTCCCGCTGCCGCCGGAGCCGCGGCTCGAGACCGCGAGCCACATGATGATCGCCAACCCGTTCGGACCTGGCCGCGGCCTCGCCAAGATGTTCTCCACCCACCCGCCCATGGCGGAACGAATCGCCCGACTCGAGCAGATGGCAGGTCCTCGCCGATGAAGACAATCCTGAACGTCATATGGCTGGTCCTGAGCGGCTTCTGGCTGTTCCTCGGGTATCTGGTGGCAGGGCTGATCCTCTGCATCACCGTCATCGGCATCCCCTTCGGGCTGGCGTCGTTCCGCATCGGGATCTACGCGCTCTGGCCCTTCGGGTACACGACGACGGATCGCCGCGACTCCGGCGCTCCCTCCCTGGTCGGCAACGTCCTGTGGCTGATCCTGGCCGGCTGGTGGCTGGCGCTGGGCCACATCGTCACGGGTCTCGCTCTCTGCCTCACGCTCATCGGCATCCCGTTCGGCATCGCGAACTTCAAGCTCATCCCGGTGTCGCTGATGCCGCTGGGCAGGGAGATCGTCCGGACCGATCAGCCGTTCGCGGTGCGCTGAGAGCGTCCGGACCTCGTCCGCTCGGCTGCCTGCCTGCCTGCCTGCCTGTCCGTCCGTCCGACCGGCCGGCGCGGCGCACCCACCACCCACGCCGCCCGCCGGCGGCCGCTGATCAGCGGTTACGAGCCGCCCGAGCGCTGTTCCGCGCCGCGTACAGCGCCGCGCCCCCGGCCAGCACCGCGGCCCCGGTGATCACGGACGTCGGCGGCAACGAGAAAGCCAGAGCCAGGCATCCCGCCACCCCGCATCCAGCCGTCAGCCTCACGGTCCAGAGCACTCGAACGGGTGTATCGCCGGGCCGTCCGGAACCCAGCGTCCAGGCCGAGGCGTTGGCGATTGTGTAGTAGACGAGCACACCGAACGACGAGAAGCCGATCGCCCCGCGCAGGTCCACGGTCGCCGCCACCACCGCGACGACGACCCCCACAGCGACCTCCGCGCGGTGCGGCACCTGGAACCGCGGATGAACGGTGGCCAGTGCTCCCGGCAGATGGCCGTCCCGGGCCATCGCGAGCGTCGTCCTCGAGACGCCGAGAATCAGAGCGAGCAACGAACCGAGCGCCGCCACGGCGGCCCCCACACGTACCACCGGCGCCAGCCAGGGGACCCCCGCGGCACGCACGGCCTCGGCGAGCGGCGCCGTCGCCTGCCCGAGCCCCCCGGCACCCAGCACAGAGAGGACCGCGACAGCGACACACACATAGACGAACAGCGCGATGCCCAGGGCCAGCGGCACGGCCCGCGGGATGGTGCGTGCCGGATCCCGGACCTCCTCGCCCAGCGTGGTGATCCGCGCGTACCCGGCGAACGCGAAGAACAGCAGACCCGCCGCCTGGAGCACCCCGGCAGCCGACGCGTCGCCCCCCGGCTCCAAGTGCCCGAACCGCGCGTGCCCGGTACCGAGGGAGACCACCACGACCGCCGCGAGAACCGCCAGCACCACGGCCACGATCACCCGCGTCAGCAACGCCGACTTCTGAACGCCGCCGTAATTCAGCGCAGTCAGCGCCACCACGGCGGCGACCGCCACCGCGTTCGCGTGCTCCGGCCATGCGTACGCGCCGACGGTCAGAGCCATCGCGGCGCACGAAGCCGTCTTGCCGACCACGAACGCCCAGCCCGCCAAGTACCCCCAGAACTCTCCCAGCCGCTCCCGTCCGTACACATAAGTGCCGCCTGACGCGGGGTACAAGGAGGCCAGGCGTGCCGACGACATGGCGTTGCAGTAGGCCACCACCGCCGCGAGGGCAAGTCCGAGCAGCAGCGCGGAACCGGCTGCCCGCGCCGCCGGCGCGAGAGCCGCGAAGATTCCCGCACCGATCATCGACCCGAGGCCGATCACCACAGCGTCGAAGACCCCCAGCGACCGTCGCAACTCCTGTGTCATGTGCCGCACCCTACTGATCACCGCAACCGCTGCCCGCCGGTGCACGTCCCCGACAACAACACCCCATGAAAGGCAGGTTCATTTCCATGACCATCATCGGCTGGATCGTTCTCGGACTGCTGGCCGGAGCGATAGCCAAGATCCTGCTGCCCGGACGCGACCCGGGCGGCCTGGTCGGCACGACGCTCATAGGTGTCGCCGGAGCCTTCATCGGCGGCTGGATATCCTCCCGTTACCTGGACCGGGAGATCGCCAACCAGTTCTACGACGGGCCCACCTGGATCGCGGCCGTCGGCGGCGCGCTCGTCCTGCTGATCGCGTACCGGATCCTGTTCGGCCACTCGCGCTCGCGCTGAACCCCGCCTGGCGCCCGCGCGGGATCAGCCCGCCAGCCCGGTCTCGCGCAAAGTGATGTTCAAGCGGCCGCTGTTCATGCCGGTCGCAGGATCGGCCGTGGCCGGAAGCACCTTCGGCACGCCGTGAAAGGCGTAGCGGGAAGGGCCGCCGAAGACGAACAGGTCGCCGGACTCAAGCTCCACGTCCGTGTAGGGACGCCCCCTGGTCTGCGTGTTCCCGAACCGGAACACGCACGCATCACCGATGCTCAGGGAGACCACGGGAGCTCCTGACCGCTCCTCCTTGTCCTGGTGCATCCCCATCCTGGCAGCGCCGTCGTAGAAGTTGATCAGCGCGGTGTCGGGCGTGTAGCCCTGATGCTCCCCGTAGGCCTCGACCAGTGCCTCGCGTCCCAGCTCCACCAGCCACCCGGGAAACGGGGCGACCGGCGCACCGTTCACGTCGTCCGCGGTCCGGGAGTACCGGTACGGCTGCCAGTGCCGGCCCACGCACACCGTCCGCACCGACATCACGCCCCCGCCCGGCAGCACGGTGTGCCGGAGCGGAACCGGCCCGCGGGCCCAGCCGCGGCAGGCGTCCACCAGCTCCCGCTGACGCCGGGCGGACAGCCAGCCGGGCACATGCACCGCGCCCGGGGCGACGACCGCCCGGTCACGGGGGAACAGTGCTCCGTTCATGGGACCGGCCCCGTCACGGTGCCAGCGCGCCCTCGAGCCCGAGAAGCCGCGCCTTCGACTCCAGGCCGCCCGCGTATCCCCGCAGGGTGCCGTCCGCACCGATCACCCGGTGGCACGGACGCACCACGAGCAGCGGATTGCGCCCGATCGCCGTCCCCACGGCCCGCACACCGACCGCGGAAGTGCCGACCTGTGCGGCGATCTCCTTGTAGGTGGTGGTCCGCCCGTAGGGGACGTCCTCCAGCGCCTTCCAGACACGGCGCTGGAAGTCGGTCCCGCCGTCCGCGTACTCGATCTCGAAGCGGGTCAGCCGGCCCGAGAAGTACGACGACAACTGGCGCCCGATCTCCTCGAACGCCGCCGGGTCACGGCGCCAGCCGCCCTCGACGACCGCGCGGCCCTTCTGCCCGGGCAGCGAGAGCGAGGCCAGCGCGGTGCCACCCTTCGCCGTGCGCGACGCCCGCCCGACCAGCAGGAGCTCGCCCAACGGGCTGTCGACGATCTCGTAAGCGACGGTCTCCTGAGCACCGGTCATGGCTCGCGCTCCTCCTTGCGGTGTTCCGTCCGGCGGGCTCTCGCCCGCCCTTCCTCTACGAGTCTGCGACGCGGCGGCCGCCGGGGCTGGCGGGATTCGGACGTCACGGCGGGTGACGGCGGCCGCCTTCGTCATCGGCCGCACCACCCGGGCACGGGGCGGGGGCGGAGCGGCCGCGCCGCTCCGCCCCCGGTCGCCCCGGCGCGCCCGCTGACGTCAGCGGTAGTTCACGAACTGCAGCGCGAAGTCGAAGTCCTGCCCCTTGAGCAGCGCCTGCACGGCCTGCAGGTCGTCCCGGCTCTTCGAGCTGACCCGCAGCTCGTCGCCCTGGACCTGCGCCTTGACACCCTTCGGACCCTCGTCGCGGATGATCTTCGCGACCTTCTTGGCGTTCTCCTGTGAGATGCCCTCCTCGATCGAGGCGAAGATCTTGTACTCCTTGCCGGACAGCTGCGGCTCGCCGGCGTCCAGCGCCTTCAGCGAGATGCCGCGCTTGACCAGCTTGGTCTGGAAGACGTCCAGGATCGCGTTGACGCGGTCCTCGGAATTCGCCTGCATCAGGATCTTCTCGCCGGACCAGGAGATCGAGGCACCGACGTTCTTGAAGTCGTAGCGCTGCGAGATCTCCTTGGCGGCCTGGTTGAGGGCGTTGTCGACCTCCTGCCGCTCGACCTTCGAGACGATGTCGAAACTGGAGTCGGCCATGTCCTGTGGCTCCTTGTATCGGGTGAGTGGGGTGCGGCCGGATCACCCCGAACCGCGCGGTCAAGCCTAGCCACCCGCACCCACCCCGGCGCTGATCAATCCGGTGGCGAAGCACCCCGGTTCATCAGGTATCGTTTACGTCGTTGCCACGGAGCACCGCCCCACAGCGGTTCCTCCACAGGCGACATCCCATGGCGGTGTGCCCGAGTGGCCAATGGGAGCGGACTGTAAATCCGTCGGCTTAGCCTACCCAGGTTCGAATCCTGGCGCCGCCACGCGAAGAGATGGCCCCTGATCTGCGGAAACGCAGGCCAGGGGCCATCGTCGTCCAAGGTGCCGAACACGTTCCGCCTGCCTCTGACAGCTCTGCCGCGGATCTCGGCCTCCTCCGCACCACAGACCTCGGCGCCCCGCGCCGCCTGCCGGCCGACCTCAGGACGGCCGTGACACCCCGTGTGCCGCAGTCGCGCCGTGGGCCGGGTGGCGGTCGCCGCGCGAGGCGGGACGGCACACGGGCCCCGAGCCGGCGTCGTAGCGGCGACCGCGCCCGTCAGTCGGCCAGGCGGAACGCCAGCTCGATCTCCCACTTGGACATGTCCGGCTCCACCCGGGGATCCGTCTTGTACGTCTCCGTCCGGCATGCCCAGTGCTCGACCCCGTCGACCACTGTCATGTCCCACTCGAGACCTTCCCGCCCCGCCCACTCGTGCATCGCCGTGACGACACCGGCCAGCTGGTCCGGGTGCCCGACGTGGGTGACCGTCGCGTAGCGGCCGGGGGGCAGTACGGCCAGGCCGATGTCTCCCTCGGGCTCCGGGGCGGAGACGACGGGCATGCCGGCCTCGACCACCGACTCGCCCTCCATGTCGATGGTGTTGAAACGGAAGAACGGCGCTCCGGCGAACTCCGCGCCGTTGCCCGCGAGCCAGTTGATGAGTTCGGGCAGCCGGTCGGCGATCAGCGCGAAGGCGTCCATGCGTACGGAGCCGCGGACGTAGGCGTAGAGCTGCTCGTCGCGCTCCACGACCACCGGCCGGACTTCCTGTGTGTGATTGCTCATGACCTCAAAGACCCTAGGGGCGACGGGGATTCATCGCGGGGTTCGTGTCAGGTGGTCCATCGCGTGCTTCATCGCGGGGGTTCCTCGCCGGACCATGACGGGGATTCAGGCGGCGGATCCGACGAACGACCGGCCGGCGGCGGCTCGGTCAGTTCCCCGCGATGTCCTTCACGGCGACGGTGACGGGCGTCGAACCACTGACCAGTTCCAGCGTCAGTCCCGCGGTGGCCGGTGTCTCCACCATCTCCGCGAGCACCGCCGCCACATCGTCCCGAGGCACCATGCCGCGTCCCGTCGAGACCTCCAGCCGCACCATGCCCTTACCCGCGTCGTTGGTCAGCGTGCCGGGCCGCAGGATCGTCCATTCCAGGTTGGGACGGGACCGCACGTAGTCGTCCGCGGCGCCCTTCGCCCGCAGGTAGGCGTCGAAGACGTCGTCGCCCTTGTGTTCGGCGTCGGCACCCATGGAGGAGACGACGATGTACCGCCGTACGCCCGTGCGTTCGGCCGCGTCGGCGAAGAGGACGGCCGCGCCGCGGTCGACCGTGTCCTTCCGCTCGGTGCCGCTGCCAGGGCCCGCTCCCGCGGCGAACACCGCGGCGTCCGCGCCCTGGAGCACGGCCGCGACCTGTTCCACCGAGGCTGTTTCCAGGTCGAGGAACACCGGTTCGGCGCCGACGGCCCGCAGGTCGTCACCCTGCTTCGGATCGCGGATGATGCCCGCGACTTCGTGTCCGCCCGCGGAGAGCAGCCGCTCGAGACGGAGCGCGATCTGACCGTGTCCTCCTGCGATGACAATGCGCATGCATACGACGTTACGTCCGAAGCACCGAGCGTGCGCAGGGACGGCAAGGGGACACGCCCCCGATGGCCGGAACGCGCACCCGCTCCCCGCCCTCGGCGCCCGCGCGCCCGCACCGCGAGTGGATCCCCTAGGGGCCCTGCCGAACCCCGAGCGGATCCCCACGACCCCCGCCTCCACCGCGAGTCGACGCCCTCAGGGCCCCGGGTCCGGCCGCCCCTGGCGCGGCAGTTCGAGAGCGACGGCCGCCGCGGAGTCGCAGTATTCGCGCACCGCGCTCGTGCGGGCGACCACCCGTCCGCGGTGGATGACGATCCTGCTGTACGCGAGCGACAGCACGCCCGAGATCCGCTCGCCGCGCACCGCGAGCAGTTCCGCGGGGAAGCCGGCCTCGACCCGTACCGGGGGCAGTCCCATCACCTCCCGGGCCGTGCCGGCGACGCAGCCGTAGGCGTCCGAGGGCCGCATCCCCGCCTGGGACGACAGGAGATACGCGGCCTCCAGCGGATCCCCGCGGCCCACCGGGTTGCACACGTCCCGCAGCGCCCCGCTGCCCGCGGCGACCCGCACACCCGCCGCCCGCAGCAGCCGGACCGGCGCGTTGCCGCGCTGTTCGACGCCGGAGCAACCGCCCTGCGGCAGGGAGACGACGGTGACGCCCGCCGCCGCCAGCTGGTCCGCGGTCCGGGAGGCGATGTCCCTGGGCAGCCGGGCGAGACCGGCGCACGGCCCGACGGTGACGCCGGGCCGCAGCCCGCCGGCCATGGCCGCGAGCCGCGCCAGCCGTGCCGGGTCGTCGCCGTGGGTGTGCAGGTCGACGGGGCAGCCGTACTCGGCGGCGATCCCCAGCACCGTCTCCACGTACCCGGTGGGATCGGGGTCCGCGTCGGGGCAGCCGCCCACCACGCCGGCACCCATCTTCAGCGCGTCCCGCAGGAGAGCCAGGCCGTCGGCGCCGGCCACGCCCGTCAGCAGCCGCGGCACGGCGACGGCGGTCAGATCGGCGAGGCCGCGCAGGGACCGCCTGGCCTGGAGCACCGCCTCCAGTGGTCCGAGGCCCTGGACGTCCCCGATCCGTACGTGCGAGCGCAGCGCCGTCGCCCCGTGGCCCAGCTGGAGCAGCGCGGCCTCTGTGGCGCGCCGCTGGACGTCCTGTGTGTCGTACGACACGGGGCCGGGGGTCTCCGCGCTGAGTGCCGTGTCGCCGTGGAGGTGCGGTTCGGCGGGCGCGGGCAGCAGCAGGAAGCCCGTCAGGTCCACCCGGGCGGAGTGCGGCGGGAGGCTTCCCGCGGTGCCGACGGCCTCGATGCGGCCGCCGCTGAGCCGTACGTCGACCGTGCGACCGTCCGTGAGCCTTGCGCCGCAGAGCAGCAGCGCGGCGGTGTCCGCGGTGGCGCCGCCGGGCGGCTGCGGCTGGCTGTCGGGCATCGCGCTCCTGGGTGGGGCGGTCGGGCTCGGACGGCGGTCGCGCACACTGCCCGGGCGTGGGAGCCGTGGCGTGGGAGCCGGAGAGGATCACACAGCGTGCGTCGAGCGTAGGGGCGCTCGCGGTGCGCTTCGAGGAGGAGCGCAATAGTCGTACCGGCGTGGTCGTAAGTGGCCTACGGGACGGGCCGGGTGCCGTCCGCGGGCCTGCGGAGGACGGGAGCGGGGGCCGCACCCGGGACCGTGCGGGCGGGCCGGAAGCAGAGCCGGAAGCAGGGTCGGCCGCACCCACCGAAACGGATTTGGGCGATCGGCGAGGGACCGTGTAATGTCTTCATCGCTCGCCCCAATAGCTCAGTCGGCAGAGCGTCTCCATGGTAAGGAGAAGGTCTACGGTTCGATTCCGTATTGGGGCTCTGATGTCGAGTGACCTCGCCTTCGGGCGAGGGAACCCTGCATCGCAGCGGTGTAGCTCAGTCGGTAGAGCAAGCGGCTCATAATCGCTGTGTCACCGGTTCAAGTCCGGTCACCGCTACACACAGTAGCCGATTGTGGGGTCGGTCCTCCGATCGGCTACTCTTTTATGCGTTCATCCGTCCTATCCGTCCAAGGAGCACTCACGTGGCTGCCACCGACGTCCGCCCGAAGATCACGCTGGCCTGCGTGGAGTGCAAGGAGCGGAACTACATCACCAAGAAGAACCGGCGTAACAACCCGGACCGACTTGAGATGAAGAAGCACTGCCCGCGCTGCAACTCGCACACGGCGCACCGCGAAACGCGCTGAATAAGGCTCGTATACGAGGCCGTCCCCTTTGGGGGCGGCCTCGTGTCGTTTGCCGTACCGCCGTTCGTCCGGCGGCCGGCATTCAGTTGTGATCAATATCAGGAGGGACCAGTCCATGGCGCTCGACCAGTCGTTCGTGGGGCGGACGTATCCGCCCACCGCGCCGTACGAGGTGGGCCGGGAGAAGATCCGGGAGTTCGCCGCCGCGGTGGGGGACGCGAATCCCGCCTACACCGACCGTGAGGCCGCCCGCGCGCTCGGGCACTCGGATGTGATCGCTCCGCCGACGTTCGCCTTCACGATCACCTTCAGCGCCGCCGAGCAGGTCGTCCAGGACCCGCAGTTGGGGCTCGACTACAGCCGCGTGGTGCACCGCGAGCAGCAGTTCGCGTACGCACGACCGGTACGGGCGGGCGACAGGCTGACGGTCACCTCGACGATCGAGGCCATCAAGTCCCTCGCCGGCAACGACATCCTGGACGTGCGCGGCGACGTGCACGACGAGAGCGGTGAACTGGTCGTGACCGCTTGGACGAAGCTGGTGGCCCGCGCCGCCGAGGAGGCGTGATGGCAGCGAAGATCTCTTACGCGGACGTCGAGGCCGGCACCGAACTGCCGGCGCAGAGCTTTCCTGTGACGCGTGCCACGCTGGTGCGGTACGCGGGCGCGTCCGGCGACTTCAACCCGATCCACTGGAACGAGAAGTTCGCCACAGAGGTCGGGCTGCCGGACGTGATCGCGCACGGCATGTTCACCATGGCCGAGGCGATCCGGGTCGTGACCGACTGGGTGGGCGACCCGGGCGCGGTCGTCGAGTACGGCGTCCGCTTCACCAAGCCCGTCGTCGTCCCGAACGACGACAAGGGCGCACTGATCGAGGTCAGCGCCAGGGTCGCGGCGAAACTGGACGACAACCGGGTCCGCGTGGACCTGGTCGCGACCAGTGAAGGCCAGAAGGTGCTGGGCATGTCCCGCGCCGTCGTGCAGCTCGCCTGAAGCCGCCCGCGGAGGGTCGGCAGAAGCAGGTAAGGGGCGTCCCTCTTTGGAGGAGCGCCCCTTACGCGTGCACCCCCTCACGCGGCACCGCGTACGCGCGCATCCGGTCGGCACCCCGGCGACACCGCTTGACTAGTTAGTGATTAGCCAATAACTTTGTCGCATGGTCAGGATGAGCGCAGAAGAGCGACGCGAGAGCGTGATCCGTGCCGCGATCACGGAGTTCTCCCGCGCCGGATACAACGGCACCTCGACGGACGTCATCGCCAAGCGCGTCGGCGTCTCCCAGCCGTACCTCTTCCGTCTCTTCCCGAACAAGCAGGCCATCTTCCTGGCCGCGTCCTCGCGGTGTCTCGAGGACACCCGGCGTGTCTTCAGCGCGGCCGCCGAAGGGCTCGAAGGTGAGGAGGCCCTCGGTGCGATGGCCGCCGCGTACCAGCGCCTCATCGCGGACGACCCCGAGAAGCTGCTGATGCAGATGCAGACGTACGTCGCGGTGGCGGCCGCCGAGGCGGCGGGCGACCACGCCTTCGGTGAGCAGGTGCGGGCCGACTGGATGGAACTGTGGGAGACCGTCCATCTGCACCTCGGCGCCGACGTGAACGAGACCACGACCTTCCTGGCCTACGGGATGCTCGTCAACGTTCTCGTCTCGATGGGCTTCCCCGCGGAGCACCGCATCTGGTCCGGCTTCTACCTTTCCGCGCGGCCGGTCCAGGACTGAGGGGGGCCCACGCCCGTGGCGGTCCGCGCACTTCCTTGCCCGTGAAAGTTAGTCATCGATAACTAACCCTCTGGGGGAGCAGTGAACCAGCACCAGCATCAGCAACCCGCCCGACGCACCGGCGCGATCTGGGCACTCGTCATCACCAGCGTCGCCGGCTTCATGGCGGCCCTCGACAACCTCGTCGTCACCACCGCCCTCCCCTCCATCCGGGAGGACCTGGGCGGCGGCCTGGAAGACCTCGAGTGGACGGTGAGTGCCTACACGCTCACCTTCGCGGTCCTGCTGATGTTCGGTGCTGCCCTGGGGGACCGCTTCGGCCGCCGCAGGCTGTTCATCACCGGCCTGGCGATCTTCACCGGCGCGTCCGCCGGGGCGGCGCTCGCCTCCGGCATAGACGCCCTCATCGCCGCCCGCGCCGTCCAGGGCGTCGGCGCGGCGATCATGATGCCGCTCACGCTGACCCTGCTCACCGCCGCCGTCCCGGCCGCCCGCCGCGGGGCCGTACTGGGCATCTTCGGCGCCGTGACCGGCGTGGCCGTCGCCACCGGCCCGCTGATCGGCGGTTCTCTCACCGAGCACATCTCGTGGCAGTGGATCTTCTGGCTGAACGTCCCGATCGGACTGCTCCTGCTGCCGCTCGCCCGCCTTCGCCTCAGCGAGTCCTACGCCCCGGACGCCCGGCTCGACGTCCCCGGCACCCTGCTCGTCAGCGGAGGCCTCTTCGGCATCGTCTACGCGCTGGTCAACGGCAACGCCGACGGCTGGACCAGCCCCCGGATCCTGTTCTGCCTGATCGCGGGCGCCGTGCTGCTGGTCGCCTTCGCCTGGTACGGGGCCGTCGCCAAGAAGCCCATGCTGCCCATGCGTCTGTTCCGCAGCCGGGCCTTCTTCGGGATCAACATCGCGAGCCTGCTGATGTTCCTCGGCATGTTCGGCTCGATCTTCCTGCTCAGCCAGTTCCTCCAGGGTGTGGCCGGCTACTCGCCCACCGAGGCCGGCCTGCGGATGCTGCCCTGGACCGGCATGTCGCTTCTCGTCGCGCCCGTGGCGGGCCTCCTGTCCGACCGGATCGGCGGGCGTCCGGTCGTCACCGCCGGTCTGGCGCTCCAGGCTCTCGGCCTCGCGCTCTTCGCGCTGGTGCTCGAGCCCGGCGTCTCGTACACGGCCCAGCTGCCCGCCCTCGTCATCAGCGGCGTCGGCATGGCTCTGTACTTCGCCCCCGCCGCCAGTGTGGTCATGTCCAGCGTCCGCCCGTCGGAGCAGGGCATCGCATCAGGCGCGAACAACGCCCTCCGCGAGGTCGGCGGCGCGCTGGGTATCGCGGTGCTCGGCGCGGTCTTCGCCGCCCAGGGCGGCTACGAGACGCCGCAGGCCTTCTCCGACGGCACGGTCCCCGCGGTGTGGATCGGCGCCGGGGCCCTGGCCGCCGCCGCCCTGGTGGCCCTGCTGATCCCCGGTGGGCGTACGAGGCCGGACGGCACACTGCCCGGAGCCGTGGCCCCGGCCGCGGCCACGGACAGCGAGCGCACGCCCGTCGCGGTCTGACCCCCGCGTACCCGTACGGTCCGTGGCCCCACCGGAACGCCGGGGCCACGGACCGTACTCTTGTCCCCGTGCAGGAACTTCACGATGCCCCCCTCGCCCCCCTGACCACCTTCCGGCTCGGCGGCCCCGCGACCCGCCTCGTGGTCGCCACCACCGACGACGAGGTGATCGCCGCCGTGCGCGAGGCGGACGAGGCCGGCACGCCGCTGCTGATCATCGGCGGCGGCAGCAACCTGGTCATCGGCGACAAGGGCTTCGACGGGACCGCGCTGCGCATCGCGACCAGTGGCTTCGACCTCGATGGGACGCGCCTCGAGCTGGCCGCGGGGGAGACCTGGACCGACGCCGTCGCCCGCACCGTCGAAGCCGGGCTCGGTGGCGTCGAGTGCCTGGCCGGCATCCCCGGCTCCGCGGGCGCGACCCCGATCCAGAACGTCGGCGCCTACGGCCAGGAGGTCTCGTCGACGATCACGGAGGTCGTCGCGTACGACCGCCGCGGCGGCGGAACGGTGGTCCTTCCCAACGCCGAGTGCGGTTTCTCCTACCGCAACAGCCGCTTCAAGCAGGAACCCGACCGCTATGTCGTGCTGCGCGTCCGTTTCGAGCTCGAGGACGCCGGCGGCCTGTCCGCGCCCGTGAAGTACGCCGAGACGGCCCGTGCCCTCGGGATCGAGGTGGGCGACCGGGTCCCGGCCGCCACCGCCCGTGAGACCGTGCTCGCCCTGCGCGCGGGCAAGGGCATGGTGCTCGACGCCGACGACCACGACACCTGGTCGGCAGGCTCCTTCTTCACCAACCCGATCCTCACCGCCGCCGAGTACGAGACCTTCCTGGCCCGCGTGCGCGACCGGCTCGGCGACGGCGTCGCCCCGCCCGCCTACCCGGCGGGCGACGGGCACACCAAGACGTCGGCCGCCTGGCTGATCGACAAGGCCGGGTTCACCAAGGGCTACGGCTCGGGGCCGGCGCGCATCTCCACCAAGCACACGCTCGCGCTCACCAACCGCGGTCAGGCCACGACGGAGGACCTGCTGGCCCTGGCCCGCGAGGTGGTGGACGGCGTGCGCGACGCGTTCGGCGTGACGCTGGTCAACGAACCGGTGACCGTCGGCGTCAGCCTCTGAAACTGCGGAAGCCGGGGACCTGACAGGACCCGGCAGCCCAGGACCCGGGCGCCCAAGACCTAGTAGGCGACGCCCACGCCCTGACGGAGCACGGCGGGGTCGTCGGTCATCGCGAGCATCGCGTGCGCGACGTCCGCCCGGCCGATCACCCTGGCGCTGCGCGGATTGCCGCCGACCGCGACCCGGTACCGGCCGGTCAGCGGCTTGTCGAGCAGCCTCGGCGGCCGCACGGCGGTCCAGTCGGCCGCGCTGTGCGCGAGCTCGTCCTCCATGACCCGCAGATCGTCGTAGACGGGCTTCAGCACCGCACCCACGACCGACATCATCGCGCGGTCCCGCAGCGGCTCCCGCTCCGGTGCGCTGCCCAGCGGCGCCGCGCTGACGACCAGCAGCCGCCGCGTCCCCTCCGCCTCCATCGCGGTCAGCACCGAGCGGGTGAGCCGGGCCGCGATCCCGGCGTCGGACCTCTTGCGCGGGCCGAGACCGGAGAGCACCGCGTCCCGCCCGGCCACGGCTTCGCGCAGGGCCTCCGGATCGTCCAGACCGGAGCTGACGACCTCGAGCCGCTCCCCGGTCACCGTGAAACGCGCCGGATCGCGGACCACGGCCGTCACCCGATGGCCGGCGGCCAAGGCCTGCCTGACGATCTGCCCGCCGATGCCGCCGGTCGCGCCGAACACTGTGAGCTTCATGGTGCACACCCTCCTCGGGTGGGTAAGTGTTCACTCACCCCTAGGGTGGGTGTGTACTCACCCACCCGTCAAGCCCGGTATGGAGCGCGCATGGAACAGAAGCCCACCCGCGTCCGCATCATCGACGCGGCGCGAGATCTGATGCTCTCCATCGGCCTCGCCCGAACCACGACCAAGGAGATCGCCAAGGCGGCCGGCTGCTCGGAGGCGGCGCTCTACAAGCACTTCACGGGCAAGGAGGAGCTGTTCGTGACCGTGCTCCAGGAGAGGCTGCCGAAGCTGGGCCCGCTGCTGGCGGAGCTGGCCGCCGACCCGGGCGGCGCGAGCGTCGAGGAGAACCTCACCGACATCGCCCGCCAGGCAGCCCTCTTCTACGAGAAGACCTTCCCCATGGCCGCGTCGCTGTACGCCGAGCCCCGCCTCAAGCGCCGGCACGAAGAAGCCATGCGCGAGATGGGAACGGGCCCGCACAAGCCCATCGAGGGACTCGACGCGTATCTGCGCGCGGAACGGACGGCCGGCCGCATCAGCCCGGAGGCCGACACCTACGCCGCGGCGTCCCTGCTGCTCGGCGCCTGCGCACAGCGCGCCTTCGCCTACGACATGACCGCGGGCCACCGGCCGCCGCAGCCGCTCGACGAATTCGCGGCGGGTCTCGCGCGCACGCTGCTGCGAGGCGTCGCGGTCACCGGCGACGCCCGCTGAACGGTGTCGCCGCCCGGCCGCGCGGGGCCGAGCGGCGCGGATCAGGCCGGCGGAGACGCCAGCCAGTCGTCGATCCCCGCCAGCAGCTTCTGCCGGATGTCCTCCGGCGCCGCGGAACCCCGCACCGACTGACGCGCCAGTTCCGCCAGCTCCTGGTCCGTGAAGGCGTGGTGGCGGCGGGCCAGCTCGTACTGTGCCGCCAGCCGGGAGCCGAACAGCAGCGGATCGTCCGCGCCGAGCGCCATGGGGACCCCGGCGTCGTACAGCGTCCGCAGCGGCACGTCCTCCGGCTTCTCGTAGACGCCGAGCGCCACGTTGGAGGCCGGGCAGACCTCGCAGGTCACACCCCTCTCCGCGAGCTTGCGCAAGAGCCTCGGGTCCTCGGCCGCCCGCACACCGTGGCCGATCCGGGAGGCGCGCAGGTCGTCGAGGCAGTCCCGTACGGACGCGGGTCCGGTCAGCTCGCCGCCGTGCGGGGCCGCCAGCAGCCCGCCTTCGCGGGCGATGGCGAAGGCGCGGTCGAAGTCCCGCGCCATGCCCCGCCGTTCGTCGTTGGAGAGTCCGAATCCGACGATGCCGCGGTCCGCGTAGCGCACCGCCAGCCGGGCCAGCGTCCGGGCGTCCAGCGGGTGCTTCATACGGTTCGCGGCGACCAGCACGCGCATCCCGAGCCCGGTCTCCCTGGAGGCCGTGTCCACGGCGTCCAGGATGATCTCCAGCGCCGGGATCAGACCGCCGAGCCGCGGCGCGTACGAGGTCGGGTCGACCTGGATCTCCAGCCAGCCCGAACCGTCCCTGATGTCCTCCTCCGCCGCCTCGCGCACCAGCCGCTGGATGTCCTCGGGGTCGCGCAGGCAGGAGCGGGCCATGTCGTACAGACGCTGGAAGCGGAACCACCCGCGCTCGTCCGTGGCGCGCAGCTTCGGCGGCTCGCCCCCGGTCAGCGCCTCCGGAAGATGCACGCCGTGTTTGTCGGCGAGCTCCAGAAGAGTGGTGGGCCGCATCGACCCGGTGAAGTGCAGGTGCAGATGGGCTTTCGGCAGCAGGCTGACGTCTCGTTCGCGCTCCATTGAGTGATCCTGCCAAAGACGACCGGAACGGGGCAGCCCCTTTCCCCGATCGGGTTCTTGCCCGAACACAGAAACGGGCCCCCGGCCGAAGCCGGGGGCCCGTCGCACGCAGGGAGGGGATCAGTCGCGGGCCTCGGCCAGCAGCTTCTGGATCCGGGAGACACCCTCGGTCAGGTCTTCGTCACCCAGCGCGTAGGAAAGGCGCAGGTAACCGGGCGTGCCGAAGGCCTCGCCCGGGACGACCGCCACCTCGACCTCGTCGAGGATCAGGGCCGCGAGCTCCACGGAGGACTGCGGACGACGGCCGCGGATCTCCTTGCCCAGCAGGCCCTTCACCGACGGGTAGGCGTAGAAGGCGCCCTCGGGCGTCGGGCAGACCACACCGTCGATCTCGTTGAGCATCCGCACGATCGTCTGCCGGCGGCGGTCGAAGGCCTCACGCATCGTCGCGACGGCGTCCAGGTCGCCGGAGACGGCGGCCAGGGCCGCGATCTGCGCCACGTTGGAGACGTTCGACGTCGCGTGCGACTGCAGGTTGGTGGCGGCCTTCACGACGTCCTTCGGGCCGACGATCCACCCCACGCGCCAGCCCGTCATGGCGTACGTCTTCGCGACGCCGTTGACGACGATGCACTTCTCGCGCAGCGCCGGGACGAGGGCGGGCAGCGAGGTGAACGTCGCGTCGCCGTAGACCAGGTGCTCGTAGATCTCGTCCGTCAGCACCCACAGACCGTGCTCCGCGGCCCACTCGCCGATCGCGCGCGCGTCGGCCTCGCTGTAGACGGCGCCGGTCGGGTTGGACGGCGAGACGAAGAGGACGACCTTGGTCTTCTCCGTACGCGCGGCCTCGAGCTGCTCCACGGAGACGCGGTAGCCGGTGGTCTCGTCGGCCACGACATCGACGGGGACGCCGCCCGCGAGACGGATCGACTCGGGGTACGTGGTCCAGTACGGCGCCGGGACGATGACCTCGTCGCCCGGGTCGAGGATCGCGGCGAACGCCTCGTAGATCGCCTGCTTGCCGCCGTTGGTCACCAGGATCTGGGCCGGGTCCACCTCGTACCCGGAGTCGCGCAGCGTCTTCTCCGCGATGGCCTTCTTCAGCTCCGGCAGACCGCCGGCGGGGGTGTAGCGGTGGTACTTCGGGTTGCGGCAGGCCTCGACGGCGGCCTCGACGATGTAGTCGGGGGTCGGGAAGTCGGGCTCACCGGCGCCGAAGCCGATCACCGGACGCCCGGCGGCCTTGAGGGCCTTGGCCTTGGCGTCGACGGCGAGGGTCGCGGACTCGGAGATCGCACCGATGCGCGCGGAGACCCGGCGCTCGGTGGGAGGGGTTGCAGCGCTCATACGGCCCATGCTCCCAGACGCCGGAAGGACCCGGCACACAGGTTTCGAAGGGCGGACGACACGGACCTGCGGCGGACCGCGGAAGGGCCCGGAAGGCTGCGGCCGGGCTTTGTGTTCGACGCCGGGCCTGGGAACACGTACACTCACTGGCTGTTGGCCCTCACCAGCCAAGTCCGAGCCGGGCACTTAGTGCACCCGGACGGATGCGGTAGGTTGGGGGAGTCACAAAGGGTCGTAGCTCAATTGGTAGAGCACTGGTCTCCAAAACCAGCGGTTGGGGGTTCAAGTCCCTCCGGCCCTGCTACACACACCTTCGCCAGGCTGTGTGCGCATGTACGTACTTCTATGCACCGCCGTGCGGCTCCACCGGGCGCGGCACGGCCACGACCCGGGAATCAGGTGAGAGATCGTGACGGACGCCGTAGGCTCCATCGACATGCCTGATGCCGAGGACGAGACGCCGGAGTCGAAGAAGAAGACCCGCAAGGGCGGCAAGCGCGGCAAGAAGGGCCCGCTGGGTCGCCTGGCTCTCTTCTACCGCCAGATCGTCGCCGAGCTGCGCAAGGTCGTCTGGCCGACTCGTCATCAACTGACGACGTACACCACAGTGGTGATTATCTTCGTCGTCATCATGATCGGCCTCGTGACCGTGATTGACTATGGCTTCCAGGAAGCAGTCAAGTACGTCTTCGGCTGATCCGCGGAGGGCGCCGGAAATCGGCGCCCCTTTCGCATGTTCCACCCCATCTGTATCCAGGAAGAAGCCATCGTGTCTGACCCGAACCTGAACGACGCCGACCGTTCCGGCGAGAGCTTCGAGTCCCCTGAGGACGAGCTCGACATCGTCGAGGCGTCGGACGCTGAGGAGCCGGTCCAGGCAGAGGCTGCCGACGACGCCGCCGGTGAGCCGGCCGAGGACGAGGCCCTGCACGTCGAGAACGTCGACGAGGACGAGGCCGGCTCCGAGGACGCCGAGGCTGCCGAGGAGAGCGCGGAAGAGGCTCCCGAAGAGAGCGCGGAAGAGGCTCCCGAAGAGAGCGCGGAAGAGGCCGACGAGGAGCCGGCGGCTCCTGTCGACCCGGTCGCCGCCCTCCGTGACGAGCTCCGAGGCCTCCCCGGCGAGTGGTACGTGATCCACACCTACGCGGGCTACGAGAAGCGCGTGAAGGCCAACCTGGAGCAGCGTGCCGTCTCGCTGAACGTCGAGGAGTTCATCTACCAGGCCGAGGTCCCCGAGGAAGAGATCGTCCAGATCAAGAACGGCGAGCGCAAGAACGTCCGGCAGAACAAGCTGCCCGGCTACGTTCTCGTCCGCATGGATCTGACGAACGAGTCCTGGGGCGTCGTCCGTAACACCCCCGGTGTCACCGGCTTCGTCGGCAACGCCTACGACCCGTACCCGCTGACCCTGGACGAGATCGTCAAGATGCTCGCCCCGGAGGCCGAGGAGAAGGCCGCCCGCGAGGCCGCGGAGGCCGAGGGCAAGCCGGCTCCGGCCCGCAAGGTCGAGGTCCAGGTGCTGGACTTCGAGGTCGGCGACTCGGTCACCGTCACCGACGGCCCGTTCGCGACGCTGCAGGCCACGATCAACGAGATCAACGCCGACTCGAAGAAGGTCAAGGGCCTTGTCGAGATCTTCGGCCGCGAGACCCCGGTCGAGCTCAGCTTCGACCAGATCCAGAAGAACTAGTTCCTTCTGGACGCCAGGTTTCCGAACAGGTCAGACCGCCTCTCGCAGGCTGTCTGACCTGCTCGGTTTTTGGCCGCGCATGGATACCCGTTATCGTTGTGCGGTATGCCTCCATCCGGATGATCGGGTGGCAGGCGGATAACTCTCACTAGGACCCGGAGAGAGCAATGCCTCCCAAGAAGAAGAAGGTCACGGGGCTTATCAAGCTCCAGATCCAGGCCGGTGCGGCCAACCCGGCTCCGCCGGTCGGCCCCGCCCTGGGCCAGCACGGCGTCAACATCATGGAGTTCTGCAAGGCCTACAACGCCGCGACCGAGTCGCAGCGTGGCATGGTCGTGCCGGTGGAGATCACGGTCTACGAGGACCGTTCCTTCACTTTCATCACCAAGACTCCGCCGGCCGCCAAGCTGATCCTCAAGGCCGCGGGTGTGGACAAGGGCTCCGGCGAGCCGCACAAGACCAAGGTTGCCAAGCTGACGGCTGCCCAGGTCCGCGAGATCGCCACGACCAAGCTCCCCGACCTGAACGCCAATGACCTCGACGCCGCGTCGAAGATCATTGCCGGCACCGCCCGTTCCATGGGCATCACGGTCGAGGGCTGACAGCCCCCTCGTAAGCCCCAGTGGTAGGACCAAGCGCTGGTCCGCACCACGACTCCACGCTCAACACATCAGGAGCAGAAGTGAAGCGCAGCAAGACTCTCCGCGCTGCGGACGCCAAGATCGACCGGGAGCGTAACTACGCCCCGCTCGAGGCTGTCCGTCTCGCCAAGGACACCGCCGCCACCAAGTTCGACGGCACCGTCGAGGTCGCCTTCCGTCTGGGCGTTGACCCGCGTAAGGCCGACCAGATGGTCCGTGGCACCGTCAACCTTCCGCACGGCACCGGCAAGACCGCCCGGGTCCTGGTCTTCGCGACCGGTGACCGTGCTGCGGCCGCGGAAGCCGCGGGCGCCGACATCGTCGGCTCCGACGAACTGATCGACGAGATCTCCAAGGGCAACCGCCTGAACGAGTTCGACGCGGTCGTCGCCACCCCGGACCTCATGGGCAAGGTCGGCCGCCTCGGCCGTGTGCTCGGTCCGCGTGGTCTGATGCCGAACCCGAAGACCGGCACCGTCACGATGGACGTCGCCAAGGCCGTCAACGAGATCAAGGGCGGCAAGATCGAGTTCCGCGTCGACAAGCACTCGAACCTGCACTTCATCATCGGCAAGGTCTCCTTCGACGAGACGAAGCTGGTCGAGAACTACGCCGCGGCGCTGGAGGAGATCCTCCGTCTCAAGCCGTCCGCCGCGAAGGGCCGCTACATCAAGAAGGCGACCCTGACCACGACGATGGGCCCCGGCATCCCGCTGGACTCCAACCGCACCCGCAACCTCCTCGTCGAGGAGGACCCGGCCGCCGTCTGATCCCTGGACGGCAGTCGCGGGCATCGCGTCCGAACCGGCCCCCGCAGCTCTTCGGAGCCGCGGGGGCCGGCTCTTTTCCGGGGCACGGTGTCGGTCGGGAGGGTTAAGCTCGTCCGGAAAGATCAAGAGCGAGCAAAATCCCGTGGGGGGAATCGTGAACACAAAGCTCCGGAAGACAGCCGGGATAGTCCTGGCCGGTGTACTGCTCTGCGGCACGGCTGCGTGCACCGACGACGGCAAGGCGTCGTCCGGCAAGGCCGCCGGGTCCGCCCAGGCGTCCTCGTCCGCGGACAAGCCCGTCGAGGTCACCCCGGCCGCCGCGGTCAAGCGTGCGGCGGAGAAGGACGAGAAGCTCACCTCGCTGAGCTACTCGATGAGCGGCACCGTCCCGGGAGAGGGCGACATCGAGGCCCAGGCCTCCATGGCCATGAAGCCGCTGGCCATGAGCATGAGGATGAAGGGCGGCGTGGGGGCCGATGCCGGAGAGGTGGAGATCCGCCTCGTCGGCGGGGCGATGTACCTCAACAGCGGGGAGCCGCTCGAGGCCGGCAAGACGTGGATGAAGTTCGACCTCGCGGCCCTCAAGGAGGCCGGCGGCGAGGACCCGCTGGCCGAGCTGACCGCCCAGGCCGACAGGAACCCCGCCCAGGACACCGCGGCGCTCACCGCCTCCAAGGACCTCAAGAAGGTCGGTGAGGAGACCGTCGACGGCGTGCGGACCACGCACTACACGGGCACCCTGACCCTCGACGCCATGCGCGCGAGCCTGGCCGGCGAGGACGCGGAGACCAAGAAGCGCCGCGAGGGGACCCTCGAGCAGTACGAGGAGCTCGGCGTCGAGAAGCTCACCATGGACATATGGATCGACGAGAACGACCAGACCAAGCAGGTCCGGACCCGCAGCACGACAAGTGAGGGCCCGATGGACCTCACCATCAAGATCCTGTCGGTCGACAAGCCCGTGACCGTGGCGGCTCCGCCCGCTGCCGAGACCGTCGATCTCGCCGAAATGATGAAGGACGCAGGGGACGCCTGACGCGAATCCGGCGGATTTGCCTGGCGGGGTTGCGTTCGCGTACTCTTCCGAAGAAGCCAAAGACCGCTGGTCGTTGCCGTGCTCTCCTTCCGAGGGTCCGGTGGCCGAAGGATCCGCTCAGTAGCGGACGTCCTGCGCAGGTGACTGTGGAAAGTTCCCGGAAGCAATTCCGGTCGAGCTCAGCCCCGTGCGCCTGCGCCGGGGCGTTTCGTTTTGTTCGGCCCTTCTGAGCGGTCCTCATCACCCGGAAGGAGGCCGACGCTCATGGCAAGGCCCGACAAGGCTGCCGCGGTGGCCGAGCTGACGGAGTCGTTCCGCAGCTCGAACGCCGCCGTGCTGACCGAGTACCGGGGTCTCACCGTGGCTCAGCTCAAGGAGCTGCGCCGTTCGCTCGGTGAGAACGCCCAGTACGCCGTGGTGAAGAACACGCTGACCAAGATTGCGGCCAACGAGGCCGGGATCAACTCGCTCGACGACCACTTCACTGGTCCGACGGCGGTTGCCTTCATCACCGGTGACCCGGTGGAGTCGGCGAAGGGTCTTCGTGACTTCGCCAAGGACAACCCGAATCTGATCATCAAGGGCGGTGTCCTTGATGGCAAGGCGCTGTCCGCCGATGAGATCAAGAAGCTTGCGGACCTCGAGTCCCGCGAGGTTCTGCTCGCCAAGCTGGCGGGTGCCATGAAGGGCAAGCAGTCCCAGGCTGCCGCGCTCTTCCAGGCGCTTCCCTCGAAGTTCGTCCGCACCGCGGAGGCGCTTCGTGCCAAGAAGGCCGAGCAGGGCGGTGCCGAGTAATTCGGCTCGCGCATTGACCGCCGCCTGAGGCGACGGTCACAGCGGGCCGAACGTACGCCCGCCTCACATGTACACACGGCACCTGCCGAATGAGTGGAAGGACGCCATCATGGCGAAGCTGTCCCAGGACGACCTGCTTGCGCAGTTCGAGGAGATGACCCTCATCGAGCTCTCCGAGTTCGTGAAGGCCTTCGAGGAGAAGTTCGACGTCACCGCCGCCGCCCCGGTCGCCGTTGCCGCCGGTGGCGCTGCTGCCGCCCCGGCCGAGGCCGAGGCCGAGCAGGACGAGTTCGACGTCATCCTCACCGGCGCCGGTGAGAAGAAGATCCAGGTCATCAAGGTCGTGCGTGAGCTGACCTCCCTGGGTCTGAAGGAGGCCAAGGACCTCGTCGACGGCACCCCGAAGCCGGTCCTCGAGAAGGTCGCCAAGGACGCCGCGGAGAAGGCTGCCGAGTCCCTCAAGGCCGCCGGCGCCTCCGTCGAGGTCAAGTGACCTCGCGAGTCTTCTGACTCCCGCGCTGTAACGCGCACACACTGAAGGGCGATCACCCAAGCGGGTGGTCGCCCTTCGGCGTTCCGGCCGAGGGTGCCTTGTTCTTCTCCCTCCTGGGAGTATGGTGATCTTCGCCGTGCGCCCCTCACGGCGGCCGATGAGGGTCCCGGAGCAGCAGCTCAGGGGCGGGGGCCTTGACGAACCGCACGCAGCGCGCAATTCTCAGGACGCGTCGTCACAACGATCCACGTTCCGAGGCATGGATCGACGACCGAACGGGCAGTATCGATGTGCGCCTCACGGCGCATGGGGTTCGCGGAGATGAGAAAAACGAGGGTCTCGAGGGTCTCGAAAACCCGCACTGGACATCAGTGTGCCAAGTGGCTACACTGACCCTTTGCGCTGCCTGTTAGCTGCCCTCTGCCCGTCACCAGGGGCATGCCCGTGTCTGAGCTTCGGATGAAGAACAGCCCTTAGCTGGGGTTTCTCCCTCCGTTCACAACATGGGACCGGTACGCGCGTAGTGAGTCCGAGCCCTCGGAAGGACCCCCTCTTGGCCGCCTCGCGCAACGCCTCGACCGCGAATACGAACAACGGCGCCAGCACTGCCCCGCTGCGCATCTCCTTTGCAAAGATCAAGGAGCCCCTCGAGGTTCCGAACCTCCTCGCGCTGCAGACCGAGAGCTTTGACTGGCTGCTCGGCAATGCCGCATGGAAGGCTCGTGTCGAGGCGGCTCTCGAAAGCGGACAGGACGTCCCCACCAAGTCCGGTCTGGAAGAGATCTTCGAGGAGATCTCGCCGATCGAGGACTTCTCCGGGTCGATGTCGCTGACCTTCCGCGACCACCGTTTCGAGCCCCCGAAGAACTCGATCGACGAGTGCAAGGAGCGCGACTTCACGTACGCGGCCCCGCTCTTCGTCACGGCCGAGTTCACCAACAACGAGACCGGCGAGATCAAGTCCCAGACGGTCTTCATGGGCGACTTCCCGCTCATGACCAACAAGGGCACCTTCGTCATCAACGGCACCGAGCGTGTCGTGGTGTCGCAGCTGGTCCGCTCGCCGGGTGTCTACTTCGACTCCAACATCGACAAGACGTCCGACAAGGACATCTTCACGGCCAAGATCATCCCGTCCCGGGGTGCCTGGCTGGAGATGGAGATCGACAAGCGCGACATGGTCGGTGTCCGCATCGACCGCAAGCGCAAGCAGTCCGTGACCGTCCTGCTCAAGGCGCTCGGTTGGACCACCGAGCAGATCCTCGAGGAGTTCGGCGAGTACGAGTCCATGCGCGCCACCCTGGAGAAGGACCACACCCAGGGCCAGGACGACGCGCTGCTCGACATCTACCGCAAGCTGCGTCCGGGCGAGCCCCCGACGCGCGAGGCGGCCCAGACGCTGCTCGAGAACCTCTACTTCAACCCGAAGCGCTACGACCTCGCCAAGGTCGGCCGCTACAAGGTGAACAAGAAGCTCGGCGCGGACGAGCCGCTGGACGCCGGCGTTCTCACCACCGACGACGTCATCGCCACCATCAAGTACCTGGTCAAGCTGCACGCCGGTGAGACCGAGACGGTCGGCGAGTCGGGCACCCAGATCGTCGTCGAGACCGACGACATCGACCACTTCGGCAACCGCCGTCTGCGCAACGTCGGCGAGCTCATCCAGAACCAGGTCCGCACGGGTCTGGCTCGTATGGAGCGCGTCGTGCGTGAGCGCATGACGACCCAGGACGTCGAAGCGATCACGCCGCAGACGCTGATCAACATCCGGCCGGTCGTCGCCTCCATCAAGGAGTTCTTCGGCACCAGCCAGCTGTCGCAGTTCATGGACCAGAACAACCCGCTGTCGGGTCTCACCCACAAGCGCCGTCTGTCGGCTCTTGGCCCGGGTGGTCTCTCCCGTGAGCGGGCCGGCTTCGAGGTCCGTGACGTGCACCCGTCGCACTACGGCCGCATGTGCCCGATCGAGACCCCCGAAGGCCCGAACATCGGTCTGATCGGCTCGCTCGCGTCCTACGGCCGGGTCAACGCGTTCGGCTTCGTCGAGACCCCGTACCGCAAGGTCACCGACGGCCAGGTCACCGACGAGGTCGACTACCTGACGGCCGACGAGGAGGACCGCTTCGTCATCGCGCAGGCGAACGCGACCCTCTCCGAGGACCTGCGCTTCACCGAGGCCCGCGTGCTGGTCCGCCGTCGTGGCGGCGAGGTCGACTACGTCCCGCCGACCGAGGTCGACTACATGGACGTCTCGCCGCGCCAGATGGTGTCGGTCGCGACCGCCATGATTCCGTTCCTCGAGCACGACGACGCCAACCGTGCCCTCATGGGCGCGAACATGATGCGCCAGGCCGTTCCGCTCATCAAGGCGGAGGCCCCGCTCGTCGGCACCGGCATGGAGTACCGCTGTGCCACCGACGCCGGCGACGTCATCAAGGCGGAGAAGGACGGTGTCATCCAGGAGGTCTCGGCCGACTACGTCACCGTCGCGAACGACGACGGCACGTACACCACGTACCGCATCGCGAAGTTCTCCCGCTCCAACCAGGGCACCTCGGTGAACCAGAAGGTCATCGTCTCCGAGGGCGACCGCGTCATCGAGGGCCAGGTCCTCGCCGACGGCCCCGCCACCGAGAACGGTGAGATGGCGCTCGGCAAGAACCTGCTCGTGGCGTTCATGCCGTGGGAGGGTCACAACTACGAGGACGCGATCATCCTGTCGCAGCGCCTCGTGCAGGACGACGTCCTCTCCTCGATCCACATCGAGGAGCACGAGGTCGACGCCCGTGACACCAAGCTCGGCCCCGAGGAGATCACCCGGGACATCCCGAACGTCTCCGAGGAGGTCCTCGCGGACCTCGACGAGCGCGGCATCATCCGTATCGGTGCCGAGGTCGTCGCCGGCGACATCCTGGTCGGCAAGGTCACGCCCAAGGGTGAGACCGAGCTGACCCCGGAGGAGCGTCTGCTCCGTGCGATCTTCGGTGAGAAGGCGCGTGAGGTCCGTGACACCTCGCTGAAGGTGCCGCACGGCGAGACCGGCAAGGTCATCGGTGTGCGCGTCTTCGACCGCGAGGAGGGCGACGAGCTTCCCCCGGGCGTCAACCAGCTGGTCCGCGTCTACGTGGCCCAGAAGCGCAAGATCACCGACGGTGACAAGCTCGCCGGCCGTCACGGCAACAAGGGCGTCATCTCGAAGATCCTGCCGATCGAGGACATGCCGTTCCTGGAGGACGGCACCCCGGTCGACATCATCCTCAACCCGCTGGGTGTCCCGTCCCGAATGAACCCGGGACAGGTCCTGGAGATCCACCTCGGCTGGCTCGCCAGCCGCGGCTGGGACGTCTCCGGGCTGGCGGACGACTGGGCGCAGCGCCTGCAGACCATCGGCGCCGACCAGGTCGCTCCCGGCACCAACGTCGCGACCCCGGTCTTCGACGGTGCGCGTGAGGACGAGATCGCCGGCCTCTTCGATGCCACGATCCCGAACCGCGACGGCGACCGCCTGGTCCAGTCGTCCGGCAAGGCCAACCTGTTCGACGGCCGCTCCGGCGAGCCGTTCCCGGACCCGATCTCGATCGGGTACATGTACATCCTCAAGCTCCACCACCTGGTCGACGACAAGCTGCACGCCCGTTCGACCGGTCCGTACTCGATGATCACCCAGCAGCCGCTGGGTGGTAAGGCCCAGTTCGGTGGCCAGCGGTTCGGAGAGATGGAGGTGTGGGCACTCGAGGCTTATGGAGCGGCCTACGCGCTCCAGGAGCTGCTGACCATCAAGTCCGACGACGTGACCGGCCGCGTGAAGGTCTACGAGGCCATCGTCAAGGGCGAGAACATCCCCGAGCCCGGCATTCCCGAGTCCTTCAAGGTGCTCATCAAGGAAATGCAGTCGCTCTGCCTCAACGTGGAGGTGCTCTCCTCGGACGGTATGTCCATCGAGATGCGCGACACGGACGAGGACGTCTTCCGCGCCGCGGAGGAGCTCGGTATCGACCTGTCCCGGCGTGAGCCGAGCAGCGTCGAAGAGGTCTGACGGGCCTGGCGGGGGCTCCCACGAAGGAGCCCCCGCCATCCCCGGGACCGTTCAGACCATGATTGAGACACGACCCCGAAAGAGGGATTGACGCACAGTGCTCGACGTCAACTTCTTCGACGAGCTGCGGATCGGCCTTGCCACCGCGGACGACATCAGGACCTGGTCCCACGGCGAGGTCAAGAAGCCCGAGACCATCAACTACCGCACGCTCAAGCCCGAGAAGGACGGACTCTTCTGCGAGAAGATCTTCGGTCCGACCCGGGACTGGGAGTGCTACTGCGGCAAGTACAAGCGTGTCCGCTTCAAGGGCATCATCTGTGAGCGGTGTGGCGTCGAGGTCACCCGCGCCAAGGTGCGGCGTGAGCGGATGGGCCACATCGAGCTTGCCGCTCCCGTGACCCACATCTGGTACTTCAAGGGCGTCCCGTCGCGTCTGGGCTACCTGCTGGACCTGGCGCCGAAGGACCTCGAGAAGGTCATCTACTTCGCCGCGTACATGATCACGTTCGTGGACGAGGAGCGCCGCACGCGTGACCTGCCGTCGCTGGAGGCCCACGTCTCCGTCGAGCGCCAGCAGGTCGAGAACCGCCGTGACGCCGACCTCGAGGCCCGTGCCAAGAAGCTCGAGACCGACCTGGCCGAGCTCGAGGCCGAGGGCGCCAAGGCCGACGTGCGCCGCAAGGTGCGCGAGGGTGCCGAGCGCGAGATGAAGCAGCTGCGCGACCGCGCCCAGCGCGAGATCGACCGTCTCGACGAGGTGTGGAACCGCTTCAAGAACCTCAAGGTCCAGGACCTCGAGGGCGACGAGCTGCTCTACCGCGAGCTGCGTGACCGCTTCGGCACGTACTTCGACGGCTCGATGGGTGCCGCGGCGCTGCAGAAGCGCCTGGAGTCCTTCGACCTCGAGGAGGAGGCCGAGCGTCTCCGCGAGATCATCCGCACCGGCAAGGGCCAGAAGAAGACCCGTGCGCTCAAGCGCCTCAAGGTCGTCTCCGCGTTCCTGCAGACGTCCAACAGCCCCAAGGGCATGGTGCTCGACTGCGTGCCGGTCATCCCGCCGGACCTTCGTCCGATGGTGCAGCTGGACGGTGGCCGCTTCGCGACCTCCGACCTGAACGACCTGTACCGCCGTGTGATCAACCGCAACAACCGTCTGAAGCGTCTGCTCGACCTCGGTGCCCCCGAGATCATCGTGAACAACGAGAAGCGGATGCTCCAGGAGGCGGTCGACGCCCTCTTCGACAACGGCCGTCGTGGTCGCCCGGTCACGGGCCCCGGCAACCGTCCGCTGAAGTCCCTCAGCGACATGCTGAAGGGTAAGCAGGGTCGTTTCCGTCAGAACCTGCTCGGTAAGCGTGTCGACTACTCGGCCCGTTCCGTCATCGTCGTCGGTCCGCAGCTGAAGCTGCACCAGTGCGGTCTGCCCAAGGCCATGGCGCTGGAGCTCTTCAAGCCGTTCGTGATGAAGCGCCTGGTCGACCTGAACCACGCGCAGAACATCAAGTCGGCCAAGCGCATGGTCGAGCGTGGCCGCACCGTGGTGTACGACGTCCTCGAAGAGGTCATCGCCGAGCACCCGGTGCTGCTGAACCGTGCGCCCACGCTGCACCGCCTCGGCATCCAGGCCTTCGAGCCGCAGCTGGTCGAGGGCAAGGCCATCCAGATCCACCCGCTCGTCTGCACCGCGTTCAACGCGGACTTCGACGGTGACCAGATGGCCGTGCACCTGCCGCTGTCCGCGGAGGCGCAGGCCGAGGCCCGCATCCTGATGCTGTCCTCGAACAACATCCTCAAGCCGGCCGACGGCCGTCCGGTCACCATGCCGACCCAGGACATGGTGCTGGGCCTCTTCTTCCTGACCACGGACGAGGAGGAGCGCAAGGTCATCGGTGAGGGCCGTTCCTTCGGTTCCACCGCCGAGGCGATCATGGCGTTCGACGCCCGGGAGCTCTCGCTCCAGGCGAAGATCGACATCCGCTTCCCGGTCGGCACCATCCCGCCCCGCGGCTGGACCCCGCCGGCGCAGGAGGAGGGCGAGCCGGAGTGGCAGCAGGGGGACTCGTTCCGCCTGCGCACCACGCTGGGCCGCGCGCTCTTCAACGAGCTGCTGCCCGAGGACTACCCGTTCGTCGACTACACGGTCGGCAAGAAGCAGCTCTCCGAGATCGTCAACGACCTCGCCGAGCGCTACCCCAAGGTCATCGTGGCGGCGACGCTCGACAACCTGAAGGCGGCCGGCTTCTACTGGGCGACCCGTTCCGGTGTCACCGTGGCCATCTCGGACATCGTGGTCCCCGACGCCAAGAAGGCGATCGTCAAGGGCTACGAGGACCTGGACGAGAAGGTCCAGAAGCAGTACGAGCGCGGTCTGATCACCAAGGAAGAGCGCACCCAGGAGCTCATCGCGATCTGGACCAAGGCGACCAACGAGGTTGCCGAGGCGATGAACGCGAACTTCCCGAAGACCAACCCGGTCTCCATGATGGTGAACTCGGGTGCTCGCGGAAACATGATGCAGATGCGTCAGATCGCCGGTATGCGTGGTCTGGTGTCGAACGCCAAGAACGAGACCATCCCGCGTCCGATCAAGGCGTCCTTCCGTGAGGGTCTGTCCGTGCTGGAGTACTTCATCTCCACGCACGGTGCCCGTAAGGGTCTGGCGGACACCGCCCTGCGTACCGCCGACTCGGGTTACCTGACCCGTCGTCTGGTGGACGTCTCGCAGGACGTCATCATCCGCGAGGAGGACTGCGGGACCGACCGTGGCCTCAAGCTCAAGATCGCGGAGCGTGGCGCCGACGGCACCCTGCGCAAGACCGAGGACGTCGAGACCTCCGTCTACGCCCGGATGCTCGCCGAGGACGTCGTCGTCGACGGCAAGGTCATCGCGCCTGCCAACGTCGACCTCGGTGACGTGCTCATCGACGCGCTCGTCGCGGCCGGTGTCGAGGAGGTCAAGACCCGCTCGGTCCTGACCTGTGAGTCCGCGGTCGGCACCTGTGCGTACTGCTACGGCCGTTCGCTCGCGACCGGCAAGCTGGTCGACATCGGTGAGGCGGTCGGCATCATCGCCGCCCAGTCCATCGGTGAGCCCGGCACGCAGCTGACGATGCGTACCTTCCACACCGGTGGTGTGGCCGGTGACGACATCACCCAGGGTCTGCCCCGTGTCGTCGAGCTCTTCGAGGCTCGTACGCCCAAGGGTGTCGCCCCGATCTCGGAGGCGGCCGGCCGCGTCCGTATCGAGGAGACCGAGAAGACCAAGAAGCTCGTCGTCACTCCGGACGACGGCAGCGACGAGACGGCGTTCCCGATCTCGAAGCGTGCCCGTCTGCTGGTCGGCGAGGGCGATCATGTCGAGGTGGGCCAGAAGCTCACCGTGGGTGCCACCAACCCGCACGACGTGCTCCGCATCCTCGGCCAGCGCGCGGTCCAGGTCCACCTGGTCGGCGAGGTCCAGAAGGTCTACAACTCGCAGGGTGTGTCGATCCACGACAAGCACATCGAGATCATCATCCGGCAGATGCTGCGCCGTGTGACGATCATCGAGTCCGGCGACGCGGAGCTGCTGCCGGGCGAGCTGGTCGAGCGTTCGAAGTTCGAGACCGAGAACCGTCGTGTGGTCACCGAGGGCGGTCACCCCGCCTCCGGCCGTCCGCAGCTGATGGGTATCACCAAGGCCTCGCTGGCGACCGAGTCCTGGCTGTCGGCGGCGTCCTTCCAGGAGACGACCAGGGTTCTGACGGACGCGGCGATCAACGCCAAGTCCGACTCCCTGATCGGCCTCAAGGAGAACGTCATCATCGGTAAGCTCATCCCGGCCGGTACGGGTCTGTCCCGCTACCGCAACATCCGGGTCGAGCCGACCGAGGAGGCCAAGGCCGCGATGTACTCGGCCGTCGGCTACGACGACATCGACTACTCGCCGTTCGGCACGGGCTCCGGCCAGGCCGTTCCGCTGGAGGACTACGACTACGGTCCGTACAACCAGTAGTAGGTCGTGAAGAAGGGCGGTCACCCCGTGCGGGGTGGCCGCCCTTCTTGGTGCCTGTGCATGTCCTCTTCGTGGGTCGCAGCCCGGCGTGGGGAAACACCGTTCGCCACAGCTCCAGGCGCGGCTCTCCGGGCCGACGGGCCGACCGGTGCGGGTGGACCCACGCGCCGGCAGGGGTGGCCGGAGGGGCTCAGGGGGACGGCTTCCGCCCCCTGTCGGGGGAGCGGCCACCCGGTGGCCGACGACCCGCACGGGCGGCGGCCCGGCCGGGCCGGACACCACGGCCAAGATGGCCGAAAACCAGCGCGAATCAGCCCCGGCCCCGCGCCCGGATCCGGCCCCTGGGCATTTGTTTTGACCGGAGTGGATGCGGTAGGTACGCTCAGACCTTGTGCCTGGGGTGTGCCTGGGCTCGTGTGCGTGTCTTCAACCGCATGGCGAGTCAGATACCGGCCACCGCAATCTGCGCTCTTTCCGCCTGGCGGCGGAGGTCTGCAGCATTCGACACACCCGACCGCGTGGGTCGGCGACGTTCCAGGTTAGCTTCACTGACGGCACACAGAAACCGGAGAAGTAGTGCCTACGATCCAGCAGCTGGTCCGTAAGGGCCGGCAGGACAAGGTCGAGAAGAACAAGACGCCCGCACTCGAGGGTTCCCCTCAGCGCCGCGGCGTCTGCACGCGTGTGTTCACGACCACCCCGAAGAAGCCGAACTCGGCCCTGCGTAAGGTCGCGCGTGTGCGTCTGACCTCCGGCATCGAGGTCACGGCCTACATCCCGGGTGAGGGACACAACCTGCAGGAGCACTCCATCGTGCTCGTGCGTGGTGGCCGTGTGAAGGACCTGCCGGGTGTTCGTTACAAGATCATCCGCGGTTCGCTTGACACCCAGGGTGTCAAGAACCGCAAGCAGGCCCGCAGCCGCTACGGCGCCAAGAAGGAGAAGTAAGAATGCCTCGTAAGGGCCCCGCCCCGAAGCGCCCGGTCATCATCGACCCGGTTTACGGTTCTCCTCTGGTGACCTCGCTCATCAACAAGATTCTGCTCAACGGCAAGCGTTCCACCGCTGAGCGCATCGTCTACGGCGCCATGGAAGGCCTCCGCGAGAAGACCGGCAACGACCCGGTCATCACGCTGAAGCGCGCCCTCGAGAACGTCAAGCCGGCGCTCGAGGTCAAGTCCCGCCGTGTCGGTGGCGCCACCTACCAGGTCCCGGTCGAGGTCAAGCCCGGCCGCGCCTCCACGCTGGCGCTGCGCTGGCTGGTCGGTTACTCCCGCGCCCGTCGCGAGAAGACCATGACCGAGCGCCTCATGAACGAACTGCTCGACGCCTCCAACGGCCTCGGCGCTTCGGTCAAGAAGCGTGAGGACACGCACAAGATGGCCGAGTCCAACAAGGCCTTCGCGCACTACCGCTGGTAGTCGCTACCCACATCGAGACCGAGAGAAGATTGAGCCTTATGGCCACCACTTCGCTTGACCTGGCCAAGGTCCGCAACATTGGGATCATGGCCCACATCGACGCGGGCAAGACGACGACCACCGAGCGCATCCTGTTCTACACCGGTGTGAGCTACAAGATCGGTGAGGTCCACGACGGCGCTGCCACGATGGACTGGATGGAGCAGGAGCAGGAGCGCGGCATCACGATCACGTCCGCCGCGACGACCTGTCACTGGCCGCTCGAGGACGTCGATCACACCATCAACATCATCGACACCCCGGGTCACGTCGACTTCACCGTCGAGGTGGAGCGTTCGCTTCGTGTCCTCGACGGTGCCGTCACGGTGTTCGACGGTGTCGCCGGTGTCGAGCCCCAGTCCGAGACTGTCTGGCGCCAGGCGGACCGCTACGGCGTTCCGCGTATCTGCTTCGTCAACAAGCTCGACCGCACCGGTGCCGAGTTCCACCGCTGTGTCGACATGATCAGCGACCGCCTGGGTGCGACGCCGATCGTCATGCAGCTGCCGATCGGTGCCGAGGCCGACTTCAAGGGCATCGTCGACCTGGTTCGTATGAAGGCCCTCGTGTGGTCCGCCGAGGCCACCAAGGGCGAGATGTACGACGTCGTCGACATCCCGGCCACCCACACCGAGGCTGCCGACGAGTGGCGCGGCAAGCTCCTCGAGACGGTCGCCGAGAACGACGAAGAGATCATGGAGCTGTACCTCGAGGGCCAGGAGCCCACCGAGGAGCAGCTGTACGCCGCGATCCGTCGTATCACCATCGCGTCCGGCGTCTCCAAGGACACCACGGTCACCCCGGTGTTCTGCGGTACCGCCTTCAAGAACAAGGGCGTTCAGCCCCTGCTCGACGCGGTCGTGCGCTACCTCCCCTCCCCCCTGGACGTCGAGGCCATCGAGGGCCACGACGTGAAGGACCCGGAGACGGTCGTCAAGCGCAAGCCGTCCGACGACGAGCCGCTGTCGGCCCTCGCGTTCAAGATCGCGAGCGACCCGCACCTCGGCAAGCTCACCTTCGTCCGGATCTACTCCGGTCGCCTGGACTCCGGCACCGCGGTGCTGAACTCCGTCAAGGGCAAGAAGGAGCGCATCGGCAAGATCTACCGCATGCACGCGAACAAGCGTGAGGAGATCGAGTCGGTGGGCGCCGGCGACATCGTCGCCGTCATGGGCCTGAAGCAGACCACCACCGGTGAGACGCTGTGCGACGACAAGAACCCGGTGATCCTGGAGTCCATGGACTTCCCGGCGCCGGTCATCCAGGTCGCGATCGAGCCCAAGTCCAAGGGTGACCAGGAGAAGCTGGGTGTCGCCATCCAGCGTCTCGCGGAGGAGGACCCCTCCTTCCAGGTTCACTCGGACGAGGAGACCGGCCAGACCATCATCGGTGGTATGGGCGAGCTGCACCTCGAGGTGCTGGTCGACCGTATGCGCCGTGAGTTCAAGGTCGAGGCGAATGTCGGTAAGCCGCAGGTGGCATACCGTGAGACGATCCGTAAGGGCGTCGAGCGCCACGACTACACGCACAAGAAGCAGACCGGTGGTACCGGTCAGTTCGCCAAGGTGCAGATCGCGATCGAGCCGATCGAGGGCGGCGACGCCTCGTACGAGTTCGTGAACAAGGTCACCGGTGGCCGCATCCCCAAGGAATACATCCCCTCGGTGGACGCGGGCGCGCAGGAGGCCATGCAGTTCGGCATCCTGGCCGGCTACGAGATGACGGGCGTTCGCGTCATTCTTCTCGACGGTGGTTACCACGAGGTCGACTCCTCCGAGCTCGCGTTCAAGATCGCCGGTTCGCAGGCCTTCAAGGAGGCCGCGCGTAAGGCCAGCCCCGTGCTGCTCGAGCCGATGATGGCCGTCGAGGTCACCACGCCCGAGGACTACATGGGCGAGGTCATCGGTGACATCAACTCCCGCCGTGGTCAGATTCAGGCCATGGAGGAGCGGATGGGCGCCCGGATCGTCAAGGGTCTGGTGCCGCTTTCGGAGATGTTCGGCTACGTCGGAGACCTCCGCAGCAAGACTTCGGGTCGCGCAAGCTACTCGATGCAGTTCGACTCCTACGCCGAGGTTCCCCGGAACGTCGCCGAGGAGATCATCGCGAAGGCCAAGGGCGAGTAACTCTCCCGAGTTCACGCTTTAGGCTTGTCACCGGAGCCTCCAGGGGCATTCCCGTCGCAACACGGCGGGAATGCCCCGGGCCCCGGCATCCCAGCAAAGATCACCTGGCGCCGATGAGTAAGGCGTACAGAACCACTCCACAGGAGGACCCCAGTGGCGAAGGCGAAGTTCGAGCGGACTAAGCCGCACGTCAACATCGGCACCATCGGTCACATCGACCACGGTAAGACGACCCTCACGGCCGCCATTACCAAGGTGCTGCACGACGCGTACCCGGACCTGAACGAGGCCTCGGCCTTCGACCAGATCGACAAGGCTCCTGAGGAGCGCCAGCGCGGTATCACCATCTCCATCGCGCACGTCGAGTACCAGACCGAGTCGCGTCACTACGCGCACGTCGACTGCCCCGGTCACGCGGACTACATCAAGAACATGATCACGGGTGCGGCGCAGATGGACGGCGCCATCCTCGTGGTCGCCGCGACCGACGGCCCGATGCCGCAGACCAAGGAGCACGTGCTCCTGGCCCGCCAGGTCGGCGTTCCGTACATCGTCGTCGCCCTGAACAAGGCCGACATGGTGGACGACGAGGAGATCCTGGAGCTCGTCGAGCTCGAGGTGCGTGAGCTCCTCTCCGAGTACGAGTTCCCGGGCGACGACGTTCCCGTCGTCAAGGTCTCGGCGCTCAAGGCTCTCGAGGGCGACAAGGAGTGGGGCCAGTCGGTCCTGAACCTGATGGCCGCCGTCGACGAGGCGATCCCGCAGCCCGAGCGTGACGTCGACAAGCCGTTCCTGATGCCGATCGAGGACGTCTTCACGATCACCGGTCGTGGAACCGTCGTCACCGGTCGTATCGAGCGTGGTGTCCTCAAGGTCAACGAGACCGTCGACATCGTCGGTATCAAGACCGAGAAGACCACCACCACGGTCACCGGCATCGAGATGTTCCGCAAGCTGCTCGACGAGGGCCAGGCGGGCGAGAACGTCGGTCTGCTCCTCCGTGGCATCAAGCGCGAGGACGTCGAGCGCGGCCAGGTCATCATCAAGCCGGGTTCGGTCACGCCGCACACCAGCTTCGAGGCCCAGGCCTACATCCTGTCGAAGGACGAGGGTGGCCGTCACACCCCCTTCTTCAACAACTACCGCCCGCAGTTCTACTTCCGTACCACGGACGTGACCGGCGTCGTGACCCTCCCCGAGGGCACCGAGATGGTCATGCCGGGCGACAACACCACCATGACCGTCGAGCTGATCCAGCCCGTCGCCATGGAGGAGGGCCTCAAGTTCGCCATCCGTGAGGGTGGCCGGACCGTGGGCGCCGGCCAGGTCACCAAGATCAACAAGTAATTGTTGCTCTGACCTGGTAGCTCGCTGAGCTGCAAGAAGGGCCCCGCACCTCTCGGTGCGGGGCCCTTCGTCATGTCCGGTGGGCCTTCGTCATGTCCGGCGGGCACGCACCGGGCGGACCCCGCGTGCCCGCCGGAGCGCGGCCGGTCAGCCGCTCGCCGTGGTCCTCCCGGGCGACCAGGTCCACGGGTGTGCGTCCGGGCCCATGCCGACGACCTTGACCTCCCCGGCGGGGGTGACGTCCAGCGTCGGCGTGTCCAGGGCCACGGCACCGGCGGTACGGGTCAGCAGCCGGCCTTCGTGCCGCAACTGCACCCGGCCCCGCAGATCCAGACCCAGCAGGACGGCACGCTCGGGGTCACCGGCCGCGGCGAGCGGTCCGTATCCGTCGAAACGGACCGCGGGCAGCAGCCTGCCGTCCGAGCTGAAGCGGGTGAGAGCGGGGGAGGCGCTGCCCCGGGAGTCCCGTGGGGCCGTCCGCTTCCAGGTCCGCTCCGTCCGGTACAGCAGGTGCACGGAACCGTCGGCCCTCGCGAGCGCGGCGGGGGTGTCGACGGCGGCCGGCAGGTGTCCGCCGGGACGGTGGCCGAGGGGCAGGCCGGGCGCGTCCTGGCTCCAGTGGTGGACGGTGGCGAAGCCCGCGCCGAACAGATGGACACGGCCGGCCGCGTCCACGACGGTGGTCAGCCCGTCCTGTATCTCGGCGCTGCCGTCGAGGGCCCGCCAGCCGCTCCAGCGGCCGTCCGTCTCCCGGACCCGTGTGCTCACGCCCTTGTCCGCGTTGCGCACGAACAGGTGAACGCGCCCGTCGGGCGCGGTGACGGCCACCGGCACGCCGATCCGCCGGCCCCGGTCGTCATGGCGCTCGGGGTTGCCCAGGCCGCGCCACGCGAGGAAGGGTCCGCCCGCCGAGCGCTGTTCCAGCAGCACTATCTCCCGGGCGTTGTTCCCGCCGTGACCGCTGATCGCCGAGAAGCGAAGGGCGAAGAGGAGCTGCCGTCCGTCACCGAGCGCCGTCGCGCCCAGCGTCGGTGCGAGCGGGCCGCCGCCGAGGTCGGAGGGCTGTCCCCACCGGCCGCTTCCGGCCTCCGTCTCCCGCCAGCGCACGGCGCGCAGCCCCAGCACCCCGTACGCGGCCAGCCGTCCGTCCGGTTCCGCGGCGAGGGCCGTGCGGGGTCCGGGATAGCGGTAGTGGGTGGACCTGACCCAGCCCTTCTTGTTCGTCAGAGGCCGTTCGCCGCCGACGTTGTAGTCGCCGCACCCGCCGCTGTTGCCACAGCTCCAGTCGGCCTCCCCGCCGTACGGGACCAGATGGCCGGCCTTCTGCCGCAGCACGCCGTCCGGCAGGTTCTTCGGCCAGTGCCGGTTGTAGTAGCCGCGGAAGGAGGTGGCGACGAACGCCGGTATCTCGCCGCCGTCGCGGGCCGACTCGGCCACCCACCGGGCCATCGCCGCCCAGCTGAAGGAGGCCACGGCCGTGTGGTCCCCGTGGTCCGAGTAGCCGCGCTGTTCGCTGTCCTTCTTACGGGTGACCTCGTCGCTGTACTGGATGTCGGGATCAGGGTCCAGGGTCTGCACGACGGTGGGCCGGTAGCGGTCCATCAGCCCGACGAGGACGTCGACGAGCCGGTCGTAGTCGTAACTCTCGATCCTGCGCACGGGGGAGTCGTCCGCGACGACGGTCGGCAGGTCCAGCGCCCGGTCCCGCCACAGGTTCGGCATACCGAGCCGCGCATGGCGGGTGGTGTGCATGGCCAGGTTGAGGTAGATCAGGTCGACGCGCCGGGGGCCGACGGCCAGGCTGTTGATCTCGGCCCGCCGGCCGCCGCGCAGCGTCGTGACGCCCTTCTGCCACTCCGTGTACTTGGGCAGACCGAGCAGGGTCGCGTACGCCTGCCGCAGGCCCTGGTGGCGGGCGGACGAGTACGCGCTCTTGTCCGCGGCGGGACGCGGGCGCCCCGGCGCCTTGTTGACGCCGTTGGCCTCGCCGGCCGTGACGTACACGCAGACGAGGGGTACGCCGGAGTCCAGCATCCGCTGGGTGTCCGGGTTCATGAAGTACAGGTCGTCGTCGGGGTGCGCCAGTATCTGCATCAGCCGGGCGGGCCGTGAGTCGCTTATGGCGATGCCGGGCGCGGGATCGGTGACGGGCCCGGTGCGCCGTGGCGCGGGCACGGAACACGACGTGAGGGCGGTGGCCGAGCCGGCCGCGGCCAGTGCGCCGATGGCGGCGACGATGCTGCGCCGCCGGGGCCGGGACCTGCTCGGGCGCAGCCCTGACACAGCTCTGTCTTCCACTTGTGGTGCTCCGTCCGGTCCCCCCGCAGCGGCCGGGCGGTGCCCCCGTCTGCGTACTGTGAAATCCCCAGGTGGCGGCCGGGCCGGTCGAGCCGACAGCCGCGATCAACTAGACGGGGCGCGGCTGCCGGGGGTTGCCTGGATGTTCGCCATGTGTTCGATCTGACTCCAGGCGCCGGGGCGGCCGGCGCCGGTGCGCGGGCGGCCGTCCCTCGGCGCGCGGCGGCCGTCCCTTACGCGAGCCGGCACGTCACACCAGAGTCGGCACGTCCCCGCACGGCGCGTGCTCGACCGTCGTGCCGGTCAGCCCCCTGAGCCAGGGGGCGGTGGCTTCCGCAAGCCCGGCCGGGTCCGGCGGGGTGGGGCCGAGGCCGACGGCGTAGCGCACGGGGGAGCCGGCGAACGGGCGCGGCCACGCGTGGACACCGGGCTGTGGCAGCGCCGTCAGCAGCGCCCGCATCCGGCCGCGGACGCGGCCCTCGTCGCCGGGGGCGACGGTCACGACGGCCCACGCCGCGTGCCGGCGGTGCATCGGGGGAGGGGTGAGCAGCGGTTCGGGGGAGTCGCCGTCCAGGAGCTCCCAGGCCCGGAACAGTTCCTGCGTGATCAGGTCGCGCATGCCCGCGGTGATCTGGTCGGAGCAGGGGCGCACCGGGGCGGTCGGCGTCATGACGGTGACCGGCAGATCCGGGCGCGCCGGGCCGCCGACCGGCTCGCGCCAGTCCCAGGCCGCCCAGGTCGCGAAGAAGTGCCGGAGCAGTTCGCCGGGCGGCAGGTCGCCGGCCTCGCGGACGGTACGCGCCGCGAGGACGGACCAGCCGAGGCCCGGCAGCCCGCCGAACGGAGCGGAGTCCAGCCCACGGGCCCTCGCCCAGGCCTTCACCCGGCGGGCCAGGTGAGTGAACGCCTCCCGGCGGCCCGCGACCTCCTCGAGGAGCGCGTCGGCGTCGCTCACCGCGCTGAGCACGACCGCCGCGTCGTCGCCCAGCTCGGCCCGGCGGCCGACCGCTTCCGCCGGATCGAGCGCCCCGGTGGCGACGACGGCCACGTCCACGGCGAGGCCACCGACGCTCAGCCGCAGCCCGGGGACACGTGCCCCGACCACGTCCCGCACGTCCGTCGCCTCGGGCAGCGCAGCGGTCAGCCGGGCGCGTACGCCGGCGGGTCCGGGCGTGCCCGGCACGGCGGCGACCAGGTCCAGATCGGCGCCGGGCAGCGCACACCCCGTACGCCGCGAACCGACGAGGTGCACGCACCCGTCCGCGAGTGCCCGCCCGACCCGTACCCGGACCTCGTCGGCGACGCGCTCGTCCTGCGGTGGCGCCGGGGCCTCCGGTACGCCCGGCGCCTCCGGTGCCCAGCGCACCTCGCCCGTTCCGAGCGCCACCGTCGCCCGTACCCGCATCGGCTCGCCGGCGCGGCGCGAGAGCAGCACCAGCTCGCCGACCCGAGCGGACATGCCGCCGAGCCGGGACGCGCACTCGGCCACCAGCGGCTGCGGATCGCGGGTCCGGCCCAGGCTCAGGTGCGGCGTGAAACCCTCCCGCCGGCCGCGGCAGCGGGGGAACCGCCGTTCCAGGGAGCGGCGGAGCTCCTGCCACGGCTGCTCGCCGGCCGCCGCCGGGTCGAGCCACACGGTCGCGTCCTCGCGGTGCCCGAAGCTGTGCACGCCCTCCAGCCGGGCGTCGAAGGGGGCGACGTCCGCGGCCGCCTCCGCGAGCAGCGGGACGGCCTCCTCGAATGCGGACTCCGGCACGAACCCGAAGAGCAGGTTGACGTGCGGCGGCCAGCGGTGGATCTGCGGGTCGTGGTCGCGGCGGACGTCCTGGATCGGTCGCCACAGCCCGGCAGGCGGCAGCCAGGCCACGGCCGTACGGGCCGTCGGCCGCACGTCGAGAACGCCGCTCTCCTGCCGCGCGGGGCTCAGGGCGACCTCCACGCCGTAGTGGTCGGAGACGTACAGGCCCTCGGGGCCCGGGACGTCACCGCGCAGGACGGCCGAGTCGACCCGGAGCGCGTCCGACCGGAGCAGTACGCGGTCCAGCCGGGACACCCGCCCGGTCAGGGACGAGACGGCGGCCAGCGGATTGGCGGCCGGGTCGAAGGTCGGGGTGGTGTCACCGGGTCCGCGCGCCTCGCTCCAGGCGTCGCGCATGCCGAGCGTCGTCTGCGGTGCGTCCGTGCCGTCGTTGAAGTCGCCCATGAGGACGACGTCCCCGTCGATGCCCGCCAACCCCTCGGCGATCCGGGCCAGTTCGGCGTTCCGCCGGGCGGGGCCGTCCTCCGAGTGGTCACTGGTGAGGTGGGTCGCGGCCACGGTCACCGGACCGCCGTCGGTCTCCACGACGATGGCCGTCACCGCCTTGTGCGGGCCGAGGGCATGGTGGCCCGCCTCCCGTACGGGCAGCTTGCTGAGCAGCAGCAGCCCGCACTCGTCGACGTCACGGCCGCCCGGGTCGGTCGCCACCGTGTACGCGTCCCGTACCCACGGCGCGCGCAGCAGCATGACGAGCAGCTCGGGCTCGACCTCCTGGAGCGCGACGACGTCCGCGTCCGCCTCGCGGAGGGCGTCGATCAGCAGGGGGCGGCGTACGGCGGTGGCGATGCGGTCGGAGTCGTAGCGGTCCCACAGCGTGTTCCAGGTCAGGACGCGCAGGCTCCCCGCGGTGCCCGTGGGGGCGTGTGCCGGCACCCAGGCGTCGCCGTCCCACGCGTAGGGCGTCCGTGCCTCGAAGAACGGCGCCCGCAGCCGGCGCGCCTCCCGTACCCGGCCGGCCTCGGTGTCGTCGATCCGGTCCACGCCCGTGGCCCGGTCCCAGACCAGCTCGCCGTCCGCCTCGAAGAACAGCACCCGGTGCCAGGGGATGTCCCCGCCCGGCACGAAGGCCGACAGCGGCATGCGCTTGGGCGCCGCCTCGCGCCGGCGCACGCCGATCACGAAGCGGGCCGGGTCGAAGCGCGCGTCCCAGCGGACCCGGTGGTAGATCTCCTCGCTGGTTCGCACGGCCTACGCCTCCTCCTCGACGGTCCCGCCCGCCCCGATGTACCAGGTGCGGTGCGCCTGGCCCGGGTACGGCGGGACGAACCGGTGCAGTTGCGAGGTCAGCACCTCCGGCGGCACGGGGTGCTCTCTTTCCAGATTGCGCCGCGCCAGCTCGTCCTCGTCGACCAGCAGCACGGCGTGGGTCGTGAGCGCGTCGCGACGGCGGGCCACCGCGTGCACCAACGACCGCTGGTGGGGATTGAGCGACGTGGCGTCCCACACCACGGTGCCGCCGCGCGCCAGGGCGGCGTCCAGCAGGCCGAGCCCTTCGCGGAGCACGTCCCCGTTGGCCTTCTGGTCGGCGCGCGACCCGCGGGCGCGGCGCAGTTCGTCGAGGGACACCCGCGCGTCCACCCCGCCGAGGCCCTGCGCGAACGAACTCTTGCCGCTGCCGGACGGGCCCACGAGATGGATCAGCTGGGGGAAGTCTCCCGAGCGCCACCGCCAGGTCGCGGCGACGGCCTCCGCGGTGCTGCCGATGCGGCCCTCGGCGTACGCCTCGCGGGCCTCGGCCCGGCAGCGGGCCGCCGCGTCGTCGTCCAGACCGGCGAACTCTTCTGCGAGCCCGTCCAGGGGCGCGACGTCCGAGGCGTGCAGCGCGGACCACTCCACCTGCTCCCGCGCCTCTCCCGTCCCGGCCGTCGCCGCGGCCACCGCGTGCAGCACACCGAGATCGGCGGCGTACGACATCCGGACGAGCCCGGCGCGGCGCCGCTCGTCCGGGTACGGCAGGTGCAGCCCGGCCTGCAGCCCGACCAGGTCGGCGACGCGCCGCGCGAGCGGCAGGCCGAGCAGCGGCGCCAGGCGGGGCGCGAGCGCGCCCCGCCGCTCCCGGTGGAGCAGCGCCGCCAGTACGCCGGCGAGCCGGGCGTCCCCCGTGCGGCCGCCGCTGTCCAGCCGCGCCACGGCCTCGGCGTCACCGTCGCCCACGCCCAGCGCCCGGGGGTCCGGCGCGGCCCCGGACCGTACGTCCCACAGCGCGGCGCCCGGCCCGAGCCCGTTCGGTACGACGGCCGCGTGCATCCAGTGCGTATCGGTCCGCACATGCCCGGCCCGCACCCACTTGGCGACCCGCCGCCCGAACTCCTCGGCCATGAAGCCGTCGGCGGTGCGGACGACGAAGCCCTCCTGCCGGGCGAGGTCCGGCTTCAGGGCCCGCAGCGCCCGCTCGTCGAACACGCCGCGCCACAGCACCCTCGGTACGGGGACACCCAGGTCGCGCAGGAACGCGACGGTCCGGTCCCAGTCCAGGCACCAGCCGAGTTCGTCCCACACGGAGAACCCGTAGAAGTAGCTCTCCAGGTCGTCGTAGGCGATCGAGTGCCGGGCGAACATGTTCTCCCCGCACACCCGCCAGCCCTCGGGGATGCCGTGTGCGACGCGTCCCTGCAGCGCCTTCACCCAGGCCCGGGACGGATGATGGGCGGAGTCCAGCGACCGGGCGTGCAGCCCGTCGCGGTACAGGGTGGTGTTCTCCCCGTCGAGCTTCTCGGTGACGACGACCTCTCGCCCGCGCAGCCCGTCGAGATCCGCGACGCGCACATCGTCCGAGGTCGCACCGGGCGACCACGGCAGATGAGCCGTGCGGGGATAGTGCGTGCGCATGACAGAACCGGGCCCCCGTGTCGAATGACTGTCCGGCCACTGTAGGAGCGGCGAGGAGCCCCGCTCGACCGAATATCGCTCACCGGGCCGCGCCCGGTCGGCCCTCTTCCGGGGGAGGCCGGGCGGCAGGTGAACGGGGGCGCCGGGCGGCCGTCCGGACAGGGGTTCTGCGCGCCGTTGTTTGACACGTAACCCCCGCGGGGTAGTGTTCTCGGCTCGATTGGCCAGGGCGCGGGAGTGTGTGGCAGACTGTCCGGGTTGCTCGGTTGAGTGCCGATGCTGCGCGCCTCCCGCCGGGAGGACCGGAAGCGAGTCCCACAGTACTCGTCGACCCTCGGGTCGGACGTACGGGAATCTTCCGGGAAGTGTCAGCGGGGTACCGGCCAGGCACTCGGCGGGAGCTCTTCCCCCGATACGCGGCCGCAGGCCGCACCCCCTTGGTTGGGAAATCCTTCGGGAGATCTACGTAGAGGGAGTGCGACACGCCCGACCGCGTGGGTCGGAGAAGAGAGCAAGACCCACCGAGTACCAGAGCGTTTCACTAGACAAAGGACTACTGAGTAGCCATGGCGGGACAGAAGATCCGCATCCGGCTCAAGGCCTACGACCACGAGGTCATCGACTCTTCGGCGAAGAAGATCGTCGAGACGGTGACCCGCACTGGTGCGTCGGTCGCAGGCCCGGTGCCGCTGCCCACTGAGAAGAACGTGTACTGCGTCATCAAGTCGCCGCACAAGTACAAGGACTCGCGCGAGCACTTCGAGATGCGCACGCACAAGCGCCTGATCGACATCCTCGACCCGACGCCCAAGACCGTTGACTCGTTGATGCGCCTGGACCTTCCGGCCGGCGTCGACATCGAGATCAAGCTCTGAGAGGCGCGGAAGAGATGGCAAAGCAGATCAAGGGCGTCCTGGGCGAGAAGCTCGGCATGACCCAGGTCTGGGACGAGAACAACCGTGTCGTCCCGGTGACCGTCGTCAAGGCCGGGCCCTGTGTCGTTACCCAGGTCCGTACGAATGACATCGACGGCTACGAGTCGGTCCAGATCGCCTTCGGCGAGATCGACCCTCGCAAGGTGAACAAGCCCCTCAAGGGCCACTTCGCCAAGGCCGACGTGACCCCCCGCCGCCACCTGGTGGAGCTCCGCACCCCTGACGCCAGCGAGTACACGCTGGGCCAGGAGATCACTGCCGAGGTGTTCGAGTCCGGCGTCAAGGTCGACGTCACGGGCAAGAGCAAGGGCAAGGGCTTCGCCGGTGTCATGAAGCGTCACAACTTCAAGGGCCTCGGCGCCGGTCACGGCACCCAGCGCAAGCACCGCTCTCCCGGCTCCATCGGTGGCTGCGCCACCCCGGGCCGTGTGTTCAAGGGCCTCCGCATGGCGGGCCGCATGGGCAACGAGCGGGTCACCACCCAGAACCTGACCGTTCACGCCGTTGACGCGGAGAAGGGCCTGCTCCTCATCAAGGGCGCAGTTCCTGGTCCGAACGGCGGCCTGGTCCTGGTCCGCACTGCGGCCAAGGGGGCCTGAGGACTATGAGCACCATTGACATCCTGTCGCCCGCGGGCGACAAGTCCGGGACCGTTGAGCTCCCGGCCGAGATCTTCGACGCCAAGGTCAGCATCCCGCTGATCCACCAGGTCGTCGTCGCGCAGCTGGCCGCTGCCCGTCAGGGCACGCACAAGGTCAAGACGCGTGGCGAGGTCCGCGGTGGTGGCAAGAAGCCTTACCGCCAGAAGGGCACCGGCCGCGCCCGTCAGGGTTCGACCCGTGCGCCTCAGTTCGCCGGCGGTGGCGTCGTCCACGGCCCCGTGCCGCGTGACTACTCGCAGCGGACCCCGAAGAAGATGAAGGCCGCCGCCCTCCGCGGTGCCCTCACCGACCGGGCCCGTCACTCCCGTATCCACGTCGTCTCCGGCGTGGTCGAGGGCGAGGTCTCCACCAAGGCAGCGAAGACGCTGTTCGGCAAGATCAGTGAGCGCAAGAACCTGCTCCTGGTCGTCGACCGCGCCGACGAGGCCGCGTGGCTGTCCGCCCGCAACCTGCCCCAGGTGCACATCCTGGAGCCGGGCCAGCTGAACACGTACGACGTGCTCGTCTCCGACGACGTGGTCTTCACCAAGGCCGCTTTCGAGTCCTTCGTGTCTGGCCCCAAGGCCGCTGAGACCGAAGGGAGCGACGTCTGATGTCCGAGGCGACCGTTACCAGCAAGACCTTCACGGACCCGCGCGACGTTCTCGTCAAGCCGGTCGTGTCCGAGAAGAGCTACGCCCTGCTCGACGAGAACAAGTACACGTTCATCGTCGCGCCTGGCTCCAACAAGACCCAGATCAAGCAGGCCGTCGAGGCGGTCTTCTCGGTCAAGGTCACCGGGGTCAACACGATCAACCGTCAGGGCAAGCGCAAGCGCACCCGCACCGGTTTCGGCAAGCGCGCCAACACCAAGCGCGCCATCGTGACCCTTGCCGAGGGCGACCGTATCGACATCTTCGGCGGTCCGACCGCCTGACGGCGGTCGAGATCGTCCAGATTTCGGAATAGTTTCCGAGGACTGAGAGACAATGGGTATCCGCAAGTACAAGCCGACGACTCCGGGCCGTCGTGGCTCCAGCGTCGCCGACTTCGTCGAGATCACGCGGTCCACGCCGGAGAAGTCGCTGGTCCGCCCCCTGCACAGCAAGGGCGGCCGTAACAACACCGGTCGTGTGACCGTCCGTCACCAGGGCGGTGGCCACAAGCGCGCCTACCGCGTGATCGACTTCCGTCGTCACGACAAGGACGGCGTTCCGGCGAAGGTCGCTCACATCGAGTACGACCCCAACCGCACCGCGCGCATCGCGCTCCTGCACTACGCAGACGGCGAGAAGCGCTACATCATCGCCCCCCGTGGCCTGAACCAGGGCGACCGGGTCGAGAACGGCCCCGGCGCCGACATCAAGCCCGGTAACAACCTGGCGCTGCGCAACATCCCGGTCGGTACGACCATCCACGCCATCGAGCTGCGGCCCGGCGGCGGCGCGAAGTTCGCCCGCTCCGCGGGTGCCTCCGTGCAGCTGCTGGCGAAGGAGGGCCAGATGGCCCACCTGCGTATGCCGTCCGGCGAGATTCGCCTGGTCGACATCCGCTGCCGCGCCACGGTCGGCGAGGTCGGCAACGCCGAGCAGTCGAACATCAACTGGGGCAAGGCCGGCCGTCTGCGCTGGAAGGGCGTTCGCCCGACCGTCCGCGGTGTCGCGATGAACCCGGTTGACCACCCGCACGGTGGTGGTGAGGGCAAGACCTCCGGTGGTCGCCACCCGGTCTCCCCGTGGGGTCAGAAGGAGGGTCGTACTCGTTCTCCCAAGAAGGCGAGCAACAAGTACATCGTCCGCCGCCGCAAGACGAACAAGAAGCGCTAGGAGCGGGTTTAGATGCCGCGCAGTCTCAAGAAGGGGCCCTTCGTCGACGACCACCTGATCAAGAAGGTGGACGTACAGAACGAAGCCGGCACCAAGAACGTCATCAAGACCTGGTCCCGTCGCTCGATGATCGTCCCGGCCATGCTGGGCCACACGATCGCGGTGCACAACGGCAAGACGCATGTCCCGGTGTTCGTCACCGAGTCCATGGTCGGCCACAAGCTCGGCGAGTTCTCGCCGACTCGCACCTTCCGCGGCCACGTCAAGGACGACCGGAAGTCGAAGCGCCGCTAACCGCGGGGTGGAACGACTAATGACTTACACCGAAGGGACAACCATGGAAGCCAGGGCCCAGGCGCGGTACATCCGCGTCACGCCCATGAAGGCCCGCCGAGTGGTGGACCTCATCCGTGGCATGGATGCCACGGAGGCTCAGGCGGTCCTGCGTTTCGCCCCGCAGGCCGCGAGCGTGCCGGTCGGCAAGGTGCTTGACAGCGCCATTGCCAACGCCGCGCACAACTACGACCACACCGACGCCTCTTCGCTGGTCATCAGCGAGGCGTACGTGGACGAGGGTCCGACCCTGAAGCGGTTCCGTCCGCGTGCTCAGGGCCGTGCCTACCGGATCCGTAAGCGGACCAGCCACATCACCGTGGTCGTCAGCAGCAAGGAAGGAACCCGGTAATGGGCCAGAAGGTAAACCCGCACGGGTTCCGGCTCGGTATCACCACGGACTTCAAGTCCCGCTGGTACGCCGACAAGCTGTACAAGGACTACGTCAAGGAAGACGTCGCCATCCGTCGGATGATGACGTCCGGCATGGAGCGCGCCGGCATCTCGAAGGTCGAGATCGAGCGCACCCGTGACCGCGTGCGGGTGGACATCCACACCGCGCGTCCCGGCATCGTCATCGGCCGCCGTGGCGCCGAGGCCGACCGCATCCGCGGCGACCTCGAGAAGCTCACGGGCAAGCAGGTCCAGCTGAACATCCTCGAGGTCAAGAACCCCGAGGTCGACGCTCAGCTCGTGGCCCAGGCCGTTGCCGAGCAGCTGTCCTCCCGCGTCTCCTTCCGCCGCGCCATGCGTAAGAGCATGCAGTCGGCGATGAAGGCCGGCGCCAAGGGCATCAAGATCCAGTGTGGCGGTCGTCTCGGCGGCGCCGAGATGTCCCGCTCGGAGTTCTACCGCGAGGGTCGTGTGCCGCTGCACACGCTGCGCGCGAACGTCGAGTACGGCTTCTTCGAGGCCAAGACGACCTTCGGCCGCATCGGCGTGAAGGTCTGGATCTACAAGGGCGACGTCAAGAACATCGCCGAGGTCCGCGCCGAGAACGCTGCTGCCCGCGCCGGCAACCGCCCGGCCCGTGGTGGCGCTGACCGCCCGGCCCGTGGTGGCCGCGGTGGCGAGCGTGGCGGTCGCGGTCGCAAGCCGCAGCAGGCTCCGGCTGCCGAGGCCCCCAAGGCCGACGCTCCCGCCGCCGCTCCGGCTGCTGAGAGCACCGGAACGGAGGCCTGACCGAAATGCTGATCCCCCGTAGGGTCAAGCACCGCAAGCAGCACCACCCGAAGCGCCGCGGTATGGCCAAGGGTGGTACGACGGTTGCGTTCGGCGAGTACGGCATCCAGGCCATGACTCCGGCGTACGTGACCAACCGCCAGATCGAGGCGGCTCGTATCGCGATGACCCGCCACATCAAGCGTGGCGGCAAGGTCTGGATCAACATCTACCCGGACCGCCCGCTGACCAAGAAGCCCGCCGAGACCCGCATGGGTTCCGGTAAGGGTTCCCCCGAGTGGTGGGTGGCGAACGTGCACCCGGGCCGGGTCATGTTCGAGCTGTCCTACCCGAACGAAAAGATTGCACGTGAGGCTCTGACTCGCGCGGCCCACAAGCTGCCGATGAAGTGCCGGATCGTCAAGCGCGAGGCAGGTGAAGCGTGATGTCGGCCGGTACCAAGGCGTCCGAGCTGCGCGAGCTGGGCAACGAGGAGCTTGTTGCCAAGCTCCGCGAGGCCAAGGAAGAGCTGTTCAACCTCCGCTTCCAGGCGGCGACCGGTCAGCTCGAGAACCACGGCCGGCTGAAGGCCGTCCGCAAGGACATCGCGCGGATCTACACCCTGATGCGTGAGCGCGAGCTGGGCATCGAGACGGTGGAGAGCGCCTGATGAGCGAGAGCAACGTGACTGAAGACAAGACCGCCCGCGGTTTCCGCAAGACCCGTGAGGGTCTCGTCGTCAGCGACAAGATGGACAAGACCGTCGTCGTCGCCGTCGAGGACCGCGTGAAGCACGCGCTGTACGGCAAGGTCATCCGCCGTACCAACAAGCTCAAGGCGCACGACGAGCAGAACGCTGCCGGCGTCGGCGACCGCGTCCTCATCATGGAGACGCGTCCGCTGTCGGCGACCAAGCGCTGGCGCATCGTCGAGATCCTCGAGAAGGCCAAGTAATTGCTTGAAGGGGTAACCCTTCGAGTTCGTTCCGCCAGGCTCGGTGGGGGTCTTTCCTCGTAAGAGGAGAGCCCCCGCCGGGAACCGGCAGACAATCAGGAGATAGACGTGATCCAGCAGGAGTCGCGACTGCGCGTCGCCGACAACACTGGTGCCAAGGAGATCCTTTGCATCCGTGTTCTCGGTGGCTCCGGTCGCCGCTACGCGGGCATCGGTGACGTCATCGTCGCCACCGTCAAGGACGCGATCCCCGGTGGCAACGTGAAGAAGGGTGACGTCGTCAAGGCGGTCATCGTTCGCACCGTCAAGGAGCGTCGTCGTCAGGACGGCTCGTACATCCGCTTCGACGAGAACGCCGCCGTCATTCTGAAGAACGACGGCGACCCTCGCGGCACCCGTATCTTCGGCCCGGTGGGCCGTGAGCTGCGCGAGAAGAAGTTCATGAAGATCATCTCGCTCGCGCCGGAGGTGCTGTAAGCATGAAGATCAAGAAGGGCGACCTGGTTCAGGTCATCACCGGTAAGGACAAGGGCAAGCAGGGCAAGGTCATTCAGGCCTTCCCCCGCGAGGACCGCGTCCTGGTCGAGGGTGTCAACCGGGTCAAGAAGCACACCAAGGCCGGCCAGACCGCTCGTGGTTCGCAGACCGGTGGCATCGTCACGACCGAGGCCCCCATTCACGTGAGCAATGTTCAGCTCGTCGTGGAGAAGGACGGCAAGAAGGTCGTGACCCGCGTCGGTTTCCGCTTCGACGACGAGGGCAACAAGATCCGCGTTGCCAAGCGGACGGGTGAGGACATCTGATGGCTACCACCACCACTCCGCGTCTGAAGACGAAGTACCGCGAGGAGATCGCGGGCAAGCTGCGTGAGGAGTTCTCCTACGAGAACGTCATGCAGGTCCCGGGCCTCGTCAAGATCGTGGTCAACATGGGTGTGGGCGACGCCGCCCGCGACTCCAAGCTGATCGACGGCGCGATTCGCGACCTCACCACGATCACCGGTCAGAAGCCGGCCGTCACCAAGGCCCGCAAGTCCATCGCGCAGTTCAAGCTGCGTGAGGGTCAGCCGATCGGTGCCCACGTCACGCTTCGTGGCGACCGCATGTGGGAGTTCCTGGACCGCACCCTGTCGCTCGCGCTTCCGCGCATCCGCGACTTCCGTGGTCTGTCCCCCAAGCAGTTCGACGGCCGTGGCAACTACACCTTCGGTCTCACGGAGCAGGTCATGTTCCACGAGATCGACCAGGACAAGATCGACCGCGTCCGGGGTATGGACATCACCGTGGTCACCACGGCGACCAACGACGACGAGGGCCGAGCCCTTCTGCGTCACCTCGGCTTCCCGTTCAAGGAGGCGTAAGCGAGATGGCGAAGAAGGCTCTTATTGCCAAGGCTGCTCGTAAGCCCAAGTTCGGTGTGCGTGCGTACACCCGCTGCCAGCGCTGCGGCCGCCCGCACTCCGTGTACCGCAAGTTCGGCCTGTGCCGCGTGTGCCTTCGTGAGATGGCTCACCGTGGCGAGCTGCCGGGCGTGACCAAGAGCTCCTGGTAGTCCCCTTAATCGGGACAACCGGAGTCTCTCGGTAAGCAGAGGGTTGGCAGGGGCCCTTCTCTCCATGGCTTAGGCTAGGAGGGTTGGGCGTCTGCCGCCCGTACGACTTACTACGCCGTAGGTCCCCGCGCCGCACCCGTCCCGCCCCTGTGTGGGGAGAGGGATGGCGCATACAGGAAACCCCGGCGAGAGAGGCCGAAGGCCAATTCATGACCATGACTGATCCGATCGCAGACATGCTGACGCGTCTGCGTAACGCGAACTCGGCGTACCACGACTCCGTGGTGATGCCGCACAGCAAGATCAAGTCGCACATCGCCGAGATCCTCCAGCAGGAGGGTTTCATCACCGGCTGGAAGGTCGAGGACGCCGAGGTCGGCAAGAACCTCGTCCTCGAGCTGAAGTTCGGCCCGAACCGTGAGCGTTCGATCGCCGGCATCAAGCGCATCTCCAAGCCGGGTCTGCGTGTTTACGCGAAGTCCACCAACCTGCCGAAGGTTCTCGGCGGCCTGGGCGTGGCGATCATCTCCACGTCCCACGGTCTCCTGACCGGCCAGCAGGCGCAGAAGAAGGGCGTGGGTGGGGAAGTCCTCGCCTACGTCTGGTAGTCGGGAACGGAGGAATAGCTCATGTCGCGAATCGGCAAGCTCCCCATCCAGGTTCCCGCCGGTGTGGACGTCACCATCGATGGCCGCACGGTCGCGGTGAAGGGTCCGAAGGGCTCCCTCACGCACACCGTCGCTGCGCCGATCGAGATTGTTAAGGGCGAGGAGGGCGTGCTCAACGTCACCCGTCCCAACGACGAGCGTCAGAACAAGGCCCTGCACGGCCTGTCCCGCACGCTGGTGGCGAACATGATCACCGGTGTGACCCAGGGATACACCAAGGCGCTCGAGATCAGCGGTGTCGGTTACCGCGTCGCCGCGAAGGGCTCCAACCTGGAGTTCCAGCTCGGTTACAGCCACCCGATCCTGGTGGAGGCGCCGGAAGGCATCTCCTTCAAGGTCGAGTCGCCGACCAAGTTCTCGGTCGAGGGCATCGACAAGCAGAAGGTCGGCGAGGTCGCCGCGAACATCCGCAAGCTGCGCAAGCCCGACCCGTACAAGGCCAAGGGCGTGAAGTATGCGGGCGAGGTCATCCGCCGCAAGGTCGGAAAGGCGGGTAAGTAAGCCATGGCATACGGTGTGAAGATTGCCAAGGGTGACGCGTACAAGCGCGCCGCCATCAAGCGCCGCCACATCCGCGTCCGCAAGAACGTCTCCGGTACGCCGGAGCGTCCGCGCCTGGTCGTGACGCGTTCCAACCGCCACATCGTGGCCCAGGTCATCGACGACATCGCGGGCCACACGCTCGCCTCGGCGTCGACCCTGGACACCTCGATCCGTGGTGGCGAGGGCGACAAGAGCGCCCAGGCCAAGCAGGTCGGTTCCCTGGTCGCCGAGCGCGCCAAGGCCGCCGGCGTCGAGGCCGTCGTGTTCGACCGTGGTGGCAACAGGTACGCCGGGCGCATTGCCGCTCTGGCTGACGCCGCCCGCGAAGCCGGGCTGAAGTTCTGAGCCCCGGTTCCGGGACTAACGGACGTAACAGAGAGAGGTAAATCCAATGGCTGGACCCCAGCGCCGCGGAAGCGGTGCCGGTGGCGGCGAGCGGCGGGACCGGAAGGGTCGCGACGGTGGCGCAGCTGCCGCCGAGAAGACCGCGTACGTTGAGCGCGTTGTCGCGATCAACCGCGTCGCCAAGGTTGTCAAGGGTGGTCGTCGCTTCAGCTTCACCGCGCTCGTCGTGGTGGGTGACGGTGACGGCACCGTAGGCGTCGGTTACGGCAAGGCCAAGGAGGTGCCGGCCGCCATCGCCAAGGGTGTTGAGGAGGCCAAGAAGCACTTCTTCAAGGTCCCCCGTATCCAGGGCACCATCCCTCACCCGATCCAGGGTGAGAAGGCTGCCGGCGTCGTCCTGCTCAAGCCGGCTTCCCCCGGTACCGGCGTCATCGCCGGTGGCCCGGTGCGCGCCGTGCTCGAGTGCGCGGGCGTGCACGACATCCTGTCGAAGTCGCTCGGCTCGGACAACGCGATCAACATCGTGCACGCGACCGTGGCGGCCCTCAAGGGCCTGCAGCGTCCCGAGGAGATCGCGGCTCGCCGTGGTCTGCCCCTCGAGGACGTCGCCCCCGCGGCTCTGCTCCGTGCGCGTGCGGGAGCGGGTGCGTAATGGCCCGCCTCAAGATCACGCAGACGAAGTCGTACATCGGCAGCAAGCAGAACCACCGTGACACCCTGCGTTCGCTCGGGCTCAAGCGCCTGAACGACGTGGTCGTCAAGGAGGACCGCCCCGAGTTCCGCGGAATGGTTCACACCGTCCGCCACCTCGTGACGGTCGAGGAGGTCGACTGACATGGCGGAGCAGAACCCGCTGAAGGTCCACAACCTCCGTCCCGCCCCGGGCGCCAAGACCGCCAAGACCCGTGTGGGTCGTGGTGAGGCGTCGAAGGGTAAGACGGCCGGTCGTGGTACCAAGGGCACCAAGGCCCGTTACCAGGTTCCGGAGCGCTTCGAGGGTGGGCAGATGCCCCTCCACATGCGTCTCCCGAAGCTCAAGGGCTTCAAGAACCCGTTCCGCACCGAGTACCAGGTCGTGAACCTGGACAAGCTCGCTGCCCTCTACCCCGAGGGTGGTGAGGTCACCGTTGCCGACCTGGTCGACAAGGGTGCCGTGCGCAAGAACAGCCTCGTCAAGGTCCTGGGCCAGGGCGAGATCTCCGTGGCGCTGCAGGTGACGGTCGACGCCGTCTCCGGTTCCGCCAAGGAGAAGATTGCCGCCGCCGGCGGCACCGTCACCGAGCTCGTCTGAGACGACTCGATGGCTTGAACATCCGACCGGGGATGCCTCTCATAAGGGGCATCCCCGGTTGGTCGTTCCTTGGGGGGCACGGTCGCCGGTAAGGTGTCGTGCGTTGTTAACTTCAGCCCGGTGTGCCTACTGGCGCCCCGTGCGGATTTTGCCTGATACGTATTCGTCGATCCTCAAGACCGTCACCTCTGACGCAGTAGCGCGGGGGTCGCAGGAGGCACCGTGCTCACCGCGTTCGCCCGGGCGTTCAAGACGCCCGACCTGCGCAAGAAGCTGCTCTTCACACTGGCCATCATCGTTCTGTACCGACTCGGGTCACACATCCCGGTACCCGGTGTCAGTTATCAGAATGTCCAGATCTGTGTCGACGCGGCCACGAAGGGCAACAACAGCCTGTTCGGGCTGGTGAACATGTTCAGCGGCGGAGCGCTGCTGCAGATCACCATCTTCGCGCTCGGCATCATGCCGTACATCACGGCGAGCATCATCCTGCAGCTGCTGACCGTGGTCATCCCGCGGCTGGAGGCCCTCAAGAAGGAGGGTCAGTCCGGCACGGCGAAGATCACGCAGTACACGCGTTACCTGACGGTGGCGCTCGCGGTGCTGCAGGGCACCGGCCTCGTCGCCACCGCCCGGAGCGGCGCGCTCTTCGCCAGCTGCCCGGTCGGCAACGAGATCGTGCCGGACCGCTCGATCTTCACCACCATCGTGATGGTCGTCACCATGACCGCCGGTACCGCGGCCGTCATGTGGCTCGGTGAGCTCATCACCGACCGCGGCATCGGCAACGGCATGTCGATCCTGATGTTCATCTCGATCGCCGCCGGCTTCCCGGGCGCCCTGTGGGCGATCAAGGAGAGCGGCAAGCTCGCCCAGGGCTGGATCGAGTTCGGCACGGTCATCCTGATCGGCTTCGTGATGGTGGCGCTGGTCGTCTTCGTCGAGCAGGCCCAGCGGCGCATCCCGGTGCAGTACGCGAAGCGGATGATCGGTCGCAGGTCGTACGGCGGTACGTCCACATACATCCCGCTCAAGGTGAACCAGGCGGGTGTGATTCCCGTCATCTTCGCCTCGTCGCTGCTCTACATCCCGGCGCTCGTCGCGCAGTTCTCGAACTCGCAGTCCGGGTGGAAAACCTGGATCGAAGCCCACTTCGTCAAGGGCGATCACCCCTACTACATCATCACGTACTTCCTTCTGATCGTGTTCTTCGCCTTCTTCTATGTGGCGATCTCGTTCAACCCCGAGGAAGTCGCGGACAACATGAAGAAGTATGGTGGCTTCATCCCGGGTATCCGGGCTGGTCGACCTACTGCCGAGTATCTGAGCTACGTGCTCAACAGGATCACTTGGCCGGGCTCGCTGTACCTGGGTCTGATTGCTCTTGTCCCGACGATGGCGTTGGCAGGCTTCGGAGGCGCGAACCAGAACTTCCCGTTCGGCGGGACGAGCATCCTCATCATCGTGGGTGTGGGTCTGGAGACCGTGAAGCAGATCGAGAGCCAGCTCCAGCAGCGCAATTACGAAGGGTTCCTCCGCTGATGCGAATCGTCCTCGTCGGACCGCCCGGTGCCGGGAAAGGGACGCAGGCAGCGTTCCTCGCCAAGAACCTGTCGATCCCGCACATCTCCACGGGCGACCTGTTCCGCGCCAACATCTCCCAGGGCACCGAGCTGGGGAAGCAGGCCAAGGCGTACATGGACGCCGGCAACCTGGTCCCCGACGAGGTGACCATCGGGATGGCCAAGGACCGCATGTCCCAGCCGGACGCCGTGGGCGGCTTCCTGCTCGACGGCTTCCCGCGCAACGTGGGCCAGGCCGAGGCGCTGGACGGGATGCTGAAGGGCGAGGGCGTCCAGCTGGACGCCGTGCTCGACCTGGAGGTCCCCGAGGACGAGGTCGTCAAGCGGATCGCCGGACGCCGTGTGTGCCGCAACAACAGCGCGCACGTCTTCCACGTGACGTACTCCCCGGCCAAGACCGAGGGCGTCTGCGACGAGTGCGGCGGCGAGCTGTACCAGCGCGACGACGACTCGGAGGAGACGGTCCGCAAGCGGCTCGAGGTCTACCACACGCAGACCGAGCCGATCATCGACTACTACAGGTCGCAGGGCCTGGTGGTCACCATCTCCGCGCTCGGCAAGGTCACCGACGTGACCGCCCGGGCGATGGAGGCCCTCCAGGTGGACAAGGCCGCCCAGGCCTGAGCACCTGCGAAGCAGTTTCTCGAGAGTTACGGCCGCGGTGTCCTTCGGACGCCGCGGCCGTATCGTTGATAAGCCCGGAACCACTTGTCCAGAAAGGCGCCCGCCGCAATGGTGCAGATCAAGACCCCCGAGCAGATCGCGAAGATGCGCGAGGCGGGACTGGTCGTCGCCGCCATCCACGACGCGACCCGCAAGGCCGCGGTGCCCGGCGCCACGACCAAGGACCTCGACGAGGTCGCCCGCAAGGTGATCGCCGATCACGGAGCGAAGTCGAACTTCCTCGGCTACGGGGGCTTCCCCGCGACGATCTGCACCTCGGTCAACGAGGTCGTCGTCCACGGCATCCCGGACGAGACGACCGTCCTCAAGGACGGCGACATCATCTCCATCGACTGCGGCGCCATCGTCGACGGCTGGCACGGGGACGCCGCCTACACGGCCTTCGTGGGCAGCGGTCACGCTCCGGAGCTCCTCGAGCTGTCGCGGGTGACCGAGGAGTCGATGTGGGCCGGCATCGCCGCGATGAAGAACGGCAACCGGCTCATCGACGTCTCCCGCGCCATCGAGACCTACATCCGCCGCCAGCCGCGTCCGGCGACCGGCAAGTACGGGATCATCGAGGACTACGGCGGCCACGGCATCGGCACCGAGATGCACATGGACCCGCACCTGCTGAACTACGTCTCGCGCAAGCGCGGCAAGGGCCCCAAGCTGGTCCCCGGCTTCTGCCTGGCCATCGAGCCGATGGTGTCGCTCGGCACGCCGCACACGGAGGTCCTCTCCGACGACTGGACGGTCATCACCACCGACGGCACCTGGTCCTCGCACTGGGAGCACTCGGTCGCGCTGACGGAGGAGGGTCCGCTGGTCCTGACCGCCCACGACGGCGGCAAGGCGAAGCTGGCGGAGCTGGGCATCACGGCGGCACCGGACCCCCTTGCCTGACGCGTAGCGGCCGCGGCGCGTCTTCGGGCGCGCACGCCGCTTAACGATCTCTCACGTTGGGCACACTTGCCGGATTCGTCTTTTCGAATGGCCTGACGTAGACTGATGCGTCGGCTCTCGTGTACCCGTGTGTCCGCACGCGGTGACGAGAGTCGATCAAGGTAGCCGATTCGAAAGGCGAAGCGTGGCCAAGAAGCAAGGTGCCATCGAAATCGAGGGCACCGTGATCGAGTCCCTCCCGAACGCCATGTTCAAGGTGGAGCTCCAGAACGGTCACAAGGTCCTCGCGCACATCTCCGGCAAGATGCGGATGCACTACATCCGTATCCTCCCGGACGACCGGGTCGTCGTGGAGCTCTCCCCGTACGACCTGACGCGTGGCCGGATCGTCTACCGGTACAAGTAGATCTTGTCGCACCCCCCTCGCGGGGTGTCGGCACTGACCCGGAGAACCTCACATCCCATGAAGGTCAAGCCGAGCGTCAAGAAGATCTGCGACAAGTGCAAGGTGATCCGCCGTCACGGCCGGGTCATGGTCATCTGCGACAACCTGCGCCACAAGCAGCGCCAGGGCTGACGCACGACCACCTGCACTCGCAGTTCATCGCGCGACGCACGTAAATACGTACATACGCAGAGCCCGCCTGACTACGGTCGGCGACACCTCCGGTGGAGGCCGGGGACCTGGTCCGTACCTCCCTCTCTTGTTCAAGGGGCGGCGGCCACGGAACGGCTCTGCGGAAGACCTCCGACTACATCAGGAGCCATGAATGGCACGCCTTGAAGGCGTTGACCTCCCGCGCGACAAGCGTATTGAGGTCGCCCTCACCTACGTTTTCGGCATCGGGCGCACCCGGTCGCAGGAGACCCTCGCCGCCACCGGTGTCGACCCGAACGTCCGCGTTCGTGACCTGGCCGAAGAGGACCTGGTCAAGATTCGCGAGTACGTGGATGTCAACTTCCAGACGGAAGGTGACCTCCGCCGCGACATCCAGGCCAACATCCGCCGCAAGGTCGAGATCGGCTGCTACCAGGGTCTGCGTCACCGCCGCGGCCTGCCGGTCCACGGTCAGCGCACCAGCACGAACGCTCGTACCCGCAAGGGCCCGCGTCGCGCCATCGCCGGTAAGAAGAAGCCGGGCAAGAAGTAGTCCTCAGCGGACTCGCTTTACCAGCGGTCTTCGCTGTAGGACCGACCACCTCCCCGTAGGAGTTATAGATGCCCCCCAAGGGTCGTCAGGGCGCTGCCAAGAAGGTGCGCCGCAAGGAAAAGAAGAACGTCGCTCACGGCCACGCGCACATCAAGAGCACGTTCAACAACACGATCGTGTCCATCACGGACCCGAGCGGCAACGTGATCTCCTGGGCCTCCGCCGGCCACGTCGGCTTCAAGGGCTCGCGCAAGTCCACCCCCTTCGCCGCGCAGATGGCCGCCGAGTCGGCCGCCCGCCGCGCGCAGGAGCACGGCATGCGCAAGGTCGACGTCTTCGTCAAGGGTCCCGGCTCCGGCCGTGAGACCGCGATCCGCTCCCTCCAGGCCACCGGCCTCGAGGTCGGCTCGATCCAGGACGTCACCCCCACGCCGCACAACGGCTGCCGTCCCCCCAAGCGGAGGCGCGTCTGACCCTGGGTGCGTGACGCATCCTGGTCGACGTAGGGCTTTCGGGCGGTAGGTCCCTTGTGGGACGTACCGCCCGTACCCTTGCAGTACGCAGTACCTGTCGGGTGTCAAATAGCGGGCATCCATGACTGAAGGAAACACACCATGCTTATCGCTCAGCGTCCCTCGCTGACCGAAGAGGTCGTCGACGAGTACCGCTCGCGGTTCGTGATCGAGCCCCTCGAGCCGGGCTTCGGTTACACCCTCGGCAACTCGCTCCGCCGTACGCTCCTCTCCTCGATCCCGGGTGCGGCCGTCACGTCCATCCGCATCGACGGTGTCCTGCACGAGTTCACCACCGTGCCGGGCGTCAAGGAGGACGTCACCGACCTCATCCTGAACATCAAGCAGCTGGTCGTCTCCTCGGAGCACGACGAGCCGGTCGTGATGTACCTGCGCAAGCAGGGTCCCGGCCTGGTCACCGCTGCTGACATCGCCCCGCCGGCCGGTGTCGAGGTGCACAACCCCGACCTGGTGCTCGCCACGCTCAACGGCAAGGGCAAGCTGGAGATGGAGCTGACCGTCGAGCGCGGCCGCGGCTACGTCTCCGCCGTGCAGAACAAGCAGGTGGGCCAGGAGATCGGCCGTATCCCGGTCGACTCCATCTACTCGCCGGTCCTCAAGGTCACCTACAAGGTCGAGGCGACCCGAGTCGAGCAGCGCACCGACTTCGACAAGCTGATCGTCGACGTCGAGACCAAGCAGGCCATGCGCCCGCGTGACGCCATGGCGTCCGCCGGTAAGACCCTGGTCGAGCTGTTCGGTCTGGCGCGCGAGCTCAACATCGACGCCGAGGGCATCGACATGGGCCCGTCCCCCACGGACGCCGCCCTCGCCGCCGACCTGGCGCTGCCGATCGAGGAGCTCGAGCTCACCGTTCGTTCGTACAACTGCCTCAAGCGTGAGGGCATCCACTCCGTGGGTGAGCTCGTGGCGCGCTCCGAGGCCGACCTGCTCGACATCCGCAACTTCGGTGCGAAGTCGATCGACGAGGTCAAGGCGAAGCTGGCCGGCATGGGCCTGGCCCTCAAGGACAGCCCGCCCGGATTCGACCCGACCGCCGCCGCCGACGCCTTCGGCGCCGACGACGACGCGGACGCGGGCTTCGTCGAGACCGAGCAGTACTGAGAAGGCTTGCGGGGAGCCCCGGCTCCCCGCACCCCCTCCGGCGACCGCCAGGAGGGAACTGACACCGGTACCTGATACGGCCGGTGCAGATCACAAGGAGAAACCCCATGCCGCGTCCCACCAAGGGAGCCCGTTTCGGTGGCAGCGCCGCTCACGAGAAGCTTCTTCTCGCGAACCTGGCGAAGTCGCTGTTCGAGCACGGCCGCATCACCACGACCGAGGCCAAGGCCCGCCGCCTGCGTCCGGTCGCCGAGCGCCTGATCACCAAGGCGAAGAAGGGCGACATCCACAACCGTCGCCTGGTGCTGCAGACGATCACGGACAAGGGCATCGTGCACACGCTCTTCACCGAGATCGCTCCGCGTTACGCCGAGCGTCCGGGTGGCTACACCCGTATCACCAAGATCGGCAACCGTCGTGGCGACAACGCCCCGATGGCCGTGATCGAGCTCGTCGAGGGCGAGATCGCGAAGAAGGCGACCGTGGCCGAGGCCGAGGCTGCCGCCAAGCGCGCGGTCAAGGAAGACGCCCTCAAGAAGGACGAGGCCGCCGAGGCCACGTCCGAGGAGGCTCCGGCGGAGTCTGCCGAGGAGTCGAAGGACGCCTGAGCCTGATTTCAGGTTCGTCGAGCGGGCCCGTTCCCCACTGGGGGCGGGCCCGTTCCGCGTGAGTTGAGAGGATGGATCGCGTGAGCGACGAGGTGGAGCCCGGCTTCGTACGGGTGCGGCTGGATCTTTCGTACGACGGCAAGGACTTCTCCGGCTGGGCGAAGCAGGCCGGCGGACGGCGGACCGTGCAGGGCGAGATCGAGGACGCCCTGCGCACGGTCACGCGCTCGCGGACGACGTACGAGCTGACCGTCGCCGGACGCACCGACGCCGGGGTGCACGCGCGCGGCCAGGTGGCGCACGTGGACCTGCCCGTGGAGCTGTGGGCGGAGCACCGGGAGAAGCTGCTCAAGCGGTTGGCCGGCCGGCTCTCGCGCGATGTGCGGATCTGGAGCGTGGCGGAGGCGCCCGAGGGGTTCAACGCGCGCTTCTCGGCGATCTGGCGGCGTTACGCGTACCGGGTGACGGACAACCCCGGCGGCGTCGACCCGCTGCTGCGCGGTCATGTGCTGTGGCACGACTGGCCGTTGGACGTGGCCGCGATGAACGAGGCCTCGGCCGGGCTGGTCGGGGAGCACGACTTCGCGGCGTACTGCAAGAAGCGCGACGGCGCGACGACCATCCGCACGCTCCAGCAACTGTCGTGGGAACGCGACGCGTCCGGCGTCATCACCGCGACCGTGAAGGCCGACGCCTTCTGCCACAACATGGTGCGCTCGCTGGTCGGCGCGCTGCTGTTCGTCGGCGACGGCCACCGGTCCGCCGAGTGGCCGGCGAAGGTCCTGGCCGCCGGTGTGCGCGACTCGGCGGTCCACGTGGTGCGCCCGCACGGGCTGACGCTGGAGGAAGTCGGCTACCCGGCGGACGAGTTGCTCGCCGCGCGGAACAAGGAAGCGCGCAACAGGCGTTCGCTGCCGGGCCTGTCGGCGGGCTGCTGCTGAATCGGGGCTCCCCGGGCAACCCCCGCCGCGCGCGAACGGCTGCGGGACGGCCTCACGTTCACGCGCGGGACAGGGCCGTCGGTCGCCTTGGAGAAGGCGGGCCCTTGCACCCGCTCGACCGACCTGTACCTCTGGGGCACCATCGTGGCGGGTCGAGTTCACAGTGCCGGCCGGCACCAAGGTGACGTCGAAGCCGGAGGGCTGCAGCGGCTACTCGGCCGGCCGGGACCGTCACGGGCGGGTCGACCAGTGGCTCTTCGGCCGGGACCGCCACGGGCGGGTCGACCGGCGGCTCGGCCACCGGGTCCGCGAACGGAGGCCTGGCCTCGACGGGTTCGTCGGCGCTGGTGGCCGGTGTGGGCGCTGCGGCGGCGGTCGTGGCGGGTGGCGTCCTCCTCGTCGTGGCAAGGCGGCGTAGGGCGGCCTGACGGCCGCTGTGAGGGCAATGACATGAAGGAGGGGGCGGGCGCCGGTGGCGCTCGCCCCCTCCGGCGTACGGGGGCAGGCGGTGCGGCGGCCGCGCGCCCAGAACCACAGGGCTCCGCCGAGTGCCGCGGTGAGTTCCGCGATCCCGTCGGCGCGGACGGGCCGGTGGCCGCGAGACTCACCCCTGGGGAGCGTGACCCCGACGGTGCGAGCGTCGCTGCGCGCGGGAGCGCGACGTCACGCGCGCTCGCTCGCTACTGCGCCGGGGCGGAGGCCGCCGCGGAGGCCTGTGCCTCGCCGCGGCGGACGATCTGGCGGAACGTGAACTCGCCCAGGTCGTCGCCGGTCTGGAAGGCCTTGGTGTCCTGCTTGGTGACGGACTTGGCCTTGGTGTAGCCGGTGGTCGTGAAGTAGGCGTAGCGGCCGTAGGAGTTGAAGGTGGAGCGGCACACCGGGCCGCCCTTGCAGAACGCGGGCACGCCCGCGCCCGCCAGCGGCACGACGCTGCCCGACGCCTGCTGGAGGGCCTTCTTCGCCTTCGCCTCGTTCTCGAAGGTGGCGACGGCGATGGTGACCGCGATGCCGTCCTTGCTGTAGGTGGCGCGGAAGACCTGCTCGCAGCCGTTGCTTTCGAGGGCGGTCGCAAGGGCGCCCTTGACGGCGGAGGCGCAGTTGCCGGTGCGGGCCAGCGCGCCCTTGTCGTAGACGCGGTCACCCATCGTCAGCTTCCTGCCGGGGAACAGCGTCTCGGCGCTCAGCGGCAGGGTGTCCTTCTTGCGCTCGGAGATGAAGTCCTTGGGGTCCGGGGGCGGCAGCGGCGCCACGGAGGAGAAGGACGGCTCCGGCGCGGTGGTGTTCTGCGGCAGTTCCGGCGGCGCGGGGAGCTGGCTGCTGTTCTTGTCGGAGGCGGTGTCGTCGCCGTCCTTGTTGGACGAGACGATGGCGGTGGCGACGGCGCCGGCTATGAGCGCGGTCGCGAGTGCGCCGCCGCCGACCATGAGCCAGCGCCTGCGGCGGGCACGGGCGGCCGAGGCGTCGGCGAGCGCGGCCCAGTCGGGCGTGCCGTCATTGCCCGACCGGTCGCCGAACGGATCGAAGGAGTCCTGGCCGTACTGGTTCTGCCCGTACCGGCCCGGTCCTTGGCCGTACTGGTTCTGTCCGTACTGGCCCTGGTTGTACGGGTTCTGGTCCTGTCCGCCGGACCCCCACTGTGGTCCCCCCTGCCCAAAGCTCATGCCGCGCATCCTAAACCTGTTGGGCGGGACCGGTCCCGGCAGTCAGAATCGGCCCCATGGGACATGTAGAGGCCGCGCATCTCGAGTACTACCTGCCGGACGGGCGTCCGCTCCTCGCCGACGCCTCGTTCCGGGTCGGCGAGGGCGCGGTGGCGGCGCTGGTGGGGGCCAACGGCGCCGGCAAGACCACGCTGCTGCGGCTGATCGCGGGGGAGATCCAGCCGCACGGCGGTTCGGTGAGCGTCAGCGGCGGACTCGGCGTGATGCGGCAGTTCGTCGGCTCCGTGCGGGACGAGCGCACCGTCCGCGATCTCCTGGTGTCCGTGGCCCAGCCGCGGATCAGGGAGGCGGCGGCCGCGGTGGACTCCGCGGAGCACGCGATCATGACGGTCGACGACGAGGCTGCGCAGATGCGGTACGCGCAGGCGCTGAGCGACTGGGCGGAGGCGCGCGGGTACGAGGCGGAGACCGTCTGGGACATGTGCACCACGGCGGCGCTCGGGATGCCGTACGAGAAGGCGCAGTGGCGCCAGGTGCGGACCCTGTCCGGGGGCGAGCAGAAGCGGCTCGTGCTGGAGGCGCTGCTGCGCGGCCCCGACGAGGTGCTGCTGCTCGACGAGCCGGACAACTATCTGGACGTGCCGGGCAAGCGCTGGCTCGAGGACCGGCTGAAGGAGACCCGCAAGACCGTCCTGTTCGTCTCCCACGACCGGGAGCTGCTGGCCAGGGCGGCGGAGCGGATCGTCGCGGTGGAGCCGGGGCCGGCCGGATCCGACGTGTGGATCCACGGCGGCGGCTTCGCCACCTTCCACGAGGCGCGACGGGAGCGCTTCGCGCGCTTCGAGGAGCTGAAGCGGCGCTGGGACGAGGAGCACGCCCGGCTGAAGGCGCTGGTGCTGCGGCTGCGGCAGCAGGCGGCGAACAGCCCGGACATGGCCTCGCGGTACCGGGCGATGCAGACCCGCTTCAAGAAGTTCGAGGAGGCGGGCCCGCCGCCGGAGCCGCCGAGGGAGCAGGACATCAGGATGCGGCTGCGGGGCGGACGCACCGGTGTGCGCGCGCTGACCTGCAAGGGACTGGAGCTGTCCGGTCTGATGAAGCCCTTCTCGCTGGAGGTCTTCTACGGGGAGCGGGTGGCGGTCCTCGGTTCCAACGGATCGGGCAAGTCCCACTTCCTGCGGCTGCTGGCGGGCGACGCCTCGGTGGCCCACACGGGGGAGTGGAAACTGGGTGCACGGGTCGTGCCCGGGCACTTCGCCCAGACCCACGCCCACCCCGAGCTGCTGGGCCGCACGCTCGTCGACATCCTGTGGACCGAGCACGCCAAGGACCGGGGCGGGGCGATGTCGGTCCTGCGGCGCTACGAGCTGGAGCGCCAGGGGGACCAGCCCTTCGAGAAGCTCTCCGGCGGACAGCAGGCGCGCTTCCAGATCCTGCTGCTGGAGCTCGCGGGGACCACGGCCCTGCTGCTCGACGAGCCGACGGACAACCTGGACCTGGAGTCTGCGGAGGCGCTCCAGGAGGGGCTGGAGGTCTACGACGGCACGGTGCTGGCCGTGACGCACGACCGCTGGTTCGCGCGCTCCTTCGACCGGTACCTGGTCTTCGGTTCGGACGGGGTGGTCCGCGAGACGCCGGAGCCGGTGTGGGACGAGCGGCGGGTGGAGCGGGTGCGATAGCCCGCCGGGAGGGTCTTCCTGCTCCCGCGTGACGGGGGCCGTGGACCCGTTTTGACCCGCCAGGGGGCAGACGGGTATTCTGCTGGTTCGTTATGCGTATTGGCTTGCTCTATCTCACGTGAGGGGCCCTTACGCCGGTCCACCGGGCCGATGACCAGCGGCAGGCATTCGGGTTGCGTCCCCGCGTGCCGCCAGGGCTGTCGTGATCGTCCGGGTGGCCTTGTCAGGACCACACTCACTGAAGAAGCGAAGGCTACGACCGTGCGTACGTACAGCCCCAAGCCCGGCGATGTCACGCGCCAGTGGCACATCATCGACGCGCAGGACATCGTCCTGGGCCGTCTGGCGACTACGGCAGCGAACCTCCTCCGGGGCAAGCACAAGCCGACCTATGCCCCGCACATGGACATGGGCGACTTCGTCATCATCATCAACGCCGAGAAGGTCCACCTCTCCGGCAACAAGAAGACTCAGAAGATGGCGTACCGCCACTCCGGTTACCCGGGTGGTCTGCGTTCCGTCCGCTACGACGAGCTTCTTGCCAAGAGCCCGGAGAAGGCTGTGGAGAAGGCCATCAAGGGCATGATCCCCAAGAACACCCTGGGCCGTCAGATGCTCTCGAAGCTGAAGATCTACGCGGGTGACCAGCACCCGCACGCTGCTCAGCAGCCGGTCCCGTTCGAGATCACCCAGGTCGCGCAGTAGTTCCGGCCACCCCCTAAGACGAAAAGAAATCTGAGGAGAATCGTGGCCGAGACCACTGTTGAGACCCCCGTCGAGGGCGAAGAGACCTACGCGGAGGTCACCACCTTCGAGTCGGACGCCCCGGTCGAGGGTGAGTACACCACCGAGTCCATGGCGTCCCGCTTCGGCGACCCGCAGCCGGCCGCCGGCCTGGGCCGTCGCAAGAACGCCATTGCCCGCGTCCGGATCGTTCCGGGCACCGGCAAGTGGAAGATCAACGGTCGCACCCTCGAGGACTACTTCCCGAACAAGGTGCACCAGCAGGAAGTCAACGAGCCCTTCAAGGTGCTCGAGCTCGACAACCGCTACGACGTCATCGCCCGTATCTCGGGTGGCGGCGTGTCCGGCCAGGCCGGCGCCCTGCGCCTCGGTGTGGCCCGCGCGCTGAACGAGGCCGACGTGGACAACAACCGCGGCGCCCTCAAGAAGGCCGGCTTCCTCTCCCGCGACGACCGTGCGGTCGAGCGCAAGAAGGCCGGTCTCAAGAAGGCCCGTAAGGCCCCGCAGTACAGCAAGCGCTAAATCGCACGCTGGCCTGCAGACATCCTGTACGGCTTCTCGTTCGCCCCGGCGGCACTCCGTGCTGCCGGGGCGTTCGTCTATCGACTGCCTCGGGCGAACAACGGTTCGAGCATTCAGCATTCTCGGAGGAACAACAGTGGGACGACTCTTCGGTACGGACGGTGTACGCGGCGTCGCCAACGCGGATCTGACGGCGGAGCTCGCGCTCGGTCTGTCGGTCGCGGCGGCACATGTGCTCGCAGAAGCGGGCACGTTCGCGGGCCATCGCCCGACCGCGGTGGTCGGCCGTGACCCCCGCGCATCCGGAGAGTTCCTGGAGGCCGCCGTCGTGGCCGGCCTGGCGAGCGCGGGCGTCGACGTGCTGCGCGTCGGCGTGCTGCCGACCCCGGCCGTGGCGTACCTCACCGGCGCGCTCGGCGCCGACCTCGGCGTGATGCTCTCCGCGAGCCACAACGCCATGCCGGACAACGGCATCAAGTTCTTCGCGCGCGGCGGCCACAAGCTCGCGGACGAGCTCGAGGACCGTATCGAGCAGGTCTACGAGCAGCACCGCACCGGCGAGCCGTGGGAGCGGCCGACGGGCTCGGGCGTCGGCCGGGTGACGGACTACGACGAGGGCTTCGACAAGTACGTCGCCCACCTCATCGCCGTGCTGCCCAACCGGCTCGACGGGCTCAAGGTCGTCCTCGACGAGGCGCACGGTGCGGCCTCCCGCGTCTCGCCCGAGGCGTTCGCGCGGGCCGGTGCGGAGGTCGTCACGATCGGCGCGGAGCCCGACGGCCTCAACATCAACGAGGGCTGCGGTTCCACGCACCTGGAGCTGCTGAAGGCCGCCGTCGTCGAGCACGGCGCCGACCTCGGCATCGCGCACGACGGCGACGCCGACCGCTGCCTCGCGGTGGACGCGCAGGGCAACGAGATCGACGGGGACCAGATCCTCGCCGTGCTGGCGCTCGCCATGCGCGAGGCGGGAACGCTGCGCGGCAACACCGTGGTCGCCACCGTGATGTCCAACCTGGGCTTCAAGCTGGCGATGGAGCGCGAGGGCGTCGAGCTGGTGCAGACGGCCGTCGGCGACCGTTACGTCCTGGAGGCGATGAAGGCGCACGGCTTCGGCCTCGGCGGCGAGCAGTCCGGCCATGTGATCGTGCTCGACCACGCCACGACCGGTGACGGCACGCTGACCGGTCTGATGCTCGCGGCACGGGTCGTGGCGACGGGCCGGACGCTGGCCGACCTGGCCGGCGTGATGGAGCGCCTGCCGCAGGTCCTGGTGAACGTGCCCGACGTGGACAAGTCCCGGGTGCAGACCTCGGCCGAACTCTCGCACGCGGTCGCCGAGGCCGAGCGCGAGCTCGGCTCCACCGGCCGGGTGCTGCTGCGCCCCTCGGGCACGGAGCCGCTCGTCCGGGTCATGGTCGAGGCCGCCGACATCGAGCAGGCCCGGTGCGTCGCGGGACGGCTGGCCGACGTGGTGAAGTCCGCGCTCGGCTGAGTCGCGCCGTAGGAGTGCGTACGCCCGGTCAGGGACCTGTGTCCCGGACCGGGCGTCCGTGTGTCCGCGCCCGGTGTCACCCGGTCCGGGCCCGTGTCATCCGGTCTCGACGGGCGCGGCGCGCCGGCGCTTGCCGGCCCAGAAGAACTTCTGGGCCAGCAAGGTCAGCGTCCCCGCCAGCACGATGCCCAGCAGGTTCAGCAGCAGCTGCTCGGTCGAGCCCCAGGCCTGCCCGTAGTAGCTGTAGCTGAAGGCGACCGCCGCGTTCGCCGCGGCGGGCACCGTGGTCACGGAGATGGCGACGCCGACGAGAGCGCCCGACTTCGACGAGGTGAGCGAGAGCATCCCGGCCGTCCCGGCCAGCAGGGCGACGACGAAGGAGAACCAGTCCGGGTTGTAGATGAAGCTGGTGTTGGGGCGTTCCGCCTTCAGCATCGACAGCTCGAAGAGGTTCACCGCGTCCATGAAGAGGCTGAAGCCCACCGTCACCAGCATCGCCGCGGCGAAACCGGCGATCAGTGCCACCAATGACCGCATCGCCAGCCGGGGGGCGCGGCGGATCACGGCCGTGCAGAAACCGGCCAGCGGGCCGAACTCGGGCCCGACCGCCATCGCTCCCACGATCAGGATCGCGTTGTCCAGCACCACACCGCAGGCGGCGATCATCGTCGCCAGCGTGAGGAACGCGATGTAGGTGACGCTGAGCGTGGACTCCTCGTGCGTGGCGTCCGTGAGCTGTTCCCACAGGACCGCGTCCGCGCCCTCGCCGGGTGCCGCCTTCTCGGCCCGCTCCGCGCGGTGCGACATCGAGAGGTCGATGTTCTCCACGGCGACGGAGCCGCATTCGTCGATGCCGAGGTCGCGCAGTCCGGCGAGCAGCTCGTCGCCCGCCTCACGGGCCACGTCGCACATCACCAGGTCGCCCTGCGGGTCACGTGCCGCCCCGGGGACGACCGCGAGATGCGCGGTACCCACGGTCTTCTCGAGCAGGCCGAGCACCTCCGCGGTGCGGTCGGCCGGGGTGATCAGACGCAGATGCAGCACGGCGGTGACTCCTAGAGCTTGCGCAGTGACAGCCGCTGCACCTTGTGGTCCGGGCCCTTGCGCAGCACCAGTGTGGCGCGGCCCCGGGTGGGGGCCACATTCTCCAGCAGATTGGGCTTGTTGATGGTCCGCCACATGGTGCGGGCGTAGTCGAGTGCTTCTTCCTCGGAGACCTGTGTGTACTTCCGGAAGTAGGAGAAAGGATTCTGGAACGCCGTCTCCCGCAGCTTGCGGAAACGGTTGAGGTACCAGGTCTCGATGTCCTCGGGCCGCGCGTCGACGTACACGCTGAAGTCGAAGTAGTCGGCGAGACCGACCCGGGTCCGGCCGTCCTTGCCGGGCAGCGCCGGCTGGAGGACGTTCAGCCCTTCGACGATCAGGATGTCCGGGCGGCGCACGGTCAGACGCTCGTCCGGGACGATGTCGTAGATGAGGTGGGAGTAGACCGGCGCCGTGACCTCGTCCTTGCCGGCCTTGATGTCGGCGACGAAACGGGTCAGCGCCCGGCGGTCGTACGACTCGGGGAAGCCCTTGCGGGACATCAGCCCGCGGGCCTCGAGCTCCTTCATGGGAAGCAGGAATCCGTCGGTGGTCACCAGCTCGACCCGCGGATGTTCCGGCCAGCGCGCGAGCAGGGCCTGGAGGAGCCGGGCGACCGTCGACTTGCCGACGGCCACGGAGCCGGCGACCCCTATGACGAAGGGCGTGCCGCGCTGTTCGCCGTGGCCGCCTCCCGCGTCGCCGAGGAAGGTGTTGAGAGCGCCGCGGAGGCCGGCGCTGGCCTGGACGTAGAGGTTCAGGAGTCTGGACAGCGGGAGGTAGACGTCCCGCACCTCGTCGAGGTCGATGACGTCGCCGAGCCCGCGGAGCTGCTCGACCTCCTCGGCACTGAGGGGCAGCGGGGTTCTCTCGCGCAGGGCGCTCCACTCCGCGCGGGTGAGGTCGACGTAAGGCGTCGACGCGTGCTCGGCCCGGCGCTGGGCGCTTCGTGGCGGCGAAGTGATCACAGGGACATTGTCGTGCGTGCGACTCGGTTATGGGTGGTGTGCTCGGTCACGCGGAGCGGACCCGCCCCTGGGGGTCCGCGGCGCCTCCGCGATGGAATGTCAGTGGCGTGGGTCACAGTTATGGGTGAGGTGGGCGCCGACCCGCGACGTCCGCGGACCCGGAGGGTTGTCCCATGACCTATGCGATCCAGGCGGAAGGACTGGTCAAGCGTTTCAAGGACACAGAAGCGCTGGCAGGAGTCGACCTGGCGGCCCGCACCGGCTCGGTGCTCGGCCTGCTGGGGCCGAACGGGGCGGGGAAGACGACTGCCGTACGGATCTTCGCCACACTGCTGACCCCCGACGGCGGCAGGGCGACGGTGGCAGGCCACGACGTCGTCCGCGAGGCCGGCAAGGTGCGTTCCCTCATCGGCCTCACCGGGCAGTACGCGGCGGTGGACGAGAATCTCACCGGCACGGAGAATCTGCTGCTCATCGGCCGTCTGCTCGGCCTGCCGAGACGGGACTCCAAGGCCCGAGCCGCCGAACTGCTGGACCGGTTCCAGCTCGGCGACGCGGCGGGACGGGCCGTGAAGACGTTCTCCGGAGGCATGCGGCGCAGGCTGGACCTCGCGGCGAGCCTGGTCGGCCGGCCGAGCATCCTCTTCCTCGACGAGCCGACGACGGGCCTCGATCCGCACAGCCGCGGGGAGCTGTGGGACATGCTCCGGGCCCTGATAGCCGACGGTGCGACCGCGCTGCTGACCACCCAGTATCTGAACGAGGCGGACCAGCTCGCCGACGACATCGTGGTGGTCGACAAGGGCAGGGTCATCGCCGAGGGCACACCGGACACGCTGAAGTCCGAAGTGGGGGGCCAGGTGCTCCAGGTGAGGCCGGTGGCCGCGGAGGACCTCGCGCGCACCCGCGCGCTGGTGGCGGAGACGGCCGGTTCGCAGACCCAGACCGAGGGCGAGTCCGTCACCGTGCCGGTCAACGACGCGGAGCTGATGCCGGCCGTCGTGCGCAGGCTGGACCGCGAGGGGATAGCGGTGGGCGAGCTGACGCTCCGGCGTTCGTCCCTGGACGAGGTCTTCCTGGCGCTGACGGGGCACCGGGCCGAGTCGGCGCGGGACTCCGACCAGCCGGACGAGTCCGCCCGCGAGTCGGAAGAGGCCGGCCGGCCGGTCGGCGGGAACGAGAGGGAGAAGGCGGTGAGTTCGACATGACCGCGACGACGATGCCGCTCGCGCCCGGCCGGTCGTCGGGACGGGTGAAACCGCTCGACGGGATCAGGCAGACGTTCACGATGGCCTGGCGCAGTCTCGTGGCGGTCAAGCACAATCCGCTGGAGCTGGTCGACTACAGCATCACGCCGATCATGTTCGTCTTCCTGTTCACCTATGTCCTGGGCGGACAGATGGCCGGCTCCCCGGAGGCGTATCTGAAGTACGCGCTGCCCGGGATCATCGTGCAGAACACTCTCTTCATGACCATGTACACGGCCATGGCGCTGAACACCGACCTCACCAAAGGCGTCTTCGACCGGCTGCGCAGCCTGCCCATAGCGCGCTCCGCCCCGCTCGTCGGCCGTATCACCGCGGACCTCGCGAAGCATGTGTGGGCCATGCTGCTGATGATCGGTCTCGGGCTGCTTCTCGGCTTCCGCGTGACCGGCGGGCTCGGCGGCTTCCTGCTCGGCGCGCTGTTGCTGGTGGTGTTCGCGGCGGCCGTGTCGTGGAGCGCCGTGCTCATCGGGATGCTCGCGGGAGACGCGGAGAAGGTGCAGGCGTTCGGCTTCACGCTGATCTTCCCGATCACGTTCACCAGCAGCGCCTTCGTGCTGGTCGACACGATGCCCGGCTGGCTGCAGGCCTTCAGCGACGTCAATCCGGTGACGCATCTGTCCGACGCGTTCCGCGGGCTGCTGCTCGGCGGGCCGGTCGCGGAGCCGGTGCTGTGGTCGCTGGTGTGGGCGGCCGGTATCACCGTGGTGTTCTATCCGCTGGCCATGCGGGCGTACCGGGCGAAGGTGTGAGCCGGGGGCGGCCCGGCGGCGGTGTCGGCGGGGCGGGCTATCGTACGGCTCACCAGCAGCGATTCGGGGCGGGACAGGCGTGAGCCGTCGCCTCGGGAGGGGTCGCTGCGATCACGCGAGGAAAACCGCACATGCGAAGCACCGCTGTACGCCGTACTGCTCTGGCCGCCGCCGCGGCCGCACTGGTTCTCCTGGTCACCGCCTGCGGTGGCGAGGGTTCCGACGGGGGGACGAACGAGAAGGGCAAGGGCAAAGACTCCGCTGCCGCGGAGCCCGCGGCCAAGGCGCTGACCGCGGCCGAACTGGACAAGCTCGCGCTCGCCGAGGGTGACGTCAAGGCGCACAAGATCGTGAAGGCCGGCCCGCAGGACGACATCGCGGCCAAGGACGTCAAGACGGAGAAGGCCGAGTGCGAGCCGCTGGCCCGGGCCGTGGCCGGTACGCCCATGGGGGCGCCGGCGGCGACGGTCAAGCGGAGGGCCACCGCGGAGCCCGACGTGAAGGACGCCGGCAAGGACGGCGCGATCGAAGGCGCCTTCGACATCACGACGTCGCTCGTCGCGCTCTCCTCGTACGAGGGCGAAGGGGCCGCTGACGCGTTCGCCGCGCTCAAGGGCGCGGGGACCGCCTGCGCCGGTGGCTTCGCCATGACGATGGCCAGCACGGATCAGAAGATCGTCAAGATGACCGAGGCCAAGGTCTCGGGCGGCGACGAGGCCGTGGCGTGGACGATGACCGCCGAGCAGGACGGCGAGAAGCTGCCGTTCAACGTGGCGGTCGTGCGCAAGGGCGGCACGTTCGTGTCGTTCTCGTCGTTCAACCTGATCGCTCCCGAGGGCGACCTGCCGCTGCCCACGGCCGTCATCGCCGCCCAGGTGGCCAAGCTCGGCTGACCCCCCTCGGCCGGCCACTCGCGCGCCCACCCGAACTGCCCGCACCGGTCCGGAACCGTAGGCTGCCGACATGTGCGGAATCGTGGGTTACGTCGGCGGACAGTCGGCGCTCGATGTGGTCATCGCCGGGCTGAAGAGGCTCGAGTACCGCGGCTACGACTCGGCCGGAGTCGCGGTACTCGCCGACGGGGGGCTCGCGGCGGCGAAGAAGGCGGGCAAGCTCGTCAATCTGGAGAAGGAACTGGGGGACCGTCCGCTGCCGAGCGGTTCCACCGGCATCGGCCATACGCGCTGGGCCACGCACGGCGGTCCCACCGACGCGAACGCGCACCCTCACCTGGACAACGCGGGGCGCGTGGCCGTCGTGCACAACGGCATCATCGAGAACTTCGCCGCCCTGCGGGCCGAACTGGCCGAGCGCGGACACGACCTGGAGTCGGAGACCGACACCGAGGTCGTCTCGCATCTGCTCGCGGAGTCGTTCTCGTCCTGCGGTGACCTCGCGGAAGCGATGCGCATGGTCTGCAGGCAGCTCCAGGGCGCGTTCACGCTGGTGGCGGTGCACGCCGACGAGCCGGACGTGGTGGTCGGCGCACGGCGCAACTCCCCGCTGGTGGTGGGAGTCGGCGAGGGCGAGTCCTTTCTGGCGTCGGACGTGGCCGCGTTCATCGCCCACACACGGTCGGCGATCGAGCTCGGCCAGGACCAGGTGGTCGAGCTCCGCCGGGACGCGGTGACGGTCACCGGTTTCGACGGGGAGCCCGCCGAGGTGCGGGCCTACCACGTGGACTGGGACGCCTCCGCCGCCGAGAAGGGCGGCTACGACTACTTCATGCTCAAGGAGATCGCCGAGCAGCCCAAGGCGGTCGCCGACACACTCCTCGGCCGCGTCGACGGGTCGGGATCGCTGACCCTCGACGAGGTGCGCATCCCGCAGTCCGTACTGCGTGAGGCGGACAAGGTCGTCATCGTCGCCTGCGGGACCGCCTTCCACGCCGGGCTGATCGCCAAGTACGCCATCGAGCACTGGACCCGTATCCCCTGCGAGGTCGAGCTGGCGAGCGAGTTCCGCTACCGGGACCCGATCCTGGACCAGCGGACGCTGGTGATCGCCATCTCGCAGTCCGGCGAGACCATGGACACCCTGATGGCGCTGCGGCACGCCCGTGAGCAGGGGGCCAGGGTGCTGGCCATCTGCAACACCAACGGGTCGACGATCCCCCGCGAGTCGGACGCCGTGCTGTACACCCATGCCGGACCGGAGGTCGCGGTCGCCTCCACCAAGGCGTTCCTGACACAGTTGGTGGCCTGCTACCTGGTCGCCCTTTACCTGGGGCAGGTGCGCGGAACCAAGTGGGGCGACGAGATCAGGGCCGTCGTCCGGGACCTGGCGCAGATCTCCGGACAGGTCGAGCGGGTGCTGGAGACGATGGAGCCGGTACGGGAGCTCGCGCGCTCCCTCGCCGGCAAGAACACGGTGTTGTTCCTGGGGCGTCATGTGGGGTATCCCGTGGCGCTGGAAGGCGCGTTGAAACTCAAGGAGCTGGCCTACATGCACGCGGAGGGGTTCGCCGCGGGTGAGCTCAAGCACGGGCCGATCGCGCTGATCGAGAAGGACCTGCCCGTGGTGGTCGTCGTGCCGTCGCCCCGCGGGCGTTCGGTGCTGCACGACAAGATCGTGTCCAACATCCAGGAGATCCGCGCCCGCGGCGCCCGGACCATCGTGATCGCGGAAGAGGGCGACGAGGCGGTCGTGCCCTACGCCGATCATCTGGTGCGGATCCCGGCGACGCCGACCCTGCTCCAGCCGATGGTGGCCGCGGTGCCGCTGCAGGTCTTCGCCTGCGAGCTCGCCACGGCCCGTGGCAACGAGGTGGACCAGCCGCGGAACCTGGCCAAGTCCGTGACGGTGGAATGAGCGTCGGATGATCATCGGGGTGGGGATCGACGTGGCGGAGGTGGAACGCTTCGCCGCGTCCATGAAGCGGACACCGGGCATGGCCGAGCGGCTCTTCCTGGAGCGGGAGTTGCTGCTGCCGAGCGGTGAGCGCAGAGGCTACGCCTCGCTCGCGGCGCGGTTCGCCGCGAAGGAGGCGCTCGCGAAGGCGCTCGGCGCACCTGCGGGCCTGCTGTGGACGGACGCGGAGGTGTACGTGGAGGACTCGGGCCGGCCGCTGCTGCGTGTCCACGGCACGGTCGCCGCCCGCGCGGCCGAACTGGGCGTGCGTTCCTGGCACGTGTCGCTCAGCCACGACGCGGGAATCGCCTCGGCGGTCGTGATCGCGGAGGGCTGAGCCGCAACCCTGCGGGGCCGTACGCGGGCTGTGGCCCGGCCCGGAGCGGCCCGCATCGCCGTGCGGGCGGGGCCCGCACCGGGGCGGCGCGGCAGCCCGCAACTGCGGCCGGGCGGCCCGGCGGGCCGGGACGTAACTCCGGTCGCGGGTGGCGCACTTGTGCGGGGTGGCCGCGCGCCGTGGCGTGTGCTGCGGCAGACTCGGGGCATGCGTACTGCGTACAGCGTGGAGACCGTGAGGCACGCCGAGGCACAGCTCATGGCCCGGCTACCGGAGGGGGCGCTCATGCAGCGGGCCGCCGCCGGACTGGCCGCGGCCTGCGCCGGGCTGCTCGGGCGGGTGTACGGGGCCCGGGTCGTCCTGCTCGTGGGCAGCGGCGACAACGGCGGTGACGCCTTGTACGCCGGGGCCCGGCTGGCCCGCCGCGGCGCCGGGGTCGTCGCCGTGCCGCTCGCCCGCGACCGCGTCCACGAGGGCGGTCTCGCGGCGCTGCTCGCCGCCGGTGGGCGGGTCGCCGACGACCCGTTCGAGGTGCTCGCCTCCGCCGACCTGGTGCTGGACGGGATCACCGGCATCGGCGGACGGGGCGGGCTGCGCCAGGACGCCGTGCCCGTGGCCCGCGCGGCCCGCGGTTCCGACGCCGTCATCGTGGCGGTCGATCTGCCCAGCGGTGTCGAGGCCGACACGGGCCAGGTGCGGGGCGAGGTGCTCCGCGCGGACGCGACCGTCACGTTCGGGACGTACAAGCCGGGGCTGCTCATCGACCCGGCGAAGGAGTACGCGGGCACCGTGCGGCTCGTCGGTATCGGGCTCGAGGAGCATCTGCCTTCCGTGCCCGCGCTGGAGGCTCTCCAACACGCCGACGTGGCCAGGATGTTGCCGGTGCCGGCCGCGGAGAGCGACAAGTACCGGCGCGGAGTCGTCGGGGTCGTCGCCGGGTCCGCGCGCTATCCGGGGGCGGCCGTGCTCTGCGTCGCCGGCGCGCTGCGCGGCGGCGCGGGGGCCGTCCGGTACGTCGGCCCGGCGGCCGACGCGGTGATCGCCCGTTTCCCGGAGTGCCTGGTGCACGCGGGGCCCCCGGGGAAGGCCGGCCGGGTCCAGGCCTGGGCCGTCGGCCCGGGGCTCGGCGACGACGCCGGTGTGGTGGAGGAGGTGCTGGCGTCCGACGTTCCGGTGCTCATCGACGCGGACGGTCTGCGCCTGCTGGACGCCGCGGCCGTCCGGGACCGGGCGGCGCCGACCCTGCTGACCCCGCACGCCGGAGAGGCGGCGGCGCTCCTCGGCGTGGGGCGGGAGGAGGTGGAGGCCTCGCGGCTCGACTCCGTGCGGGAGCTGGCCGCGCGGTTCGGGGCGACGGTCCTCCTCAAGGGCTCCACGACCCTGGTCGCCGCGCCCGACGCGGAAAGCTCACCGGTCCGGGTCAATCCGATGGGTTCCTCGTGGCTCGCGACGGCCGGCAGCGGCGACGTGCTCTCGGGCCTGGCCGGTTCCCTGCTGGCCGCCGGTCTCGGCGCGCGCGACGCGGGTTCCGCAGCCGCCTATCTGCACGGTCTGGCGGCCCGTCACGCGGCGGCCCACGGCACGCCGATCACGGCGCTCGAAGTGGCCGAGGCGCTCCCGGCCGCGTGGCGGGACGTGAGCGCGGCCTGACGGGGCGCGGCGCCGGCCCGAGGGCCACGGCGGCCCGGCCGGCGCACCCCGAGTGACGCACGCGACCGCCTGCCGTACGGATCCGGCCGTACGGCTCTGAGACACTGGGCGCGATGAGTCACACAGCACCGAGCAGCCGTTCCGCACCACTGCGCGCGCGGGCCGAGATCGACCTCGCGGCCCTGCGCGCCAATGTGCGTGCCCTGCGCGCCCGCGCGCCGCGCGCCGCGCTGATGGCCGTCGTGAAGTCCGACGCGTACGGCCACGGCATGGTGCCGTGCGCCCGCGCGGCGCTCGCGGCCGGCGCGACCTGGCTCGGTACGGCCACGCCCCACGAGGCGCTCGCGCTGCGCGCGGCGGGTGTGGAGAGCCGGATCATGTGCTGGCTGTGGACGCCCGGAGGCCCCTGGCGTGAGGGCATCGAGGCGGACCTGGACATGTCCGTGAGCGGCATGTGGGCGCTGGAGGAGGTCACCGCCGCGGCGAAGGCGGCCGGCCGCCCCGCCCGTGTCCAGCTCAAGGCCGACACGGGTCTGGGCCGCAACGGCTGCCAGCCCGCCGACTGGCCCGAGCTGGTCGCCGCCGCCCGGACGGCGGAGGACGACGGGCTCGTCCAGGTCACCGGTCTGTGGTCCCACTTCGCCTGCGCCGACGAACCGGGCCACCCCTCGATCGCCGCCCAACTGGCCGTCTTCCGCGACATGGTGGACCACGCGGAGAAGGCCGGCATCGAGCCCGAGGTCCGGCACATGGCCAACTCCCCGGCGACGCTCACGATCCCCGAGTCGCACTTCGACCTCGTCCGCACCGGCATCGCGATGTACGGCATCTCGCCCGCCCCGGAGCTGGGCACCCCGGCCGACTTCGGGCTGTGTCCGGTGATGACGCTCGCCGCGTCCGTCGCCCTGGTCAAGCACGTTCCCGGCGGCCACGGCGTCAGCTACGGCCACCACTACGTCACGGACGGTGAGACGACCCTCGGCCTGATCCCCGTGGGCTACGCGGACGGCATTCCCCGGCACGCCTCCGGCCGCGGTCCTGTCCTGGTCGCGGGCGAGTGGCGGCGGGTGGCCGGACGGGTCGCGATGGACCAGTTCGTCGTCGATCTGGGCGGGGCGACGGTTCCGGAGGGCACGGAGGCCGTCCTGTTCGGTCCCGGCGACCGGGGCGAGCCGACCGCCGAGGACTGGGCACAGGCCGCAGACACCATCGCGTACGAGATCGTCACACGGATCGGAACCCGGGTCCCGCGCGTCTATCTGAACGAAGGCCCGGAGGAACAGGCCCACGACTCGCACGACTCCCACGACTAGGAGAGCGGCACGGTGAGCGAGACCGGTACGGGGGACGCGGCCGAGGCCGCGGTCGGCGCCGCGGCGGCAGCCGTGGCTTCGGACAGCTGGCGTCGCGCGGGCTTCGCGGGAGCGGCGATAGGTGTGGTCGCCGCCGGTGCCGCGGCCGGCGTCGCGCTGGAGCGGCTGACCGTCGGCCGCGGGATGCGCAGGAAGGCACGTCTGGCGCTCGACGCGTCGGGCCCGTACGGCGCCCTGCGCGGCACGCCGGGGCAGGCCCTCGCCGACGACGGCACCGCCCTCTACTACGAGGTGGACGAGGTCGACCCCGAGGCTGCCGCGCCGCGCCGCCGCAGGCTCTTCGGGCGCAAGGCGCCGGCTCCCGTCACCGTCGTCTTCAGTCACGGCTACTGCCTCAGCCAGGACTCGTGGCACTTCCAGCGCGCCGCGCTGCGCGGTCTGGTCCGTACCGTCCACTGGGATCAGCGCAGCCACGGCCGGTCGGGCCGGGGCGCGGCGCAGGCCGGTGCGGGCGGCCTGCCGGTGACGATCGACCAGCTGGGCAGGGACCTGAAGGCGGTCATCGACGCGGCGGCCCCCGAGGGGCCGCTGGTGCTGGTCGGCCACTCCATGGGCGGTATGACGATGATGGCGCTCGCGGCCCACGACCCCAGGATGGTGCGGGAACGCGTGGTGGCCGCGGCGTTCGTCGGCACCTCGTCGGGGAAGCTGGGCGAGGTCAGCTACGGGCTCCCGGTGGCCGGGGTGAACGCGGTGCGGCGGGTCCTGCCGGGCGTACTGCGCGCGCTGGGCTCGCAGGCCGAGCTGGTGGAACGGGGCCGCAGGGCCACCGCGGACCTGTTCGCCGGGCTCGTCAAGCGGTACTCGTTCTCGTCGAAGGACGTCGACCCCGCCGTCGCCCGGTTCGCGGAACGGATGATCGAGTCGACGCCCATCGACGTGGTCGCCGAGTTCTACCCGGCCTTCGCCGAACACGACAAGGCCGAGGCGCTCGCGGTCTTCCAAGGGCTGCCGGTGCTCGTCCTCGCGGGTGACAAGGACCTGGTCACCCCGAGCACGCACAGCGAGGCGATCGCGGACCTGCTGAAGGAGAGCGAGCCGGCGGCCGAGCTGGTCATCGTGCCGGACGCGGGCCACCTGGTGATGCTCGAGCATCCGGAGGCCGTCACGGACCGCCTGGCGGACCTTCTGGTGCGGGCCGGGGCGGTGCCGGCAGCGGCTACCGTTGGTCGGTATGGAAGCACCGCACAGCCCGGCGGCTGAGACCGCCGCCGCCGCTCGGGCACGACTGACGGTCGACTCTCCCGAGGAGATGCAGAACCTGGGCCGCAGCCTCGCGAAGCTGCTGCGCCCCGGTGACCTTGTGATGCTCACGGGCGAGCTCGGCGCCGGCAAGACGACGCTGACCCGTGGCCTGGGGGAGGGCCTCGGCGTCCGTGGCGCGGTCACGTCCCCGACGTTCGTCATCGCCCGTGTGCACCCGCCGCTGACGGGCGGCCCGGCGCTGGTGCACGTCGACGCGTACCGCCTGGGCGGCGGCCTCGACGAGATGGAGGACCTCGACCTCGACGTCTCGCTGCCCGAGTCGGTGGTGGTCGTGGAGTGGGGCGACGGCAAGGTCGAGGACCTGTCGGAGGACCGGCTGCACGTGATCATCGACCGGGTGGTGGGCGACACGGACGACGACCGCCGTGTCGTGACCCTCGTCGGCTACGGGGCCCGCTGGGCGGACACCGACCTGGCGGCGACGGCCGCGTAGGGACGCCCCGGCTCCTGGGGCCGGCTCCGGGCATCCGTGTGTTCCGACAAGACGTCGGGAAAATGTTGCGCCCACGACGCCGCGCGTGATGACATGGTACCGAGCCCTGGTTAGGTCTACCTAACTTGCTGCCCCCGGAGCCCAGGAGGCGTCCATGCCGGCATCGGAGCGCGAAGCGCAGTCACGTCAGCAGCCGTCCAGGCCCACACCGGCGACGCCGCTGCCGTCGGCCGTGTCGATGCGGGACCTGCTGGCGTCCTGCGCCGCGGCGAGCGCCGTGTCCACCCCGCCCCGCGAGAACGGGTCGCACCGCGAGGACGGGACGCCCCGAGGGAACGAGCCGCGCCGCGGGAACGAGCCCCACCGCCCCACCACGCACCGCCCGGAGACCCACCGGGACGCCGCCTGATTCGTACGGGGTCGTACGCGATCACCCGTACGGGTGACAGGCGTGCGGGGGCTACGGAACGACGACCACCTTCGAGCCGATCGTCGCGAAGACCCACATCGCGTCACCGTCGGCCCGCTTCATCCGCACGCCGCCCGTCTTCTTCGTCGGGTCGGGGCTGGCCATCGAGCCGTCGACCGCCGCGCTGAACCCGACGGACACACCGCCCTCGTTCGCGAACCGCACCACATGCTCGACCGGCACCCCGTCGGAACCGGGCACGTTGCCCGACCGTGAGGTGACCGTGTAGGAGCCCGGCTTCGGGCTGACCGTGGAGGGCATGACCTCGAAGGTCCGGCCGGCCTTGCCGTTCGCGTCCACGAGCCACACCCGCCGGTCGCCGAGCGCGTACACGACACGCGTCCCCGTGCCGGAGCCGGCCGGGACGGCCAGCGGGTCCTGCGGCTTCCGGGACGCCCCGGCGCCGGGAGTCGTCGCGGAAGGGGCGGCGCTCGGCGGCTTCGACGCGGCGAGATCGTCGGGGACGTCCGCCGCCGCCTGATAGGCGAGGAATCCGACGACGGCCAGCGCGGCCGCCGTGAGCCCGGCCACGAATCCCGAGCTGCTCCGTGCCACCCTGCCCACCTCTTGGATGCGTGTGTGTTACCGAATACCTGTACTCGTGGTGACGGTAGCACCGCGGCTCCGTTCGACAGTGCCGCCATGGCCCCCTCGCCGGAGCCGTAGGCTGTTTGCGTGCTCTTGCTCGCCATGGATACCGCCACGCCCGCCGTCACCGCCGCCCTCCACGACGGCTCCTCCGTCCTCGCGGAGTCCAGCAGTGTGGACGCGCGCCGCCACGGGGAGCTGCTGCTGCCCGCCGTCGACCGGGTGCTCGCCGAGGCCGGGGTGAAGCTCGACGCCGTCACCGGCATCGTGGTCGGCGTCGGCCCCGGGCCTTACACGGGACTGCGGGTCGGTCTGGTCACGGCCGCGACGTTCGCCTCCGCGCTCGGCGTACCGGTGCACGGGGTCTGCACGCTGGACGGTCTCGCCTACGCGGCCGGTCTCGACACGCCTTTCGTGGTCGCGACCGACGCCCGGCGCAAGGAGGTCTACTGGGCGCGGTACGAGAACGCCCGCACCCGTGCGACCGACGCGGCCGTCGACCGCCCCGCGGACATCGCCGGCCAGGTCGCCGGAATGCCCGCCGTCGGCGCGGGTGCGCTGCTCTACCCGGAGACGTTCCCGGACAACCGGGGCCCCGAGAACGTGAGCGCCGCGGCGCTCGCCGCGCTGGCGGCCGAGAAGCTGCGGGCGGGCGAGGAGTTCCTGCCGCCCCTGCCGCTGTACCTGCGCCGCCCCGACGCGCAGGTCCCGAAGAACTACAAGGTGGTCACCCCCAAGTGATGGCCGCCCACCCACCCCCGGAGCTTCGCCCGGGAGGCGTCCCCGACGACCGCCGCCCCGCATCGGCACCGCTGCGCGGCGGCCTCCCTGAATTGCGTGAGATGCGCTGGTGGGACCTGGAGCCGGTGCTGGAGCTCGAGCACGAGCTGTTCCCCGAGGACGCCTGGTCGCCCGGCATGTTCTGGTCCGAACTCGCTCACTCCCGGGGCCCGCAGGCCACCCGCCGTTACGTGGTGGCCGAGGACGACGACGGCCGGATCGTCGGCTACGCGGGCCTGGCGGCCGCCGGCGGTCTCGGCGACGTACAGACCATCGCGGTCGACCGCGGCCAGTGGGGGACGGGCCTCGGCTCCCGGCTGCTGACCGACCTGCTCCAGCACGCCACCGCCTTCGAGTGCGACGAGGTGCTCCTCGAAGTGCGGGTGGACAACACCAGGGCCCAGAAGCTGTACGAGCGATTCGGCTTCGAGCCCATCGGATTCCGCCGCGGCTACTACCAGCCCGGCAACATCGACGCCCTCGTCATGCGACTGACCGTACAAGGAACAGAGACCTCTGATGGCTGACGAACCGCTCGTACTCGGTATCGAGACCTCCTGCGACGAGACCGGCGTCGGCATCGTCCGCGGCACGACCCTGCTCGCCGACGCGGTCGCCTCCAGCGTCGACGAGCACGCCCGGTTCGGCGGCGTCGTGCCCGAGATCGCCTCGCGCGCCCACCTGGAGGCGATGGTCCCCACCATCGAACGCGCGCTGAAGGAGGCGGGCGTCAGCGCTCGCGACCTCGACGGCATCGCGGTGACGGCGGGGCCCGGCCTCGCCGGCGCGCTGCTCGTCGGCGTCTCCGCGGCGAAGTCGTACGCCTACGCTCTCGGCAAGCCGCTGTACGGGGTGAACCACCTCGCTTCCCACATCTGCGTCGACCAGCTCGAACACGGTCCGCTGCCCGAGCCGACGATGGCGCTGCTGGTCTCCGGCGGCCACTCCTCACTGCTCCTCGCGCCCGACATCACCGCCGACGTACGGCCCATGGGCGCGACGATCGACGACGCCGCCGGCGAGGCCTTCGACAAGATCGCACGCGTGCTGGACCTCGGCTTCCCCGGCGGTCCGGTGATCGACCGGCTGGCCAAGGAGGGCGACCCGACGGCGATCGCCTTCCCGCGCGGCCTGAGCGGCGCCAAGGACCCGGCGTACGACTTCTCCTTCTCCGGCCTGAAGACGGCCGTGGCCCGCTGGATCGAGGCGAAGCGAGCCTCCGGCGAGGAGGTGCCGGTGCGGGACGTGGCGGCCTCCTTCCAGGAGGCGGTCGTCGACGTGCTGACACGGAAGGCCGTGCGCGCCTGCAAGGACCAGGGCGTGGACCACCTGATGATCGGCGGTGGCGTCGCCGCCAACTCGCGGCTGCGGGCCCTCGCGGAGGAGCGCTGCGAGCGGGCCGGCATCCGGTTGCGGGTCCCGCGGCCGAAGCTGTGCACGGACAACGGCGCGATGGTCGCCGCCCTGGGCGCGGAGATGGTGGCCCGCAACCGGCCCGCCTCCGACCTGGACCTGTCCGCCGACTCGTCACTGCCCGTGACGGAGACGCATGTGCCGGGCAGGCACCGGCACGACCACGACCACGTGCACGAGGTCAGCAAGGACAACCTGTACTCATGACCGTCGTGGCGACGATGTGGGAGGCCCGCGCCGTCGAGGGCCGGGGCGCGGAGCTGCTGGAGTGGGCCCGCGCTCAGCAGCTCGGGCGCGAACCGCTCCGCCGGGAGACGCTGCGGGCGAGCGGGGACCGGGTGCTGGTCATCACCTGGTGGGAGGCGCCCGGGACGGACGCCGACCTGCCGGAACTCCCCGAGCCGGCCGCCGACCTGATCACCCGCCCGGTGCACCGCTGGCGTTTCGAATCGCTCGGCTGAGATTTCTCGGAAAAACTTCGGCGAGTGTGTCGATCGGCGTCCTGCCCGTTCGACGCATGGGTGAGAGGCGGGGAACGGCCCCGTACTCACGAACCGAGGAGTTCACCATGCCGCGCTTTCTGTCGATGATCCGCATCGAGGAGAACCAGATCCCCGAGGGCGAGTTCCCCGAGGGCTTCGACAAGCAGATGGGCGCCCTGCTGGAGGAGATGACCAAGGCGGGCGTCATGCTCGACACCGCCGGGCTCATGCCCACCTCCGACGGCACCCGCGTGAACTGGTCCGGCGGAAGGATCTCCTACACCGACGGGCCCTTCACCGAGACCAAGGAGGTCGTCGGCGGCTACGCGATCGTCCAGTGCAAGGACAAGGCGGAGGCCGTCGAGTGGGCGAAGCGTTTCCTGGAGATCCACCCCGCGGAGTGGAACATCACCTGCGAGGTCCGCGAGATCCAGGAAGGCTGACCGCGGGCCCTGCTTGCCCGCCGTTCCCCGCGCTGCTCTGATGGGTGGCCGTGACGGCAGCAAGTGCAGTGGAAGCGGTCTACAGGATCGAGTCGGCGCGGATCATCGCCGGTGTCGCCCGCATCGTGCGGGACGTGGGCATCGCGGAGGAGCTCGCGCAGGACGCTCTGGTCGCCGCGCTGGAGCAGTGGCCGGAGTCGGGCGTCCCGGACAGACCGGGAGCCTGGCTCATGGCCACCGCCAAGCATCGCGCGATCGATCTCGTACGCCGCAAGGAGACGTACGCCCGCAAGCTGGCCGAGGTGGGGCGGGCCGTCGAGGACGTCGCGCCGCCGGCCGAGCCGGCGGATCCCGACGACATCGACGACGACCTGCTGCGGCTCATCTTCACCGCCTGCCATCCGGTGCTGTCCACCCAGGCCCGCATCGCGCTCACGCTCAAGCTCCTGGGCGGCCTGACGACGGAGGAGATCGCCCGCGCCTTCCTGACCGCCGAGCCGACCGTCGCCCAGCGCATCGTCCGCGCGAAGAGGTCGCTGGCCAAGGCGGGCGTCCCCTTCGAGGTTCCGTACGGCGCGGACCGCGCCGCCCGGCTCGGATCGGTGCTCGACGTCATCTACCTGATTTTCAACGAGGGTTACTCCGCGACCGCGGGCGACGACCTGGTCCGTCCGGCGCTGTGCGAGGACGCGCTGCGGCTGTCCCGGGTGCTGGCCGGGCTGATGCCCGGCGAACCGGAGGTGCACGGCCTGAACGCCCTGCTGGAGATCCAGGCCTCCCGGATCCCGGCGCGCACCGGCCCGGGCGGGGAACCCGTACTGCTCGCCGACCAGACCCGCACCAAGTGGAACCGGCTGCTCATCCGCCGGGGCGTCGAGGCGCTCCACCGGGCGGGCGGCGGCCCGTACGGCCCGTACACCCTGCAGGCCGCGATCGCCGCCTGCCACGCGCAGGCCGTGCGCTACGAGGACACGGACTGGGCGATGATCGCCACGCTCTACGGGCAGTTGGCGGCCGTGGCCCCGTCCCCGGTCGTGGAACTGAACCGCGCCGTCGCCGTCTCGATGGCGGAAGGGCCGGCCGCCGGACTCGAGCTGGTCGACGCACTCGCCGACGAACCGGCCCTGAAGGACTACCACTTGCTGCCGAGCGTCCGAGGGGACCTGCTGGCCAGGCTCGGGCGCGCGGAAGAGGCAAGGACGGAGTTCGAACGGGCGGCCTCACTGGCCCGCAACGCCCGTGAACGGGTCCTGCTGCTGGAACGGGCGGCACGCACCGCGCCGGAGACCGGCCGGTAACCTCGTCGCATGTCCCCACGTGCCCTCCCGCCTCCGCCGCCGCCTGCCGAAATACAGGCATGGCCCGACCGGGAGGCCCTGTTGGCGGACCGGACCAGGGCGATGGGTGAGCTTCTGCGCCTGAGCATCGGTCCGGTGCGGCTGCTGTTGCTGTGGCTGACGGCGGCCGGATTCGCCATCGGGTGGGCGATGTTCGGAGCGGCGCTCCAGATGTTCTCCGAAGCGGTGGACGTCTTCAGCCCCCTCTTCGGCGTGGTCGCCGGTGCCATCGGTCTCGGATTCATGATCCCGACCGGGCTGGTCATCGGCTTCGGCATCGCCCACGACGCCGAGGTACGCGGGCGGCTGCGCCGCTGGAGCGCGCTGGCCCGCGACCCCGCGGGCGACGCCCGCCACGGCGCACCGGGCCTGAGCCTCCTCTGGTTCCTGCCCTCGTTCCTGCTGTGCGCGTACGGCCTGTGGCTCTCCTTCACGGTCCCGGCCGGCGCCCGCCCGGGCGAGGACGCCCTGGCCGGTGTCGTCCTGTTGATGGGCCTGGGCCTGATCCTGTGGATCACCGGCCTGATCGGCATCGTGAAGGCGGTGAGCCACTACCGCTGGGCGCTCCGGCTGCTGTCACGCCCGGCACGTCCCACCACGGAGCGGGGCGGCGCGCACCGCTGACCCGACGATGTCGGTTTGCCCTCTCCTTTGCAAAGGCAGAGGGAATGCGATGTCCGCTACACCGGCCGGCCGATCAGCATCGTCGGCGCTCCCGCCACCCGGGTCAGGAAGACCGTTGCCGCGTTCGGCCCCTGCGGCTTCACCTTGCGGCGGATCTCTTCCGGTTCGACCGCTGAGCCGCGCTTCTTCACGGTGAGGTTGCCGACCCCGCGCTCCCGGAGCAGCGCCTTCAACTTCTTGAGGTTGAAGGGGAGTTCGTCGGTGATCTCGTAAGCCGTCGCATACGGGGTCGGGCGCAGTTCGTCCGAGGTGATGTACGCGATCGTCTCGTCGAGAAGGCCGCCCGACACGTCCTGAGCGACCTCCGCGACCAGGTGGGCGCGGATCGCGGCCCCGTCGGGTTCGTAGAGGTAGCGGCCGACCGGGCGCACCGGCGGGTTCGGCAGTCCGCGGCCGGTCAGGGTGTGCGGGCCCGGGAGGAGGGTGGCGCGGACCGTGGACGGTGCCGTGCCGAACCAGAGCACCGCTTCCTTGACGTCACCGCCGTCCGAGATCCACTCGGCCTCCGCGTCCTCGGGCACCGCCTCGTGGGGGATGCCCGGGGCGACCTTCAGGGCTGCGTGGGGGCGGCCGCGGGCCGCGCCGATCGCCCAGGACAGGGGCGGGGAGTACGCCTCCGGATCGAAGATGCGGCCACGTCCGCCGCGGCGGGCCGGGTCGGCGAAGACCGCGTCGTACGGAGTGGTGTCGATGTCCGTGACGTCCGCGCGGCGGACCTCGACCAGGGCGGACAGGCCCAGCGCTTCGGCGTTCGCACGTGCGACTTCCGCCGTGAGCGGGTCGCGGTCGACGGCCAGGACCGAGATGCCCGCCCGGGCCAGGGCGATCGCGTCGCCGCCGATGCCGCTGCACAGGTCCGCGACGCTGCGCACCCCGAGCGCGGCGAACCGCGCGGCCCGGTGGTCCGCGACGGAGCGGCGGGTGGACTGCTCGACGCCGTTCGGGGTGAAGAACATCCGGCGGGCGTCCTCCTCGCCGAACTTCGCCGCCGCCCGCTGCCGCAGCCGGGCCTGCCCCAGCGCAGCCGAGACCAGGGCTGCCGGGTGCTCGCGTCGCAGGCGGGTCGCGACGGCCAGTTCACGGGCGGGGTCGTAGGAGGCCAGCGAGGCCAGCAGCGCTTCGCCCTCCTCGGTGCGCAGTGCGGTGAAGGCGGCGAGCGGATCGAGGTCGTTCACCGGGCCATTGTGGGCCAGGTGGGGGATGGTGCGCTCATGACGGCGGTGTCGGACGGGTGAGCGGGTGGCGCGCTGACAGGATGCGTCGCCATGCAGCTAGTACGACAAAAGGGAAAACTGAGAGCGTATCGGGTCCGTGCGGCCCTTGTCTCGCTCGTCGTCGCCGCGCTCGGCTCCGGCTGTGCGGCCGAGGGGCCGCCCGAGGCCCCCCGCTCGGCCCGGCCCGCCGCCGAGAAGGAAGCGCGACGGGGCCCGCAGGCGCAGAAGCCGGACGCCCGGAAGGCCCGCGAGGCCGCCGGTGGCGGGTCGGCGCACCGGGAGAAGGCCGCGATCAGCCAGAAGGCCCGCGCCGCCGCCGCGAAGAAGTGGGGGCTCGAGCGGACGCCGCTGGCGGCGCCGCCGCCGCCCGCCGTCAAGCCGCGGATCACCACCCGCAAGGGGTTCGAGGTGAAGGGCGGGGAGGGGCTGCCGCCCGTGTTCACCACCGTCCCGACGAAGGAGAAGATCGTCTTCCTGACGATCGACGACGGCGCGGAGAAGGACCCCGAACTGCTGCGGATGATGTCCGACCTGCGGATCCCGTACAGCGCGTTCCTGAGCGACTACGTCATCAACGACGACTACGGCTACTTCGAGAAGATGCGGGACGGCGGAGTGGCCCTGCACAACCACACGCTCAACCACCCTTATCTGCCCGGGCTTTCGTACGCCGAGCAGAAGCGTGAGATCTGCGGCCAGCAGGACAAGCTGGAGAAGCGGTACGGGAGCCGGCCGCGGCTGATGCGCCCGCCGTACGGGAACTACAACAAGGACACCCTGCGCGTCGCCAAGAAGTGCGGGATCGAGGCCGTGCCGCTGTGGGCCTCGGAAGCGTTCCCCGACCACATGGAGTGGCGCGAGTGGGACCGGGACCTGCACCCGGGCGACATCATCCTCACGCACTTCCGTGGCGAGGAGGACTGGGCGGGCAGCATGCCGGACATGATCCGGCGGGTGATGCGGACGATCACGGAGAAGGGCTACGCCGTGGCCAGGCTCGAGGACTACGTCTGAGCCCGAGGCCGTCGAGCGGCCGGGGGCCGTGGCCGGGACGCGGGGCAGCGGCCGGCCCGGAGTCCGAATCGGAACGCCACGCGGTCTCGCATTGGCACTCCGCTTGACCGAGTGCTAATCGCAGTCATAGTCTCGGCCCTGGCACTCACCAAGTGAGAGTGCCAACACAGCGACGGGCAGGTCCGGCACCCGCGACGACGGATCGACCTGGTCGCCACCTCAGATCAGTTAACCCCGTGATCTCCGAAGGGGGAGGTCGGATCGTGACGACCGCCAGCTCCAAGGTTGCCATCAAGCCGCTCGAGGACCGCATTGTGGTCCAGCCGCTCGACGCCGAGCAGACCACGGCCTCTGGCCTGGTTATTCCGGACACCGCCAAGGAGAAGCCCCAGGAGGGCGTCGTCCTGGCCGTGGGCCCGGGCCGCTTCGAGAACGGCGAGCGCCTGCCGCTCGACGTGAAGACCGGCGACATCGTGCTGTACAGCAAGTACGGCGGCACCGAAGTGAAGTACAGCGGCGAGGAGTACCTCGTCCTCTCGGCCCGCGACGTGCTCGCGATCGTCGAGAAGTAGAAAAGCAGGGGCGCGCTCAGGGGTCATCGACCCCTGGGATTCCGCGCCAGTTCTGCCTCTGAGCTGCGCCCCTGGCCACCCCGCTGATGCCGGGCGGCGAGGGGCGCAGTTCTTTGAACACGAAATCCGAGAGGGCTGAACCGCTCCCATGGCGAAGATCCTGAAGTTCGACGAGGACGCCCGTCGCGCCCTCGAGCGCGGCGTCAACAAGCTTGCCGACACGGTCAAGGTGACGATCGGCCCCCGCGGCCGCAACGTCGTCATCGACAAGAAGTTCGGCGCTCCCACCATCACCAACGACGGCGTCACCATCGCCCGCGAGGTCGAGATCGAGGACCCGTACGAGAACCTGGGCGCCCAGCTGGTGAAGGAGGTGGCGACCAAGACCAACGACATCGCGGGTGACGGTACGACCACCGCCACCGTGCTGGCCCAGGCGCTGGTCCGCGAGGGTCTGCGCAACGTCGCCGCCGGTGCCTCCCCGGCCGCCCTGAAGAAGGGCATCGACGCCGCGGTCAAGGCCGTGTCCGAGGAGCTCCTCGCGACCGCCCGCCCGATCGAGGACAAGGCCGACATCGCCGCCGTGGCCGCGCTCTCCGCGCAGGACCAGCAGGTCGGCGAGCTCATCGCCGAGGCGATGGACAAGGTCGGCAAGGACGGTGTCATCACCGTCGAGGAGTCCAACACCTTCGGTCTGGAGCTCGACTTCACCGAGGGCATGGCCTTCGACAAGGGCTACCTGTCCCCGTACATGGTGACCGACCAGGAGCGTATGGAGGCCGTCCTCGACGACCCGTACATCCTGATCCACCAGGGCAAGATCACCTCCATCCAGGACATGCTGCCGCTGCTGGAGAAGGTCATCCAGGCCGGTGGCTCCAAGCCGCTGCTGATCATCGCCGAGGATGTCGAGGGCGAGGCGCTCTCCACCCTCGTCGTGAACAAGATCCGCGGCACCTTCAACGCGGTGGCCGTCAAGGCCCCCGGCTTCGGCGACCGCCGCAAGGCGATGCTCGGCGACATGGCCACCCTCACCGGTGCCACCGTCATCGCCGAAGAGGTCGGCCTCAAGCTCGACCAGGCCGGTCTGGACGTGCTGGGCACCGCCCGCCGCGTGACCATCACCAAGGACGACACCACCATCGTCGACGGTGGCGGCAAGTCCGAGGACGTCGCGGGCCGCGTCAACCAGATCAAGGCCGAGATCGAGTCCACCGACTCCGACTGGGACCGCGAGAAGCTCCAGGAGCGCCTCGCGAAGCTGGCCGGCGGCGTGTGCGTGATCAAGGTCGGCGCCGCCACCGAGGTGGAGCTGAAGGAGAAGAAGCACCGTCTCGAGGACGCCATCTCCGCGACCCGCGCCGCGGTCGAGGAGGGCATCGTCTCCGGTGGTGGCTCCGCGCTCGTCCACGCCGTGAAGGTGCTCGAGGGCAACCTGGGCAAGGAGGGCGACGAGGCCACCGGTGTCGCCGTCGTCCGCCGCGCCGCCGTCGAGCCGCTGCGCTGGATCGCCGAGAACGCCGGCCTCGAGGGCTACGTCATCACCGCCAAGGTGGCCGAGCTCGAGGCGGGTCAGGGCTTCAACGCCGCCACCGGCGAGTACGGCGACCTGGTCAAGGCCGGCGTCATCGACCCGGTCAAGGTCACGCGCTCCGCTCTGGAGAACGCGGCGTCCATCGCCTCCCTGCTGCTCACGACCGAGACCCTGGTCGTCGAGAAGCCGGCCGAGGACGAGGGCGACGCGGGTCACGGCCACGGTCACGGCCACAGCCACTGACGCGACAAGCGCCGAGAAGGCCCCCGTCCCCGCAGCGCGCGGGGCGGGGGCCTTCCCCGTCTGCCGCTGCCACGTCGCAGCCGCCTACAGGGCGCCGAGCTGGCGCATCAGCCGCATCAGGTCCATGTGCCACCAGCCTTCCTTGATCTTCCCGTCCTCGAACCGGAAGATCGTCGTGCCGGTGATGGTGCACTGTTCTCCGGTCGCCGGGATGCCCTGGAACTCCGCCTTGTGCCTGCCGCTGAAGGTCCACAGCGTCACGACGTCGTCCCCTTGGGTGATCTGCCGGTCGAGCTCGAAGGTGACGTCGAAGGCGCCGCGCCACATGGTGAGGTCCCGGCGTATGACCTCCAGGCCGACCTCGGTGTCCTCCTCGCTGGCGATGTCGTGGTCGATGTAGTCGTCGGCGAAGACCTCGCCGATGGCGTCCAGATTGCCGCCGGCCGCGATCTCGTGGAAGAAGCGGCGGGCCGTTGCCGCGTTGAGCTGTTCCTCCCGGACCACGTCGAGGTCGGTGAACGAGGGCATGCCGTCGCAGAGTGCCACCATCTCCTGGAACATCTTGTCCGTCTCCGGGAGGTGCGAGTTCTTCATCGCCTCCTCGTACGAGGGGAACTCGACGATGTCGACGTAGTGGTTGCTGTCGCTGCGGTCCTTCCCCGTGACGGCGTGGCCGGTGGTCCGCTTGCCCTGGGTCTGCTCGACCCACTTGTCCATGACCGCGTTCACGTCGTCGAACCTGGCGGTCTTGTAGTCGATGATCTGCACGAACTTCATGGCGTCTCCCGAGCCGCTGAGGCCCCCGATGGGACACGTCCATTTTAGTGACGCAGATCACATGCCGTGCGATGGGCGGCTACTGCGGCCCGTACTTCCGGCCCGTCTTCGACGTGAGCCCGCCCAGCAGCCCGCGCGGCGCCAGCTTCACCACGCCCATCAGCGCCTTGTAGCGGGGGTCGGGGATGGAGAGTGACTTCCCCTTGGCCAGGTCCGAGAGCGCCGACGCCACCAGCTTGTCGGCGTCCAGCCACATCCAGCCGGGGATGTTGTCCGTGCCCATGCCGGCCCGCTGGTGGAACTCGGTCCGTACGAATCCGGGGCACAGCGCCATCAGCCGCACCCCGGATCCGGCCAGGTCCCTGGCGGCGCCCTGCGTGAACTGCACGACCCACGCCTTGGACGCGCCGTAGGTGCCACGCGGCACGAAGGCGGCGACCGACGCCACGTTCACCACGCCGCCCCGGCCTCGTTCCCGCATCGGCCCCGCCGCGGCCGCGGTCAGCCGCAGCACCGCCTCGCAGTGCACCTTGAGCATGGTCAGCTCGTCGGCCATGGAGACCTCGAGGAACCGGCCCTTGTTCCCGAAGCCCGCGTTGTTGACCAGCAGATCGACGGGGTGCTTGCGGTCCGCCAGGCGCTTCTCGACCGCGCCGATCCCGTCCTCCCGCGACAGGTCGGCGGTCAGTACCTCCGCCTCGATGCCGTGCCGGTCGTGCAGTTCGGTGGCCTGTTCCTGCAGCCGTTCGGTGTCCCGGGCCACGAGCACCAGGTTGTGGCCATCGGCCGCGAGCCGCCGGGCGAAGGCGGCGCCGATGCCCGCGGTCGCTCCCGTGATCAGTGCAGTCGTCATAGGCGGCACGTTAACGCCCCGCATGCGGGTGCGGCGCGGGCGCCTTCCCCGGCCACCGCCCGTCCCCGGCCGCGAACTGCCCCGACGTCCCGGCCCGTTCCGCCGCCCTGCGCCGTCCCGCGCGGCCCGTCATGCCCCTCGGCTATGCGGGGCCGGTGTCGGAGACGAGGCCGGGGCCGGCCGGCGTACCGTATTTCGCGACGTACGCGCGGGCGTTCCTGAGCAGTTCACCGTGCAGGGCGTCACCTGCCTCGAGGACCAGGGGCAGCAGCGCGCGCTCGGTCGTCTCCGCCCGGAACGCCATCTCCACGGTCACCTCGTGCTCCGGCCGGTGCACCACCTCCACCGGGTCGCCGGCGCGGACCTCGCCCGGCTCGAGGACCCGCAGATACGCGCCGGAGACGCCGCTCTGCGTGAAACGCCTGACCCAGCCCTTCTCGCCGAGCCGGCCCGCGAAGGTGCGGCACGGGACGCGGCCGGAGGTGACCTCGAGCACCACCGAATCACCGATGCGCCACCGTTCGCCGATCTTGGCCCCGGTGACATCGACGCCGATGGTGGTGAGGTTCTCGCCGAACGTGCCGTTGGGAAGCGGGCGCCCCAACTCGCGTTCCCACGCGTCGAGATCCTCGCGGGCGAAGGCGTACACGGCCTGGTCGCTCCCGCCGTGGTGGCGCAGATCGCAGACCGCGTCCCCCGACAAGCCGCTGCCGCCCTGGCCCTTGGGGCCCGGGTCCGTCACCCGGACGGGCCCCTCCGCCGGGCGCTTGTCGATTCCGGTCATGCCGCCGGGCGCATCGGTGTAATCGGCCGCCTTGGGGCGGCCCACGTTCACGGTCAGAAGCTTCATGCCTCGCACGCTAACCGACACCGACTCAAAGCAACCAGCGGTTAATCACCGCTTCCCCCAAGCATCCCTTATGCTTGGTGTGTGATCGAAGCCCGCCACCTCCGCGTCCTGCGTGCCGTCGCCACCACCGGCTCGTTCTCCGCGGCCGCCCGTGAGCTGGGGTGCACCCAGCCCGCGGTCAGCCAGCAGATGAAGGCGCTCGAAAGCTCCGCCGGGACCCCGCTGCTGATCCGTACCGGCCGCGAGATGCGCCTGACCCAGGCCGGCGAGGCGCTCGTGCGCCACGCCGCCGGCATCCTCGCCGGGCTCACCGCGGCGGAGGAGGAAGTGGCGGCGATCGCCGGGCTCCGGGCCGGCCGGGTCCGTCTCGTCTCGTTCCCCAGCGGTAGCTCCACGCTCGTGCCCACGGCCCTCGCCGCCCTGCGCGCGGCCCACCCCGGCACCCGGGTCTCGCTCGTGGACGCCGAGCCGCCGCGCTCGGTGGAGATGCTCCGCGACGGCGACTGCGACGTGGCGCTCGCCTTCCGCTACGGCACGGCCGGGGCCGAGTCGGAGTGGGACGACCTCGTCGTCCGGCCGCTGCTCGTCGACCGGCTCGTGGGGCTGGTGCCCGAAGGCCACCACCTCGCCGAAGCGGGCAAGGTGGCCATCGCCGACCTCGCGGAGGAGTCGTGGATCGCCGGCTGCCCGCGCTGCCGGCGGCAACTGGTGGAGGTGTGCGAGAGCGCGGGCTTCACCCCGCGCATCGACTTCGCCACGGACGACTACCCGGCGGTGATCGGGCTGGTGGGCGCGGGACTCGGCGTGGCCGTACTGCCCGAACTGGCGCTGGAGTCGGTACGGCCCAAGGGGGCCAGACTGGTGACGGTGGAGCCGTCCGTCCACCGCGAGATCGTCGCCCTGACGCTGCCCGACCTGGCCCATGTTCCGGCCGTCTCGGCGACGTTGTCCCAGCTCACCCTCGCGGCGTCCCGCTGACGGTCGGCGGCGTTCGCGGCTCCACGGCGTCGGCGGCGATCGCTGCCTTTTTCGGTATGCGTCCTGCGGGACGGCCGTCGGCCCCCGTCGGAAGATCGGGGGCCGGGACGCCGGAACAACTGCCTGTGCACGGGGCCGGGTTGCCGGTAGGGGAGCAGGCGCATTGCAGGAACGTTTCTTCGATTCGTGTGCGCGGCGCTGTCGTCAGCCGTGCACCGCACCCCCGGCGCTCGTGGCGGGGATCAGCCGGTGGCGTGCCCGTCCCATGAGCTCCTCGCGCTCGTCCTCGGTCAGTCCGCCCCAGACGCCGTAGGGCTCGCGCACGGCCAGTGCGTGCGCCGCGCACTCGGCCCGTACGGGGCACCGCATGCAGACCTCCTTCGCCGAGTTCTCGCGCGCGCTTCGCGCCGCGCCGCGCTCACCTTCCGGATGGAAGAAGAGCGAGCTGTCGACCCCACGGCATGCCGCGAGGAGCTGCCAGTCCCACAGATCGGCGTTGGGTCCGGGAAGGCGAGAGAAATCTGCCATGGCGCATGTCCCCTTGAAACCGTGCTGGGTGGATACAGGACCAGGTCGGAAACGGGCGGGACGCCGACCGGACGTGCGCCGGATCCGGCACCAGCACCGTGCCAACGACCGTACATCTGCTGTGTAAGTAGATGTAAATATGACTCATTGCGAATCTAGCCATAGACACCGGAAAAAGGGAAGAAAAGCCGCTGAATGGGGCAGGGCCCTCATCCGATGAGCACGAGTGCTCCGCCGGCGACCCGTGAAACCTCCGCCTTTCCCCGTGCTGCACCGCCGACCCCGTCGCGGCCTGCGGAACCGGTGCTCACGCGTGCGGGGCGGCCCGCTCACAGAGCGTGCCGAAGTGCTGCGTACGACCCGTAACTCTTTCGAGTGACCGTCGTTGAGAGGGCGGAGGCGGTTGAAAGAAGAAGCTCTCGGGCACATGTCCGAGTGCGTTCAACCGCACAGGTGAAGAAACGTATCCAGCCTGGAGGCTCAAGGTGACGCGCATCAGCTGCGGAGGGCGGCCATGACATCCGTCCTCGTCTGCGACGACTCCCCGCTTGCCCGAGAGGCGCTTCGCCGCGCGGTCGCGACCGTGCCCGGCGTCGAGCGCGTGACGACCGCGGCCAACGGCGAGGAAGTCCTCCGCCGCTGGGGTGCCGATCGTTCGGACCTGATTCTGATGGACGTACGCATGCCCGGTCTGGGCGGCGTGGAGACCGTGCGCCGGCTGCTCTCCGCGGACCCCGGCGCCCGGATCATCATGCTGACCGTGGCAGAGGACCTCGACGGCGTCGCGCTCGCGGTCGCCGCCGGCGCCCGCGGCTATCTCCACAAGGACGCCTCGCGTGCCGAACTGCGCGCGACCGTCACCCAGGCGCTCGCCGACCCCACGTGGCGGCTCGCCCCGCGCCGGCTCCGTTCGGCCGAGATGGGGGCCGCTCCCACGCTCACCGCGCGTGAGATCCAGGTCCTCGAGGGCATGAGCCACGGCCGGTCCAACGCGGAGATCGGGCGTGAGCTCTTCCTCTCGGAGGACACGGTGAAGACGCACGCCAGGCGGCTGTTCAAGAAGCTCGGCGCCTCCGACCGGGCGCATGCGGTGGCCCTCGGATTCCGCTGGGGCCTGGTCCGCTGAGGACCGTACGAACGGGACGGTGCGGGGGTTACGGATGCCCGAGGGCATCCGTTTCCCGCGCGATGCCGCATCCTTGAGGTGTGGAGTTCCTCGGGGACGAGTCGGTCGAGCGGGAGGGGAGGGCGCAGGAGATGAGTTCCGGCGCACCTGCTCATAACGCTTCGGTGCACAACACAGGACGCAGTGCCGCGGACGGCCGCGGGCCAGGGCACCATGGACCGATGCGTGACGACGAGGCGGCGACCGGCCGAGGAGCCATCGGTGCGCTCGTGCACCGTGCCGTCGACGGCGACGAGCAGGCGACGCACGACCTGCTGGCGCACGTCCACCCCCTCGCTCTGCGTTTCTGCCGCTCGCGCCTCAGCCGGCTGCCCGGTGACGCTCGTCACTTCGTGGAGGACCTGGCGCAGGAAGTGTGCGTCGCGGTGCTGATGGCGCTGCCGCGCTACAAGGACACCGGGCGGCCCTTCGAGGCCTTCGTCTTCGCCATCGCCTCCCACAAGGTCGCCGACCTGCAGCGGGCCGCGATGCGCCACCCGGGTTCGACGGCCGTGCCGTCCGACGAGATGCCGGAGCGGCCCGACGACTCGCTCGGCCCCGAGGAGCGGGCGCTGCTCAGCGACGACGCCGAGTGGGCCAAGAGGCTGCTCGCCAATCTTCCGGAGAACCAGCGGGAGCTGCTGGTGCTGCGGGTCGCCGTGGGGCTGACCGCGGAGGAGACCGGGCAGATGCTCGGGATGTCCCCGGGCGCGGTCCGGGTCGCCCAGCACCGTGCGCTCAGCAGACTGCGCGCGCTGGCGGAGCAGTGAACCGTCCGTCGGTCGTCTGCGTATGTGTGTGTATGACTGTGGTGTGAACGTACAAAGCTGCTCGTCGATCTTGATCGTGGAATGAGACGGGTGCTCGGGCCGTTAGCATGGACATCCGCACCGATCAAGGCCATTTGGGGAAGGTGTCATGACCAACGTCGACGGAGTGCCCGAGAAATTCGCGACACTCGGGCTGACCTACGACGATGTGCTTCTGCTGCCTGGTGCGTCGGAAGTGCTTCCTAACGCAGTCGACACCTCGTCCCGTGTCTCCAGGAACGTCCGGGTGAACATCCCGCTGCTCTCGGCGGCGATGGACAAGGTCACCGAGTCCCGCATGGCGATCGCGATGGCGCGCCAGGGCGGCGTGGGCGTGCTGCACCGCAACCTGTCCATCGAGGACCAGGTGAACCAGGTCGACCTGGTCAAGCGTTCCGAGTCCGGCATGGTGACCGACCCGATCACGGTGCACCCGGACGCCACGCTCGCCGAGGCCGACGCCCTGTGCGCCAAGTTCCGCATCAGCGGTGTGCCGGTGACCGACGCCGCGGGCAAGCTGCTCGGCATCGTCACCAACCGTGACATGGCCTTCGAGACGGTCCGCACGCGCCAGGTGCGCGAGGTCATGACCCCGATGCCGCTGGTCACGGGCAAGGTCGGCATCTCGGGCGTCGACGCCATGGAGCTCCTGCGCCGCCACAAGATCGAGAAGCTGCCGCTGGTCGACGACTCCGGCATCCTCAAGGGCCTCATCACGGTCAAGGACTTCGTCAAGGCCGAGCAGTACCCGAACGCGGCGAAGGACGCCGAGGGCCGTCTGCTCGTCGGCGCGGCCGTCGGTGCGAGCCCCGAGGCGCTGGAGCGGGCCCAGGCGCTGGCCGGCGCGGGCGTCGACTTCCTGATCGTCGACACCTCGCACGGCCACAACAGCAACGCCCTCAACTGGATGGCGAAGATCAAGTCGAGCGTCGGTGTCGACGTCATCGGCGGCAACGTGGCGACGCGCGACGGCGCCCAGGCCCTGATCGACGCGGGTGTGGACGGCGTCAAGGTCGGCGTCGGACCCGGTTCCATCTGCACCACCCGTGTGGTCGCCGGCATCGGTGTCCCGCAGGTCACCGCGATCTACGAGGCGGCGCTGGCCTGCCGCGCCGCGGGCGTCCCGGTGATCGGCGACGGCGGCCTGCAGTACTCCGGAGACATCGGCAAGGCGCTCGCCGCCGGTGCCGACACGGTGATGCTGGGCAGCCTCCTCGCGGGCTGCGAGGAGTCCCCCGGCGAGCTGCTCTTCATCAACGGCAAGCAGTTCAAGTCCTACCGCGGCATGGGCTCGCTCGGCGCGATGCAGTCTCGCGGCCAGGGCCGTTCGTACTCCAAGGACCGCTACTTCCAGGCGGAGGTGGCCTCGGACGACAAGCTCGTCCCCGAGGGCATCGAGGGCCAGGTGCCCTACCGCGGTCCGCTCGCGGCCGTGCTGCACCAGCTGGTCGGCGGCCTGCGCCAGACCATGGGCTACGTCGGAGCGGCCTCCGTCGACGAGATGGAGAGCAAGGGCCGGTTCGTGCGGATCACCTCGGCGGGACTCAAGGAGAGCCACCCGCACGACATCCAGATGACGGTCGAGGCGCCGAACTACAGCAGGAAGTAGTCCCGCACATGACAGAGGGCGGTCCCGGGGGTTGCCGGGGCCGCCCTTCATGTGTGCGTCGGGGATACTGGTAGGGCCCAGGCGCAGATGCAGAAGGAAAGGCCACACACGTGACTGAGATCGAGATCGGGCGCGGCAAGCGCGGCCGCCGGGCGTACGCGTTCGATGACATCGCCGTCGTACCGAGCCGGCGCACGCGGGACCCGAAGGAGGTCTCGATCGCCTGGCAGATCGACGCCTACCGCTTCGAGCTGCCTTTCCTGGCCGCTCCGATGGACTCCGTGGTCTCCCCGCAGACCGCCATCCGCATCGGCGAGATGGGCGGCCTGGGCGTTCTGAACCTCGAGGGCCTGTGGACCCGCTACGACGACCCGCAGCCGCTGCTCGACGAGATCGCCGAGATGGACGAGGCCAACGCCACCCGCCGGCTCCAGGAGATCTACTCCGCCCCCATCAGGGAGGAGCTGATCGGCCAGCGCATCAAGGAGGTGCGCGACGCCGGAGTCGTGACCGCCGCCGCGCTCTCCCCGCAGCGCACCGCGCAGTTCTCCAAGGCGGTGGTGGACGCGGGCGTCGACATCTTCGTCATCCGCGGTACGACGGTCTCCGCCGAGCACGTCTCCGGCGCCGCCGAGCCGCTGAACCTGAAGCAGTTCATCTACGAGCTCGACGTGCCGGTCATCGTCGGCGGCTGCGCCACGTACACGGCGGCGCTGCACCTCATGCGTACCGGCGCGGCGGGTGTCCTCGTCGGCTTCGGCGGCGGAGCCGCGCACACCACTCGTAACGTGCTGGGCATCCAGGTGCCGATGGCGACCGCCGTCGCGGACGTCGCGGCTGCCCGCCGGGACTACATGGACGAGTCCGGCGGCCGGTACGTCCACGTCATCGCGGACGGCGGCGTCGGCTGGTCCGGCGACCTGCCGAAGGCGATCGCCTGCGGTGCCGACGCCGTGATGATCGGCTCCCCGCTGGCCCGTGCGACCGACGCGCCGGGCAAGGGCCGCCACTGGGGCATGGAGGCCGTCCACGAGGACGTGCCGCGCGGCAAGCTGGTGGACCTGGGCATCGTGGGCACCACCGAGGAGGTCCTCACCGGTCCCTCGCACAGCCCGGACGGTTCGATGAACTTCTTCGGTGCGCTGCGCAGGGCGATGGCCACGACGGGCTACAGCGAGCTCAAGGAGTTCCAGCGTGTCGAGGTGACAGTGGCGGACTCGCAGCACCGCCGCTGACTCCGCTCCATTCTGAAGGGCCTGACGCACCGCCGGGTGCGTCGGGCCCTTTGTCCGTGGACCGCACGTCCGTGGACCGCATCCCGCTTTCCGCGCGCATGAGGAGGGCCCGGCATCGTCCGATGCCGGGCCCTGCTCCACTCGCAGCGTCAGGCCGCGACCTTCTTGGTGACGGCGTAGCCCGCCACACCCGAGATGCCGAGGAAGACGTAGGTCATGGCCTCCGCCTCTTCCTTCCAGCCTTCGATCAGGTCGCCGAGGTTCGACGTCAGGATCTCGGTGACGGTCATCGGGTCGGGGGCCGCCTCCGACCACCAGCTGATCATCAGGGCGAAGCCGAAGAGCTGGCCGCAGAAGACGGCGACCAGCGCCAGCGGGACCCCGATGAGCGGCAGGATCGGATTCCGGCCGCCGGCCTTGCCGAGCGCGAAGCCGACGAGCGCGCCGACGGCGAGGGCCGCGTAGCCGATCTCGGTGTAGCTGCCGTCCTCGCTCGCCAGGGCGCGCATCACGCCGCCGTAGGCGAGGGCGCCGACGACGGCGGCCACGAGGCCGGCGACGAGGCCGAGGCCGAAGTTGTTGCGGACCGGGGCCGACGGCGGCGCGGGTGCGAACTGGTCGCCACCGGCGAACGGGTTGCCGGACGGCGGCGGGACGGGCTGGCTCATGGTGGGATTCCCCCTGGGATCAACGGCGTCGCACGAGCGTGCGAGCGGCGGTCCCGGAGACTAGCAGTCCGGTACGACGGAACGGCACTCGGTTATGGGACCGTTGCACGGCCGTACCGGAGCCTGAACAGGCGTCAGAGCCGGTGTGCCGCCCCGGCCGGAGTCGCCCCCCTTGTGTCGAGCAGGAGTTGGGCCTTGACCGCCAACCCCTGGAGGTCGTACGTGCGGTGGTGCTGGACCAGGACCGTCAGGTCCGCCGCGGCGGCCGCCTCGTAGAGGGAGTCGGCGCGGGGGACGGGGACCTGGTCCATGCGCCAGTCGGGGACGTAGGGGTCGTGGTAGCTCACGGACGCGCCCAGGTCCGTCAGGCGGCGGGCGATCTCGGTGGCCGGCGATCCCTGCAGGTCGGCGAGGTCCGGCTTGTAGGTGACGCCGAGGAGCAGGACGCGGGCGCCACGGGCGGACTTGCCGTGTTCGTTGAGGAGGGTGGCGCAGCGGCGGACCACGTACTGCGGCATCCGTGAGTTGATCTCCTGCGCGAGGCCCACCATGCGCAGCGGGCGGCAGGGGGTGGGGCCGGGGTCGAGCGGCACGCCGTGGCCGCCGACGCCGGGGCCCGGGCGGAAGGCCTGGAAGCCGAAGGGCTTGGTCTCCGCGCAGCGGATGACGTCCCAGAGGTCGATGCCGAGGTCGTGGCAGAGCACGGCCATCTCGTTGACCAGGGCGATGTTGACGTGCCGGAAGTTCGTCTCGAGGACCTTGACCGTCTCGGCCTCGCGCAGACCGCGGGCGCGGACCACCTTGTCGGTGAGACGTGCGTAGAAGGCGGCCGCGGACTCCGTGCAGGCGGGGGTGAGGCCGCCGATCACCTTCGGTGTGTTGGCGTAGCCGTGCGTGCGGCGGCCGGGGTCGGTGCGGCTGGGGGAGTAGGCCAGGTGGAAGTCCCGGCCGGCCCGCAGGCCGGAGCCCTCTTCGAGGAGCGGACGGAGGAAGCCCTCCGTGGTGCCGGGCTCGACCGCCGATTCCAGCAGGACGGTGGTGTGCGGCCGCAGCCGGGACGCGAGCGCCCTGGCGGCGTCGGTGAGCGTGGTCAGGTCCAGCGTGCCGTCCGCGCCCATGGGCGTGGGCGCACAGATGACGGCGGTGCGTACGCGGCCGAGTTCGGCCGCGTCGGTGACGGTGCGGAAGCCGCCGGAGAGCATGCGCCGGATGTCGGCGGGCGTCACTCCGGCGGCGGGCTCCGCGAGCTGGAGGGGGTCGGGGTCGTAGCCGATGGTTTCGATGCCTGACGCCACGGCGGCCTGGGCGAGCGGCAGACCGAGGTGTCCGAGTCCGATGACGGCGAGATCTGCGGGCATGGCTGTGGCCGTCCTTCCCGTAGCCGAAGGGGACAGTGAGCGCAAGCCCTGTGGGCGGAACGGGCAGGCGCAATGTCAGACTAGGCGTAAATATGACCGTTCTGCCGGATTGTCGGCTCCTGGTCGAGCGAGTGTTATCCACAGGCGGTGGCTGAAGTCGTCGAGTACGGACAGAATCGACGGTGTGAGTCCGACTTTGTGAGTCCGGCATTGCGGGTTCGACGTTGTGAGACCGACCGCAGGAAATACACGGGGGCGACGGGAGGCAACAGTGAGGACAGCGACACTGGGACCCGCGGAGCGCGCCGAAGCGCTCGCCGGGATGGCCGAGCGTGAACTGGACGTACTGGTGGTGGGCGCCGGCGTGGTCGGCGCGGGCACCGCGCTCGACGCCGCGACACGAGGACTGTCGACCGGGCTGGTGGAGGCGCGGGACTGGGCGTCCGGCACCTCGAGCAGGTCGAGCAAGCTGATCCACGGCGGACTGCGCTATCTGGAGATGCTCGACTTCGCCCTGGTGAGGGAGGCGCTCAAGGAGCGCGGGCTGCTGCTCGAGCGGCTCGCCCCGCACCTGGTCAAGCCGGTGCCGTTCCTCTATCCGCTCCAGCACAAGGGCTGGGAGCGGCTGTACGCGGGCTCCGGTGTCGCGCTGTACGACGCGATGTCGGTGTCCTCGGGGCACGGGCGGGGGCTGCCCGTCCACCGGCACCTCTCCCGTCGGCGCGCCCTGCGGGTCGCGCCCGCGCTGAAGAAGGACGCCCTCGTCGGCGCCCTGCAGTACTACGACGCCCAGATGGACGACGCCCGCTTCGTGACGACTCTGGTGCGCACCGCCGCGAGCTACGGCGCCCAAGTCGCCAGCCGGGCGCGGGTGGTCGGTTTCCTGCGGGAGGGCGAGCGGGTCGTCGGAGCCCGGGTGCTCGACGTCGAGGGGGGCGGTGAGTACGAGATCCGGGCCCGCCAGGTCGTCAATGCCACCGGGGTGTGGACGGACGACACGCAGGCGCTGATCGGGGAGCGAGGGCAGTTCCATGTGCGGGCCTCCAAGGGCATCCACCTCGTGGTGCCGAAGGACCGCATCCACTCCACGACCGGGCTGATCCTGCGCACGGAGAAGTCCGTGCTGTTCGTCATCCCCTGGGGACGGCATTGGATCGTCGGCACCACGGACACCGGCTGGGACCTCGACAAGGCGCACCCCGCCGCCTCCAGCGCCGACATCGACTACCTGCTGGAGCACGTCAATTCGGTCCTCGCCGTGCCGCTCACCCGGGACGACGTGGAGGGGGTCTACGCCGGACTGCGGCCTCTGCTCGCCGGCGAGTCGGACGCCACCAGCAAGCTGTCGCGCGAGCACACGGTGGCGCACCCCGTGCCGGGGCTCGTGGTCGTGGCCGGCGGCAAGTACACGACGTACCGGGTGATGGCCAAGGACGCCGTGGACGCGGCGGTGCACGGCCTCACCCAACGGGTGGCAGCCTGTGTCACGGAGGACACGCCGCTGCTCGGAGCCGAGGGGTACCGCGCCCTGTGGAACGCCCGGGCGAGGATCGCCGAGCGGACGGGTCTTCATGTGGTGCGCATCGAGCACCTGTTGAACCGCTACGGCGCCTTGGCGGAGGAGCTGCTCGCCCTCGTCGCGGAGGACCCGACGCTCGGCGATCCCCTGGGCGGCGCGGAAGACTACCTGCGGGCCGAGATCGTCTATGCCGCGTCGCACGAGGGCGCCCGCCATCTCGACGACGTGCTGACCCGACGCACCCGTATCTCGATCGAGACCTTCGACCGGGGGACCCGCAGCGCGCGCGAGTGCGCCGAGTTGATGGCCCCGGTGCTGGGCTGGGAGACGGCACAGATCGAGAAGGAGATCGAGCACTACGAGAAGAGGGTGGAGGCGGAACGGGAGTCGCAGCGGCAGCCCGACGACCAGACGGCGGACGCGGCGCGGCTGGGCGCGCCGGAGATCGTGCCGCTCTGATCCGGTCCTGGTCCCGTAGGGCCCGTCGAGGCCCGTCCCTGATTGCCCGTCGTCCGGGGAAACCGGCCCGCTGCGGGGGCGGTTGGCGAATCCCCGCACGCCCACGACCAGTGCGGGGGTGGGCTTCACCGCATGTGATGGCATGGTGGGTGGCGTATTCGGGTGGGCCGGGTACGCCACTGGGTGGACCCGGACGACGTACCGGTCCCAGGGTGAGGGACAATGGGCGCTCTGCCAGGGCGGGTTACCGCATCGCGCGGAATGCGGCAGGCGCGGGCGAAGATCAGGGATCGCAGAGGGGACGCATGTCGGAGGCTGAGCAGTCGCGGAAGCCCCAGCGGGGGGCCGGCTTCGCCGGCGAGGATGCGGACTCTGCCGTGGGCGCGGGGGCCGGTTCCGCCGACGGGGGCGAGGACTCCGCCGCCGGCGCGGTGGACCCGAAGACGTCCGAAGCGGACGCCGCCCCGGAGGTCGACGACGCGGTCCCGGAGGTCAAGGACGCGGTCCCTCAGGACAAGAGCCAGGACGGCGACGTCACACCGGTCGCAGCGGACCCCGGTGTCTCCGGCGCGGTCCAGGCCGATGAGGACGACGCCGCAGCGGGCGGTGCCTCTGCCGAGGTGGCGGACGCCCGGAAGCCCGGTCACGGCACCGGGAGCACGGCCGTGACGGCTGCTCAGGAGGACGCGCGGAAGGATGCGCAGGGCGATGCCCGGGAGGACGCCTCCGCGGACACGAAGCCTGCCTCCGTCGAGGACGCGAAGCCGCTGTCCGTCACGAAGGCCGGAACCACGAAGGCCGGAACGCGGCCCGCGGAGCCGGCGGACGCCCCGGCCGTGAAGGCGCCGGCCGGCGGTGTGAACGCCGGCCGGTCCGCAGGGTCACCCGCCGACGGCGACAGGAGCGCCGGCTCGCAGGCCGCTGCGGCGACGTCCGCCCCGGCGGACCGGACCGGCCGTGCCGGGGACGCGGGTGCGGCGGTTTCCAAGGGACGCGGCGCCACCGGTTCCGAGGGCCGCCTGCTCGCCGGTCGTTACCGTCTCGGCGGCGTCCTCGGGCGCGGCGGCATGGGCACGGTCTGGCGCGCGGTCGACGAGACCCTCGGCCGTACCGTCGCCGTCAAGGAACTGCGCTTCCCGGGCAGCGTCGACGACGACGAGAAGCGCCGGCTCATCACGCGCACCCTGCGCGAGGCCAAGGCGATCGCCCGCATCCGCAACAACAGCGCCGTGACCGTCTACGACGTCGTCGACGAGGACGACCGCCCGTGGATCGTCATGGAGCTCGTCGAGGGCAAGTCCCTGGCCGAGGTCGTACGGGAGGACGGCGTCCTCACGCCCCGCCGGGCGGCCGAGGTCGGCCTGGCGATCCTCGACGTGCTGCGCTCCGCGCACCGCGAGGGCATCCTGCACCGTGACGTGAAGCCGTCCAACGTGCTCATCGGCCGTGACGGCCGTGTCGTGCTCACCGACTTCGGTATCGCGCAGGTCGAGGGCGACCCGTCGATCACCTCGACCGGCATGCTCGTCGGCGCCCCGTCGTACATCTCGCCCGAGCGCGCCCGCGGCCACAAGCCCGGTCCGGCGGCCGACCTCTGGTCGCTCGGCGGCCTGCTCTACGCGAGTGTCGAGGGCTGCCCGCCGTACGACAAGGGCTCGGCGATCGCGACGCTGACGGCCGTGATGACCGAACCGCTCGACCCGCCGAAGAACGCGGGCCCGCTCGAGGAGGTCATCTACGGCCTGCTCGCCAAGGACCCCGCCCAGCGGCTGGACGACGCGGGCGCCCGCGCCCTGCTCACCCAGGTGGTGAACGCACCGGAGGCGCCGGTACTCCCCCCGGAGCCCGAGCCGTCGCCCGAGGCGACCCGCGCCATCCGGCTGCCGTCCGTGCCTCCCGTCCCCCCGGCCCGGCCGAAGGACCCTGCCGCCGACCGGGTCCGTGGCGCGCTGCGTTCCGTGCGCAACGCGGCCGCCGCCGTGAAGGCGGAGCCGAAGCAGCAGCCCGCGCCGGGCGGACCAGCCCGGCGGGCCGCAGCGGTGCGCGCACCGCTCACCGACGTGGTGCCCCGCCGCACCCTGGTGATCATCGCGGCCGTGGCGCTGATCGCCGTGCTCTCCACCGTGCTGGTCTTCGCCTTCAGTGACGACGACCCGGGCAACCGGACCAAGGGCAAGGACGAGACCGCCGCGTCGGCCGGCTCCACCGCCGGTGGCGGAGAGGACAAGGCGAGCGGTGGCGCGGGCGCCGACCCGAGTCCCGACAGCGGTGACGACCCCGGCAAGGACGACGGCAAGGAAGAGGACGGGGGTCAGGGCGGCAGCACCGGCAGCCCGGACGGCCCGCCGTCGGGCGACCCCAAGGACGACGACTCCGCGGGCGGCGACACGCTGCCGGCCGGGTACGTGATGGTCTCCAACGACCGCTGGCACTTCACCATGGCCATGCCCGCGAACTTCAAGCTCACCGGTGTGGCCGGCCAGAACTCGGGCGGCAAGTTCAGCGTCGACGGCGGAGTTCCGCGTGTCCAGGTCGACTTCAACGACAGCCCCAAGGACGACGCGGCCGCCGCATGGGCCGCCGCGGTCGCCGGTGTGAGCGCGACGAGCAACGGCTACAAGCACCTCGGGATAGGGACGGTCGAGTACAACGGCTATCCGACCGTCGCGGACTGGCAGTTCGAGCGCAACGAGAACGGCCAGCGGGTACGTATCCTGAACAGGGGCTTCAAGGTCGACGCCAGGCGCGGCTACTCGATCATGATCACGTGCAAGGCGAGCGAGTGGCGCAGCAAGGAGTGCGAGACGCTGCGCAAGACGGCGTTCGCGACGTTCAGCCCCAAGGACTGACCCAGGACACGTATCGTGAGAACCCGCGGACGGTACGCAGCGACAAGAGGCCGGTGAGCGACCGGATTTGACGGCTTCTTGCGTTGTTTCTGTACCGGCCGGGGACAGCGCGCTCGGGGAGGCGTCGTGGACGACTATGCGGGAAGGGTGCTCGCCGACCGCTACCGCCTGCCGTTGCCGCCGTCCGACGAGTACGAATTCGCGGAGATCCGCGCGTTCGACACCTACAGCGGCCATGAAGTCCTGGTGCGGCAGGTGCCGTTGCCGGAGATCGTCGACGCCGAGATGCTCGACGCGGACGGCCTCGCCGGCGCGGCGGTGCCGCGGCGGAACCACGGAGGCAGGAGCGGCGGCACGACACGCCGCCCCACGGACCCGGCGGTCCGGCGGGCGGTCGAGGCGGCACAGGCGGCCGCGCAGATCCCCGACCATCCGCGGCTGGACCAGGTCTTCGACGTCTTCGCCGAGGACGGCTCGCTGTGGATAGTGAGCGAGCGGGTCGCGGCCCGGCCGCTGGCGGCGCTGCTCGCGGAGAAGCCGCTCACGCCGTACCGGGCCGCGGAGATCGCCTCCGACGTACTGACCGCCCTGCGCGTCCTGCACGCCCACGGCTGGACGCACCGGAACATCACGGTGCGCACGGTGCTCGTCTGCGAGGACGGACGTGTGGTCCTCACCGGACTGGCGTCCGGCGCCGCGGAGGAGGCACTGTGCGGGTACGCGCCGGTACCGGAGCCGGATCCGGACCCGGACACCGACGACGGGGCAGAGCCGGACGGGCCGGGGCCCGCGCCGGGATTCGGCGCCGGTGACGCGCCGGCACGGGGACACGAGGTCGAGGCCGCGCCCGGCCGTCCCGTCCTGCCGCAGCAGAGCGGCCCGTCCACCGGTGTGCCGGACGTGCGCGCCGCCCGCGCCGGGGCGATCGCGGCCTATCGCGCCGGTGCCCGCGCCGGGGCGCGGTCGGGCGAGAGCCGGCGCCAGGACGAGGACACCGGCGCCCGTGACCGCCCGGAGCAGGACGGCCTCGACCCCGACTGGTGGGCCCACCGCCCCGACGAGGGTCGCCGCGGTCTGCTCGGGCTCGGCGCCGTCCGGGACGAGGACGACGACGCGGACTTCGAGGACCTGGGGCTCGGCCTGCTCGGCGTGGCGCCGCGCGACGCGGAGACCCACGGCCGTGAGGACCGTCAGGAAGACCACTACGACGAAGGCCGGTACGAAGGCCCGTACGACGAGGGCCCTCAGGGGGACCGCTACGGCGCGGACCGTCGGGAGGACCGCTACGGCGCCGGCCGGTACGAAGGCCCGTACGACGAAGGCCGGGACGAGAACCGCTACGGCGCGGACCGTCATGAGGACCACTACGACGAAGGCCGGTACGAAGGCCCGTACGGCGCGGAAGGTGACGAGGGCCGGTACCGGGACGGCGGGGAACGGGACCGGTTCGGCGGTGGCCGCCACGAGGAGCGTCACGGCGAAGGCCCGTACGGCCGGGACCGGGACGACGAGGGGCCGTCGCAGGGCGGCCCCGGCCGGGTCCGGCTGACGGGAACCTGGCACGACGCGCCGTTCGCCGGCCGTGAGGGCACCGGTTCGCTGCCCGCCGGAGGCGGCCGCCCCCGGGGCATCGCCGGGCGCCCCGCGCTGCCGGGCGTGCGCCCGCACGACCCGTACCGCGACGACCCCTACGGCGTACGCAGGGCGGGCGCCGAACCCGGCCGTGGCGTTCAGCCCGCCCGTCCCGCGCTGCCCGTCGCGCGGGCGGACAGCGGACCGGGCGGTGGCGGCCGGCCGGCCGGCGGACAGCGCCCCGCCCTCCCCGCGGCGCGGACGGACAGCACGGCCGGAGGCAGTTGGCACCGCGGCGGTGACGCGCTGCGCGCCGACGCGCTGCGCGCCGACGCGCAGCGCCACCCCGCGGCCACGGACGCCACGACGGCCCCCGGCCGCTGGGACGAGGTCGTCGCCGGTGGCGGCTCCGCCCCGTACCGAGGTCCCGCGACACCGCTGGCCGCGGAGCGGGCACGGCAGGCACGGATCACCGTGGTCGGTGCCGTGACGGAGCGGTGGGCGCCCGAGCAGGCGGGTCCGGTCCACGAGAACTGGCAGCTGGCCGCGCCCGTGGGCCCGGCGACCGATCTGTGGGCGCTGGGCGCGCTGCTCTACCGGGCCGTCCAGGGGCATGCCCCCTACCCGGAGGAGAGCGCCGCCGAGCTTGTGCAGCTCGTGTGCGCGGAGCCGCCCGCCTTCGCGGAGGAGTGCGGCGCCCTGCGGCCGGTCGTCGAGTCGCTGCTCCGTCAGGACCCCACGGAGCGGCCCGACTTCGAGGAGCTGCGTGGCTGGCTGCGTTCGCTCGTCCGTTCGGCGCCGGAGCCCGAGGCCGGGACGGACGTCGTTCCGCTGCCGGCCGGCGCGGTCGACGGATCGCGGCTGCCCATCGTCCGGCGCCGGGGCGAGCTCGTCCGCAGGCGCCGCGGTGGCGGCCCGGACGCGCACGGCCGCCATCGCCACAAGAAGACCAGGAGCCGGGGCGGAGCGGGAGGCAGGGACAGGGAGGGGCGCAGAGAGCGGCCCGTCGCCCAGGTCCCGCCGCCCAGGCGCGCCTACGAGGAGCCGTACGAGAGCTCCTACGACACGTCGTACCGCCGGTCCTACGAGGCCCCGGGCCGTAAGCCGCGCGCGCTCGGCCGCACGCTCCTGCTGCTGATCCTGCTCCTACTGGTGGCCGCGATCACCTACGCGGTGCTGTTCATGCCGAAGGCGGACGACGGGCAGCGGTCGACGCAGGGCAGGGAGACGGGCGCACAGCCCTCGCAGCAGAGCCCGGGCCCCGGCCGTACGGGCGCGGGCACCGACCCGGAGCCGGCACCCACCGGCACGCCCGGGTCCCAGCAGCCGCAGACCTCCGCCCCGGCCGGCGAACTTCCGGAGGGCTATGTGCTCCGGGACGACCCGGAGGGCTTCAGGATCGCCGTCGACCGTACGTGGCAGCGTCGGCCGATCAACGATGCCGGACAAGTCCGCTACACGGGCGGTGATTTCACCCTCATCGTCGTGCCCGGCCGGGACACCGTCCAGGCCAACGGCGACGATCCGCTGGTCTATCAGCGGGACAAGGAGCCGGAGCTCCAGCCCTTCCGCGATTCCTCATGGGCGAGCGCCACCGGGCTGCGCCGCATAGACGTCGGCCGACAGGCCATGGCCGAGGGCCAGTTCACCTGGCAGGACAGCAACGGCCGTGAGGTGTACGTGCGTAACCTCGCCCTGGCCGTCGACGGCACGTACCACGTCGTCCAGGTGATCGGACCGGAAGCACAGCGTGACAAAGTGACCGAGATCTTCGAGCAGGCCACGGCGAGTTACCGATCCGCCCGCTGAGTGCGCGTGCGCGCACGGAACGCGCATCACAGTGCGGTCACTTGAGGCGTCCGATGTTCCGTGGTCGTACATCCCCTCCGTAACCTGTCATTCCAAGGAACGGGGCGGGGTACGTGGAACACACTCACAGCACAGGCACCGGTCTGCTGCTCGCCGGGCGTTACCGGCTGGGCGAGACCATCGGCCGTGGCGGTATGGGCAAGGTATGGCGCGCCCATGACGAGGTGCTCCACCGGGTGGTGGCGGTCAAGGAGTTGACCGCGGGGCTCTACGTGTCGGAGGCCGACCGGGCCGTCCTGCACGCCCGCACCCAGAAGGAGGCCCGCGCGGCCGCGCGCATCAGCCATCCCGGCGTCGTCACCGTGCACGACGTGCTCGAGCACGACGCACGGCCCTGGATCGTCATGCAGTACGTCGACGGCCCCTCCCTCGCCGACGCGGTCAAGGAGCCGGGGCGGATCGACGAGACGGAGGCGGCCCGGATCGGGCTGCACATCCTGCGGGCGCTGGGCGCCGCGCATGCCGCAGGGGTGCTCCACCGGGACATCAAGCCGGCCAACGTCCTGCTGGCCAAGGACGGCCGGGCGCTGATAACCGACTTCGGGATCGCGGCCATCGAGGGCGATTCGACGATCACCAGGACGGGCGAGATCGTCGGTTCGATCGACTACCTCGCGCCGGAACGGGTCCGCGGCCACGACCCCGGGCCCGCCTCCGACCTGTGGTCCCTGGGCGCGACGCTGTACACGGCGGTGGAGGGACGGTCGCCGTTCCGCCGGTCCTCGCCGCTGTCGACCATGCAGGCCGTGGTCGACGAGGAACCGCCTGCCCCGGTGCGGGCGGGAAGGCTCACGCCGGTGATCCTGGCGCTGCTGCGCAAGGAGCCGTCGCACCGGCCCTCCGCGGCCGAGGCGGAGCGGATGCTGACGGACGCCATGGAGGGCCGTGGACCGGTGCGGGCGGGGCGTACGCGGGTGCCGACGCAGCGGCTGCCGCAGCCCGGCGCCGCGGTGGACCCGTCCCGCACCGTCCCTGCGCCCGGGCCCTCGCAGGCCCCCGCCCGTCGCGGCGGGCGCGTACGCAGGGCGGTGATCGCCGTCGTACTGGCGGCCGTGCTGGGCGGCGCCGCGGGCCTCGCGATGCAGTACGCGAACGACGGTGGGGGCGGCCGTACGGGAGAGGCCGCGGCGGCCGGAGGCGCCGGGACGGGCGGTGCCGAGAGCGCCGCACCCGGAGACGCCTCCGGGCTTCCCGAGGGCTGGCGACGCGTCAAGGACGTGGCGGGCTTCAGCCTCTGGGTGCCCGACGGCTGGCGGCGTCAGGTGGACGGCAACCAGATCGACTACACCCCGGACAACGGGCGCCACCGCATCCGCATCAGCATCGACCCGGCGCCCCAACACGAGAACCCGTACATGCACATGCTCGACATGCAGAAGAACCTCAAGAAGCGCCTGCCCGAGTACCGCCGGGTGCAGCTCCACCCGAACACCTTCCGGGACCGGACGCAGTCCGCGATCTGGGAGTTCACCTGGACGGAGAGCAAGGAACATCCCGGTCCCCGGCGGGCGATCGACCAGATGTACTACGAGGACGACGGCACGGAATACGCCCTCTACATGTCCGGCCCCGCGCACGACTGGGTGACGACCCGCGAGCAGTTCGACACCATGCTGCGGGGATGGCGGCCCCCGGCGCCGTGAGCCGGGCCGCGGGACTCCCCGTGGCGGCCGGGAAAATTGCCGGACGTGGCTGCGGGCCGATGCATAGGGCCTGATCAGGGGTTATGTGCCAGTGATCGCTGGCGCGGTCGTGTGTGCATGGTGAAAAGGTGTTACCGACGGGTACCCAAAGCGCTGCTCTGCGCCTACTCTCGCCCCCATGACGGACTCGCAGGCCACCGCGGCCGCCCTCGGCACCAACCCGACAGCCGCCGCTCCGGCCGGCGCGCGCACCGCCGCCGACGTGGTGACCCCCGAACTGGTCGCCCGGCTGACCAAGTCGGTGGCCGGCTCCGGCCGCACGGCCAACCACGCCCCGTTCACGGGCGAGCAGCTGGCCGAACTGCCCGAGTCCACCCCCGAGGACGTGGCCGCGGCCTTCGAGCGGGCACGCGCCGCCCAGCCGGCATGGGCCGCCACCCCGGTCCGTGCCCGCGCGGCCGTCCTGCTGCGCTTCCACGACCTGGTCCTCCAGCGCCAGGCGGAGGTCCTGGACCTGATCCAGCTGGAGACCGGCAAGGCCCGCCTGCACGCCCACGAGGAGGTGCAGGCCGTCGCCGTCGCCGCCCGCCACTACGGACGCAAGGCGCCCTCCTACCTGAAGGCGAAGCGGCACACCGGTGTCGTCCCCGTCCTTACGAAGACCACCGAACTGCGCCATCCGCGCGGTGTCGTGGGGCAGATCGCGCCCTGGAACTACCCGCTGGAGCTGTCCGTCGGTGACGCGCTGCCCGCGTTCGTCACCGGCAACGCGGTCGTGATGAAGCCCGACACCGAGACGGCGCTGACCGCCCTGTGGGCACGCGACCTGCTCGTCGAGGCGGGACTGCCGGCCGAGGTCTTCCAGGTCGTCATCGGCGACGGCCCCGTCGTCGGCCCCGAGGTCGTCAAGCACGCCGACTACGTGTCGTTCACCGGCTCCACCCGCACCGGCCGCGAGGTGGCACAGGGCGCCGCGGCCCGCCTCATCGGCGTCTCGCTCGAACTCGGCGGCAAGAACGCCATGCTGGTCCTGCACGACGCCGACGTGGAGAAGGCCGCGGCCGGAGCGGTGCGCGCCTGCTTCTCCTCCGCCGGCCAGCTGTGCATATCCATCGAGCGGCTGTACGTGCACGAGTCCGTCGCCGACGACTTCCTCGAGCGGTTCGCCGCCCGTACCAAGGCCATGCGGCTCGGCAACTCCCTCGCCTACGGCGCCGACATGGGCTCCCTCGTCGGCGAGCGCCAGCTCGAGACCGTCACCCGCCATGTCGAGGAGGCCGTCGCCAAGGGCGCCAGGCTCCTCGCCGGCGGTGTCGCCCGCCCCGACATCGGCCCGCTCTTCTACGAGCCCACCATCCTCGACGGCGTCGAGGCCCCGATGGCCGTGTGCACGGAGGAGACCTTCGGCCCGGTGGTCTCCGTGTACCGCTTCACCGACGAGGACGCCGTCATCGCCCAGGCCAACGCCACGCCGTACGGCCTCAACTCGAGCGTCTGGACCAAGGACGCCCGTCGAGGACACGCCGTTGCCGCCAAGCTGCGCACCGGCACCGTCAACATCAACGAGGGCTACGCGCCGGCGTACGGCAGCGTCCAGTCCCCGATGGGCGGCATGAAGGACTCCGGGCTCAGCCGCCGCCACGGCTCCGAGGGCATCCTCAAGTACACGGAGGCGCAGACCGTGTCCCAGCAGCGTCTGCTGCCGCTCGCACCGTCGTTCGGCATGGACGACGAGAAGTACGCGGCTTTCATGAGCGTCAGCCTCAAGGCGATGAAGGCCCTCCGACTGCGCTGACCCGCCCGGTCCGGCGGACCCGCGACCCGCACCCGCACGCCCGTACCTTCACGAGGAGAGCCATGTCCGAGGTATCCCCTGCCCGAAACCGGGCCGCGGACGACGACACGCAGTACGACTACGACGTGATCGTCGTCGGCTCCGGCTTCGGCGGCTCCGTGTCCGCCCTCCGACTGACCGAGAAGGGCTACCGGGTCGGCGTCCTGGAGGCGGGCCGCCGCTTCACGCGCGAGTCCCTGCCCAAGAACTCCTGGGACCTGCGCAACTATCTCTGGGCACCGGCCCTCGGCCTCTTCGGCATCCAGCGCATCCACCTGCTCGGCAACGTGATGGTGCTGGCGGGAGCGGGCGTGGGCGGCGGCTCCCTCAACTACGCGAACACGCTCTACGTGCCGCCCGCGCCGTTCTTCAACGACCCGCAGTGGAAGGACATCACGGACTGGCAGGAGGAGCTGAAGCCCTACTACGACCAGGCCCGGCGCATGCTCGGCGTGCGGCTCAACCCGACGATGACCCCCTCCGACGTCCATCTGAAGGCGACCGCGGAGGCGATGGGCGTCGGCGACAGCTTCCACATGGCGCCCGTCGGCGTGTTCTTCGGGGACGGCGACGACGCCGACGGGACCGTGCGGGCCAGGCCGGGCCAGGAGGTCGCCGACCCCTACTTCGGGGGCGCGGGTCCCTCCCGCAGGGCGTGCAGCGAGTGCGGCGAGTGCATGACGGGCTGCCGGCACGGCGCGAAGAACACGCTCAACGAGAACTACCTGTACCTCGCGGAGAAGGCGGGCGCCACCGTGCACCCGATGACGTCCGTGGTCGCCGTCACGGAGGACTCGCGGGGCGGTTTCGCGATCAAGACCCTGCCCAGCGACAACAGGCGCAAGGGGAAGGGCCGTACGTTCACGGCCCGCCGCGTCGTCATCGCCGCCGGGACGTACGGCACACAGACCCTGCTGCACCGGATGAAGGACGGCGGACTGCTGCCGCGTCTGTCCGCACGGCTCGGCGAGCTGACCCGCACCAACTCGGAGGCGCTCGTCGGCGCCCAGACCGACAACCGGCGCTACCGCAAGCGGCACGGCGCGGAGCGGGTCGACTTCACCCGTGGCGTCGCCATCACGTCCTCGATCCACCCGGACGAGAACACCCACATCGAGCCCGTGCGCTACGGCAGGGGATCGAACGCGATGGGCGGCATGACGGTCCTCCAGGTGCCCTACCGGGTGAAGGGCCGCGTCGTCGGCTGGCTCGGCAACATGGCCAGGCACCCGTGGCTCGCGGTCCGCGCCCTGTCCAACCGGCGCTGGTCGGAACGGACCATCATCGGTCTGGTCATGCAGTCGCTCGACAACTCGCTGACGACGTACCGCAAGCCGAAGGGCATCGGCAAGGGACTGCTCACCGCCCGCCAGGGCCACGGCGCACCGAACCCGAACCAGATCCCCGAGGCGACCCTGGCGGCGTCCCTGCTCGCGGAGGAGATCAACGGCTTCGCCGGCTCCAACATCGGTGAAGTGATGGGCACCCCGCTCACCGCGCACTTCCTCGGCGGCTGCCCGATCGGCGCCACGGCGGCGGACGGCGTCATCGACCCGTACCACCGGCTGTACGGCCACCCGGGCATCTCGGTCGTGGACGGCTCCGCGGTGTCGGCGAACCTCGGCGTCAACCCGTCGCTGACCATCACGGCCCAGGCGGAGCGGGCGATGTCGTTCTGGCCGAACAAGGGCGAGGAGGACCCGCGCCCGGCCCAGGGCCGCGCGTACGAGCGCCTGACCCCGGTCGCGCCCAAGGCGCCGGCCGTCCCGGCGGACGCGTTCGGCGCGCTGAAGCTGCCGTTCCTCGGCATGCCGGCACTCCCGCCGAAGAAGCCGGCCGGGCAGGAGAAGACGGCCGGGCAGGAGAAGACGGCCCGGCCGAAGAAGACGGCCGAGGCGGTGGCCGAGAAGACGCCCGGCACCGAGAAGGCGGCTCTGCCCAAGCCCCAGGAGGCCTGACCGCCCGTCGGGCGCTCCGCACGCACGAAGGCCGCTGCACCCCCCTCCGAGTGCAGCGGCCTTGGTGGCTCTGTGCGCCTGAACTTCAGGCGTTACGCGGTGGCGTCACCACGGCGGCGCTTCATCGCGAAGACGACACCGGCGCCGGCGAGGATCGCGACACCGCCGACCGCGCCGATGACCGGCAGCACCGAGTCGGAGCCGGTCTCGGCGAGGTTGCCGGTGACCGGGAGCTCCTTCACGTCACCCTGGGGCTTCGTGTCGGGGCCCTTGTCCTTGCCCTCGCCGTCACCCGGCTCGGCCTCGCCCGGGTTCGGGTTCGGCGAGCCCGGCTTCAGGACGGTGAAGTCGGCGTACACGCCGGCGTTCTCCGCGATGCACTCCTGGCCGTCGACGTCGCCCAGGTAGCCGCCGGAGCCGAAGGAGTAGCTTTCGGCGGCCGGAGCGGTGCTGGCCACGTTGATGCGGAGGTCGATCTTCACGAAGTCCTTGGACTTCATGGTCTCGACGCCCCAGAAGTAGTCACCGGCCCACTCCGAATTGCCGATCCGCTCCCACTGGTCGGTGCCCGGGAGACGGAACTGCAGCTCGACGTGCTTGCTGAGCCACTTGTCCTCGTCGAGCTGGTCGTTCTCGACCTCGGCGTAGAAGGCGACCTCCTTGAGGTCGGCCTTGGAGTTGTTGGTGACCGTGAGGTTGAACTCCTCCCAGCCGCTGCCGGCCACGATCTGGCCGGGCAGGCCGCTGATCTTGAGGTCGAGCGCCTTCTCCTCCCAGTTCTCGTCCAGCTCCTCGCAGTAAGGCGGCTCCTCGGGGTCCTCAGGGTCCTCGGTGGGAGCGGTGGTGGAGGGCGACGGTGCGGGGGAGGTGCTCTCGGACCCGGTCGGGGACGGAGACGTGGTCTCGGACCCGGTCGGCGCGGGGGAGGTGGTTTCCGACCCGGTCGGCGCGGGGGAGGTGCTCTCGGACCCGGTCGGGGACGGAGACGTGGTCTCGGACCCGGTGGGAGCCGGGGACGTGGACTCCGTGGCCGAAGGGCTCGCGTCCGTCGCGAACGCGGCCGGCGCCGCCAGGAACGTGGCAGGGGCGATGACAGCGGTCGCGGCGGCGACGGCCATGGCACGGCGAAGCTTCATTGAGTCCTCAGTGAAGTCCGGGTACCGCCGGACGCGGTACGAAGGCTGGTTGTGACCCCCGGCACCACGGTGGGTGCGAACAACTGAGGTCCTTGTTACGCATGCATGACCTGTGACCAGGGTGATTGGTTGCACGCCGACTCACAGGATCTTTATGTGACCTGCGCCACAGGTGTGACCATGGCCGGAACGAGACGGATCCGTGATGCCCGACCGCGCAACGTTCCGCGGGACCGGTAGGTCACATGTGCGAGGTGTCACCCCTCGAGTGACGCCCCGTGCACCGGAGGAATTGAGTGGACATCAGACGCGTCCCCGCCCGTTCTGCACGGCGCCGGACGGCACTGGCCGGCCTGGCCGCCGTGGCGCTCGCAGCCGTGGGCGTCACGGGGACCGCGCACGCGGAGGAAGCGCCGTTGCCGGTCACCATCACCGGAACGGACAAGCTCGACCTCTCGCTGAGCGGCGGCAACGTCGACCCGACGGAGACCAACGTCGAGATCCGGGTCCAGGGCCCGGGCGCGTACGACCCTGACGTCGAGCCGAACCCGGCTCCGGTGCAGACGGACGGCTACTCGATCACCATCGACGCCACCGAGCTCGAGGGCTTCGCCGACGTCGACCTGCCGTGCGAGGCGGAAGGGCTCGTCGCGGTCTGCACGTCCGACAGCCTGTACCCGGGGGATGTGCTCAACCCCGCCCACGACATCCGTGTCGAGATCACGGACGGGAGCAAGGCGGGTGACTTCGGCCGGATCAAGGTGACCGGTGAGGGCAAGGGCCTCGCGTTCACCGAGCACACCGTCGACGTCCTCGTCGGTGGCCCCGAACTGCGCATGAAGAAGCTCCCGGCGGAGCCGGAGGACTTCGTCGCGGGCGACACGTACACGGCGCCGCTCGGCTTCAAGAACATCGGAAGCATGGCCGCCGACGGTGTGGTGCTCCGGTTCTCGGCGAGCCGTGGACTGTCGTTCCCCGACGAGTACGAGAACTGCCAGTACGCCGAGGAGGACAAGGAGGACCTGATCCGCTACCGCAAGGTCGTTCTCTGCTCGTTCGAGGGGACCTTCGGGCCGGGCGAGGCGTGGGAGCTCAGCGAGCCGGTGAACGTGAAGAGCGCTCCCTTCGCGCTCCGTGACATCTTCGGCTACCACTTCACCGCAGTCTCCCCGAAGCAGGCGGAGAAGCTGCGGGCGGGCCACGACTTCCGTGCCGGAAACGGTCCGGAGCTCGGACTGAAGCCGGTGCGGCGGGCCGCGGAGGGCGACGAGTACGTGCAGTACGCGGAGATCGACCTCCCCACGAAGAACACCTTCGACCTCGACCTGACCGGCGGCCGTGCCGACGGCGGCGCGGGGGATGTCGTCAAGGTCGGCGTCGCCCTGAGCAACCACGGCCCGGGATGGCTCGGTTCGCTGCGCGCGGGCGGGGAGCCGATCACCTTCACGGTCGACGTGCCGGAGGGCGCGAGCGTCACCAGGAGCCCCGCGGCCTGTGGCCCGACGCAGACGGGGAACGGCAAGGACGAGTCGCAGTACCTGTGCTGGGCGGGCACCCCGTTCCTGGAGGACGAGAAGCGCGACTTCCCGTTCGAGTTGCGTATCGACAAGGTCGTCGAGGGCGCCAAGGGCAAGATCTCTCTGCCCAAGTGGGACAACCCCTGGGAGGGCGACGCCTCCAACGACGACGGCTGGATCGTGCTGAACGGCACCGGCGACGAGGAGACCCCGGGCGACACGGGCGACTCGACCGGCGGCTCGACCGGTGGTTCCGGTTCGACCGGTGGTTCCGGCGACGATGACGACGACAAGGGCCCCGGCTCGGCCGGCGGGTCCTCGGCCGACACCACCGGCGGTGACTCCGCCCAGGGCGGGCTGGCGTCCACCGGCAGCACCGCCCTGCCGGCCGCGGGCGGAGCCGCCGTCGCACTCGCCGCGGGCGGCGTGCTCTTCGTGGCGGCCCGTCGCCGCCGCTCCGCGTAGGCGCACGCGACACACTGCGAAAGGGCCCCGTGGACGTCATGTCCGCGGGGCCCTTCCGGTCGGCACCGGCGACAGGGAAGCACCGGTGCCGGGCCGCGGGGCCGGGGGTCGCACCGCGTCGAGGGGGAGAGAGGCGCGAGGGGACGCGCCGGGTGGGTCCCGGCCTTCGGTCATGTGGTCGCGCGGAGAGGGGACGTGCTCGTGTCGCGTCGTGCGGGACGGGGTGACGGGCCTGTGCGACCGTCGGGACCGGATGCGGCCGGCGCCGGGCGTCCCCGGAGCCGACCGCTTGGGGTGACCGGGCTGCTGTCCCCTGCCGACCGGTCACGCGCGCTGGTGCGAGGTCCCACGACGTACCTGCAGTACGTCACACGCACCAGCGGAGCCACGCGTGGTTTTTTCGAGGCCGCCCCTGGCTGGCACGGACAACGGGACCAACGAGGACCGGCAGGGCGCGTCACGCGCCGTACGGGTGAGGATGCGCCCGAACGCAGATACGCAGGAGTACCCGGGCCGGTCAGATCCGGCCCCGGCACAGCTCCAGCATCGTCATCGCGATCGACGTGCCCGGCTTGCCCAGCGCGTTCCTGTAGTGCCCCAGCACCTCCATCTCGCGCGCCAGGTTCACCCGGCGGCCGCCGGAGGCGATCCGGGCGTCCTGGATGACGGCGGAGACGGCCATCCGTTCCTGGATCAGGCCGATGATCCGGTCGTCGAGCGCGTCGATGCGCTCACGCGCTCCGGTGATCACCGTGGCGGCCGTCTCGGTGCGGGCGCCGGTCTTCTCGGTCTCGGTGACGGACATCTCATGGGCTCCTCGGGTATCGGTGGGGCCCCGGATCGGCACGGTCCGGAAACGCACAGGCGCCCCGGGCCTTGTCGGCCCGGGGCGCCTGGTAAGTCGCTGTCTGAAGCTAGGCAGCACGACCATGGCAGCCGGACGGGCCGGTGCCATAGGTAAAGACGGAGGTCAGCTGCTTCTGCATGCGGCCAGTATGGACCCGGCCCGGCGGCGCCGGGCAAACCGGGTTCGGATGGTGAGACGAAAGGGGATCTCCGGCACGCCGGTAGAATCGACAAAGCAGACCCTCTCTCCCCGCCGGAAGGCCGCCACCAGTGCCAGCAGCACCCTCCGCCGCAGCCGACCACTCCAACCCGGACGTAGTCCTCGTTGTCGACTTCGGTGCCCAGTACGCCCAGCTCATCGCCCGCCGCGTCCGTGAGGCCCGGGTCTACAGCGAGATCGTCCCGTCCACCATGCCGGTGGCGGAGATGCTGGCCAAGAAGCCGCGCGCGATCATCCTCTCCGGTGGTCCCTCCTCGGTCTACGCGGAGGGCGCCCCGCGCCTCGACCGCGCGATCTTCGAGGCCGGGGTCCCCGTCTTCGGCATGTGCTACGGCTTCCAGCTGATGGCGACGACGCTCGGCGGCACCGTCGACAACACCGGCGCGCGTGAGTACGGCCGCACGGACCTCCATGTCTCCAAGAGCGGCTCGACGCTCTTCGAGGGCACCCCGGACGAGCAGTCGGTGTGGATGTCGCACGGTGACGCCTGCTCCGCCGCTCCCGAGGGCTTCACGGTCACCGCGTCCACCGACGTGGTGCCGGTCGCCGCCTTCGAGAACGACGAGAAGAAGCTGTACGGCGTGCAGCACCACCCCGAGGTGATGCACTCCACCTACGGCCAGCAGGTTCTCGAGCACTTCCTCTACCGCGGCGCCGGCATCGAGCCGAACTGGACCACGGGCAACGTCATCGACGAGCAGGTCGAGGCCATCCGCGCGCAGGTCGGCACCAAGCGCGCGATCTGCGGTCTGTCCGGCGGTGTGGACTCCGCGGTCGCCGCGGCACTCGTGCAGAAGGCCATCGGCTCCCAGCTCACCTGCGTGTACGTCGACCACGGTCTGATGCGCAAGGGCGAGACGGAGCAGGTCGAGAAGGACTTCGTCGCCGCCACCGGCGTCCAGCTGAAGGTCGTCGACGCGGCGGACCGTTTCCTCGAGGCGCTGGCCGGGGTCTCCGACCCCGAGGAGAAGCGCAAGATCATCGGGCGCGAGTTCATCCGGGTCTTCGAGCAGGCGCAGGCCGAGATCGTGGCCGAGGCCGCGGGCGGCGAGGACGTCGCGTTCCTCGTCCAGGGCACGCTCTACCCGGACGTCGTCGAGTCCGGCGGCGGCACCGGCACCGCCAACATCAAGTCGCACCACAATGTGGGCGGTCTGCCGGAGGACCTCGAGTTCGAGCTCGTCGAGCCGCTGCGCAAGCTGTTCAAGGACGAGGTCCGCATGGTCGGCCAGGAGCTCGGCCTGCCGGACGAGATCGTCCAGCGCCAGCCGTTCCCGGGACCGGGTCTGGGCATCCGCATCGTCGGCGAGGTCACGCGTGAGCGGCTCGACCTGCTCCGCGAGGCCGACGCGATCGCCCGCGAGGAGCTCACGGCGGCCGGTCTCGACCGCGACATCTGGCAGTGCCCCGTGGTGCTGCTCGCCGACGTCCGCAGCGTCGGCGTCCAGGGCGACGGCCGCACCTACGGCCACCCGATCGTGCTGCGCCCGGTCTCGTCCGAGGACGCGATGACGGCGGACTGGACGCGGATGCCGTACGAGGTGCTGGCGAAGATCTCGACGCGGATCACCAACGAGGTCGCGGACGTGAACCGCGTGGTCCTCGACGTGACGAGCAAGCCGCCGGGCACCATCGAGTGGGAGTGACCTCTCCCCGACTTCAATGCCGACGCCGTCGCTCGTTCGTCCGAGCGGCGGCGTCGTCGTTCCGGCCGCGGGCCGAAGACGTGGCGCCGACCGGCGAGGTGGCGTCAACACGGTGAGGTCGTGATTCACCCGGCCTGGCCTCGGCCATCGGGGTGGCGGCGGCTTGCGTGCGGCACAATTCCCATGCATCACAGGGCGGTTGTTCTTCCTGATGCGTGAGAGGTGGCGTTCGGTCGTGGCGGTGCAGGAAGCGGGACGGTGCGACGAGTGCGTGCACGGCGCGCGCGAGAGCCACCGGCGTGCGGTGGCCGAATTCGTCGGCCTGCGCGAGGAGTTCGCAGCCGGCCAGGGACTGCCGGCGGGCGTGGCCCACTCGCCCGGCGCCTCGCGCCAGTGGGTGTCGGACGAGCTGACGCAGGCCGCCCGTACGGTCTCCGACCGCGGCCGGGAGGCGGACGGCTCCCGGCTGCGGCGGCTCAGGCTGCGCTCGCTGGTCGCCGTGTGGGCCTGCTTCGGTGTCCTTGCCACCGTCCAGCTGGTGACCGCCATGGGCGCGGGCTGGACCGGCGCCCGTACGGCGGGGCTGCTCGCCGCGCTGGCCGTCGCCGGTGCTCTCACCGCCGGGGCCCACGCCCACCGGGCGCGCGGCGGGATCCTCGCGCCGCTGGCCGGGGAGGACAACCGGCTCTCCACCTCACGCTCCGTCGCCACCGCCTGGGTGCTGGTCGTCTGCTACGCGGTGCTCGTCCTCGCGCTGCAGCAGGCATGGTCCTCCGCGCCCGCCGACCACGACCGCCTCGCCGGCGGCCTCGCCCTCGGCCGGGGCGCCGGCCTGCTGGCCGTCCTCGCCCTGGTCTGCGCGGTCGCCGTGCTGGTGCGCCGGGTCGTCGCCGTGCGCGTCCAGGGCCAGCGGCTGCAGAAGGTGCCGGCCGACCGGCCCCACCTCCGCGACCTCGTCTGCGACGACGACGGCCGCGCTTCCTTCGCCGATGTGCAGTACGTGCTGGTGAGCGCCGCCGCCATGACGTACACGCTGGTGCGGCTCGGGCGCGGCCCGGGACAGCTGCCGGAGCTGCCGTGGGGAGCCGTCCTGCTGATGGCCGTCTCCGCGGCGACGTACCTGGCGGCCAAGTACGCGGAGGGCGGCCGGCCCGTGGTGATGTCGGTGGTGCGGGCCCGGGAGGCCGGTGACCTGGACGGACCCATCCGTACCGGCGACGACATCGAGCTCCGCGGCTCCGGCTTCGTCCCGCCGGGCGCGGGCGCGCCCGACCGGCTGGCCCGCATGGTCGTCCGTATCGGGGCCGTGCATGTGCACGTCCCCCTGATCCCCGTGCCCGGCGGGTTCGCCAACCCGACGGACACGGTGCTCACCGTGCCGGTGCCGGCGGAGGTCGAACCGGGGCAGGTCGACGTGCAGGTGGTGACGGCCGCCGGCGTGGAGAGCAACCGCTGCCTGATCGAAGTGACCTACTGACTCCTCGCTGTTCACCCGTGTGTCGCGGGACCCGTGTGTCACAAGGTCTGTGACTAATCTGGTGAGCGGCGCGGCCGCGCCGTACGTATGGTCGGGCGACGGGTCGACTGAAGGCGGGGACCAGCGATGACACACACTCATCGGGCGACGGCGGACCATGGTGCGCTCGACGACGGACCGCGCGGATTCAGGGAGCGGGCCGGCCGGTACGCCCTGCTGCCGCTGCGGGTCTTCCTCGGCGTGACGTTCATCTACGCGGGCATCGACAAACTCACCGACAGCGCGTTCATGTCGGCGACCGGCTCCGGCTCCATCGGCGAGATGATGAACGCCGTGCGCGACTCGTCCGCCGTGCCGGCGCTCGTCGATCTGGCGCTGAAGAACCCGGAGGGCTTCGGCTACGCCATCGCCCTCGGTGAAGTGGCCGTCGGTATCGGCACCCTGATCGGACTGCTGGCCCGGCTCGCCGCCCTCGGCGGGGCGCTGATCTCCCTGAGCCTGTGGCTGACGGTGAGCTGGCAGACGGACCCGTACTACTACGGCAACGACCTCGCCTACCTGATGGCCTGGCTGCCGCTGGTGCTCGCGGGCGCCTCCCTGTTCTCCCTCGACGCGCTGATCGCGGCCCGGCGCCGCACCCCGTAGTGGACGGCGGCCACCAGGCCCGCCACGAAGAAGCCGCCGACGACCACGGGGAACGCCACCCACCAGGGCGTGTGCCAGGCGCCGCCCGCGTCGCCGCCGTAGAGCAGCGCCGCTGTCAGTACGCACAGCCCCGCGACGAACCTCGCGGGGCGGAAGCCGTGCCGGAACTCGCGGCGGGGCCCGCCCGCCCCGTGGCGCACGGCCCCATGACCGGACTCATGACGCTGCACGGGTCACCTCCACCTGTCCGATGCCCACTTCCAGCGTGAGTTCCAGCGTGCCCGCCGGCTCCGCCCCGGCGGGCGGCGGCAGCGTGCGCCGACGGTCCTGGCTCGGGCCGACGTCGATGTCGTTGGGGGTGTCCCCGGGGAGCCGGACGTCGCCGACGCCCACCTCGGCGTCCAGCTTCACCGTCGCGTCCTTCGGCAGCACGACCTTGAGCTGCCCCGCCCCGATCTCGGCCCGTGTCGACACCACCTCGCCCGCGGGGACGGAGAGCGTGGACAGGTCGAGGGTGCCGACCCCGGTGCCCAGCTCGTAGAGCGGCTCGACGGCGGTGACCGACGCCGGCCGCCAGTGCTGCTCGCCCCAGCTCGTACTGATGTCCTTCGGCAGCGCCGAGGCGCCGGCGAGCAGTCCGGCCGTGACGAGGGTCAACAGGATCGTGCCGAAGCCCGTGCGGCCCAGAAGGGCGCTGACCAGCAGGCCGAGCCCGAACACCGACAGCGCGGCCACCAGCCCGATCTGCAGGGCGGTGCCCAGGGGCTGCCCTTCCCAGCTCAGTCCCGTCCCCAGACCGCCCGCGACGAGCGCCAGGAGGAAGACCGCGCCGCCGATGCCCCGCGGACCGCGGCTGTGCGGCGGCACCTCGCCCCGTCCGCCCCGGCCGTGCGGCGCCGAGACCTCCTCCACGGCCGAGTCGGGGCCCCACAGATAGCCGGTCGGCACCGGGCCGGTCGTGCCGTCCTTGACGATCGGGTCGCGCCACCAGGAAGGGCTCTCCGGCGCAGGCGGGGCCTTGGTCTCCGGCGGGGCCTCCGCGACCGTGTGCGCCGTCGCGGTGTCCATCGGTGCGCCTTCGGTCGTGGCGAGCCGGCGGCGCTGGGACCACACGGCCGCTCCGGTGACCGCCAGCGACAGCAGCGCGGCGAAGGAGAGGGCGCTGTCGTTGCCCAGCATGGAGAGGAAGATCCCGCAGCCGATCAGCGCGAGGAGCACGGCGGTCAACGACGCGCCGTCGACCCGGCCCGACAGCAGCCGGCGGAACTCGTTCTCCTCGTCGTCCTCCGAGGGGACCAGCAGCCAGGCGAAGCCGTAGAAGATCAGCCCGATTCCACCGGTCACCGAGAGCACGCCGACCGCGATCCGGAAGATCACCGGGTCCACGTCGCAGTAGCGGCCCAGTCCGCCGCAGACACCGGCCACCACCTTGTGGCGCGGGGAGCGGCGCAGCTGGGGTGCCTCGGGGGGCGGGACGGTCGGCTGCTCTGTCATGGGTCCATGGTGACGGGCCGGGGGGTCGGGCGGGAGCCGCGGCGACCCTGGCCGTTCCCTGATTTCCGTCCCCGAGCCCCCTCGGGACGGCGTCCGAGCCTCCTCGGGACGATCCCTCTCGGCGTCCTCGGCGTCCCCGGCCCGTCCTCCGGACCGAAGGAGGCCCCCGGGATCCCGGGGGATCAGGGACGGTTGGGGGACGACCCTGATACCGCGTCCCGTTCCGCCGTGTGACGATCGGTGCATGCCAGTCGCCACGCCCGGAACCACCGGCCCCTCGCGCATCCCGCTGCCGGAGGAACCGGCTCTGCGCAAGCTGTACCGCAGCGCCGACGGGCGGATGCTCGGCGGTGTGGCCCGCGGACTGGCCGGGCATCTGGGGCTGCCGGTCGTCTGGGTGCGCCTGGTCTTCCTCGGGCTGTTCCTCGCCGACGGCCTGGGCGCGGTGCTCTACGCGGTGTTCTGGATCGTCGTCCCCCTCGGGGTCGGCGGCAGGGCGGCGGAACCGCGCTCGGTGTTCGAGACGACGCCTGACGGGCGCCGCCGGCTGCGCAAGCCGGACAAGGGCCAGTTGTTCGCGATGGTCGCCCTGCTTTTCGGGGCCGCGGTCTTCGTCGGCAACGTCGACATGCGCGGCAGCAACCGCTACGTCTGGCCGACGCTGCTCATCGGCGCGGGTGTGGTCCTGGTCTGGCGACAGGCGGACAACGCCCGCCGCGCCCGCTGGACCGACGTGGGCCGCCGGCGGCGGCTGCTCCAGCTTGCCAGGGCGCTGGCCGGCGTCGCCCTCGTCGGCATGGGCCTGACCGTGTTCATGGTCGTCCGCGGCTCGGCCGCCCAGCTGGGCAATGTGCTGACCGCCGCGGTCGCCGTCATCGCCGGTGTCGCCCTGCTCGCGGGACCGTGGCTGGTGCGGATGACGCAGGACCTGTCCGAGGAGCGGACCATGCGTATCCGGGCCCAGGAGCGGGCGGAGGTGGCCGCCCACGTCCACGACTCCGTCCTGCACACCCTGACCCTGATCCAGCGGAACGCCGACGACGCCGGTGAGGTGCGCCGGCTCGCCCGCGCCCAGGAGCGCGAACTGCGAAACTGGCTCTACAAGCCGGAGGGCACCGGCAAGGACGAGGACGAGGAGCCCGACACCCTCGCGGAGGCGGTCAAGAGGGCGGCCGCCGAGGTCGAGGACAAGCACGGGGTCCCGCTCGAGGTCGTCGTCGTCGGCGACTGCCCGCTCGACGACAAACTGGGCGCACAGATGCAGGCCGCCCGCGAAGCGATGGTCAACGCCGCCAAGTACGGTGGCGCGGGAGGGGCGGTGCAGGTGTACGCGGAGGTCGAGGGCCGTACGGTCTTCGTGTCCGTACGGGACCGGGGGCCGGGATTCGACCTGGACGCCGTACCGGAGGACCGGATGGGCGTCAGGGAGTCGATCATCGGGCGTATGCAGCGCAACGGCGGGACGGCACGACTGCGCTCCGTGCCCGGAGGGGGCACGGAAGTGGAGCTCGAGATGGAGAGGGCGGACGGATGACCGAGGCGGCCGGAGAGACCACAGAGCGTCGGGTGCGGGTCGTACTCGTCGACGACCACCGGATGTTCCGCACGGGGGTGCAGGCCGAGATCGGACAGACCGAGAGCACGGGCGTCGAGGTCGTCGGGGAGGCCGCCGACGTCGACCAGGCGGTCACCGTGATCACGGCGACCCGCCCCGAGGTCGTCCTCCTCGACGTGCACCTGCCCGGCGGCGGCGGGGTCGAGGTGCTGCGCCGCTGCGCCTCGCTGATGGCGGCGGCGGAGAACCCGGTGCGGTTCCTGGCGCTGTCGGTGTCCGACGCGGCGGAGGACGTGATCGGCGTCATCCGCGGCGGCGCCCGTGGCTACGTCACCAAGACGATCACCGGCACCGACCTGGTCGACTCCATCTTCCGGGTGCAGGACGGCGACGCGGTGTTCTCGCCGCGGCTGGCCGGTTTCGTGCTGGACGCCTTCGCCTCGACCGACGCGCCGCCGGTCGACGAGGACCTGGACCGGCTGACGCAGCGGGAGCGGGAGGTGCTGCGGCTCATCGCGCGCGGATACGCGTACAAGGAGATCGCCAAGCAGCTCTTCATCTCGGTGAAGACGGTCGAGTCGCACGTGTCCGCGGTGCTGCGCAAGCTTCAGCTGTCCAACCGGCACGAGCTCACCCGATGGGCGACGGCACGCCGCCTGGTGTGACGCGCCGGTCGCTGCGTCAGGTCAGGGACATGTCGGTCTTGTCGCCGGCCCGGACGTGGCCGACGGCGGCGCAGACCCGTTCGACGTCCGGGGCGCCGGGCTCCAGCCACACGGTCCGGCAGCCTGCGTCGAAGGCCTTCGCGGTCAGCAACGCGGAGAACACCGACGGCTGCTGCTGGTCAGGGCTGGAACGGGCCCCGGGGTCGTCGCACCGGCCCGGGAACGGGCAAGCGGACCGATGCCGGGCCGTGCCCGGCCGGGTCACGCGGGTCGGGTCGCTCCGGCGAACGGCATCTGGTCGATCGGCGCGACCCGCACCGGGGCACCGGGACGCGGGGCGTGGATCATCTGCCCGCCGCCGATGTAGAGGCCGACGTGCGAGACGCCGGAGTAGAAGAAGACCAGGTCACCCGGCGCGAGTTGGGAACGGGGCACCCGCGCGCCGGCGTTGATCTGGGTGTATGTGGTGCGCGGCAGCGAGACCCCGGCGGAACGCCAGGCGGCCTGCGTCAGCCCGGAGCAGTCGTAGGACCCGGGGCCCGTCGCGCCCCACACGTAGGGCTTGCCGATCGCTCCGTACGCGTAGGCGACGGCCTGCGCCGCGCGGCTGTTCGGGGCCTTCAGGGTGCCGCGCGGGGTGCCGGCGCGGTCCGCCCGCGCCGGTCCGTCCGATGCCGTGCCGCCGTTGTACCGGGCCCGCTGCTCGGCGGTCAGCCGGGCCAGCAGGCGTTCCGCGGCGGCGAGTTTGCTCCGCACGGCGGCCTTGTGGCCGGCCAGTTCCTCGCGGCGCGCCTCGAGTTCGGCGACACGGTCACCGGCCTGGGCCTTGAGCTGTGCGAGATCCCTCAACTGACGCCGCACGTCGGAGACCGCGGCGGCCTGCAGCGCCCCGGCCCGTTCCGCGAGGGCGGCGCGCCGGAGGTACTCCTCCGGGTCGGAGGTCAGGGCGAGGCGCAGACCGGGGTCCATGCCGCCGTCACGGTACTGGGCGGTGGCGAGGGAACCGAGGGCGTTGCGGGACGTGTTGAGGCGTTCGGTCCGGCGCGCCGCCTCGTCGCGCAGCGAGTCCAGTGATCTGCGGGCGCTCTCCGCCCGTTCCCTGGCGCCGTTGTGCTTCTCGGTGGCGACCTCAGCCTCCTGGTACAGCCTGTCGACCCTGGCCTGGATCTGCGCCGGGGTGAGGCCCGGTTCCGCGTGTCCCGTGCCGTCGAACGCGGTCGTGGCCGCCGCGCCTGCCAGGGCGAGGGAGAGCGCGGTACGGGCGGCCGGTCCGTCGAGCCGGCGCTCACGGGGCTTTCGGTGTTCCCGGTGTGCTGCCACGAGGGCTTCCACGTCCTTCCGTCGTCCCTGCCGCCGCACCGCGTCCGGCGGCGGGCCGCACAGGGGGGAAGCGGTCCGCCGCAGGACCTTCCGGCGGTGGCGGCCGAGTGCCGTCCGGCTGTACGACGGCTCGCGGGGAGTCGGCCACCTGGGGCAGGACGCTAGGACCGCGCCGGGGTGGGCGGGACACAACGACCGTAAATCTCCGAAAATGGGCGTCCGGCAACCGTTGATGAACGGCCGGCCGTCGTCGCGGACGCGCATCGCGTCGGTCCCCCGACCGATGCGGCGGACAGGGCCACCTGCCCGGCGGACGGTGGTATGGGCCGGGCTAGGCTCCGGGCCATGGACGTACTCATCAATGTCTTCGTCGCACTGCACATCATCGGTATCGCCTCGTTGCTGGGCGGGTTCCTGACCCAGATGAAGGCGATGGGCGAGGGCACCGCCCGCTTCAACCCCGCGATGCTGCACGGCGCGCTGACCATGCTGGTCACGGGTGTGGCCCTGGTGGGTCTGAATCAGGCGGACGACCAGACCGTCGACAACCTCAAGATCGGCGTCAAGCTGGCGGTCCTGGTCGTGATCCTCGGCCTCGTGTACGTCAAGCGGGACGAGGAGAAGGTCGACAAGGCGCTCTTCGGCGCGGTGGGCGGCCTGACCGTGGCCAACATCTTCATCGCCACGCTCTGGACCTGACCCGCGCGCGGACATGACGGTGCCCGGGCGGCTCGGCCGCCCGGGCACCGGTGCACCGGGGCACCTCGCGTCGCTCCCGCGGGGCTTCAGGCGGGGCGGACGCTGCCGTAGATCGGCATGTAGTAGATGGACTCCTCGCGGACGTTCGTGCCCGGCTTGGGCGCGTGGATCATCTTGCCGTCGCCGATGTAGATGCCGACGTGGCTGATGTCGTCGTAGAAGAAGACCAGGTCACCGGGGAGCAGGTCGGCCGTCTCGACACGGGTGCCGACCTTCACCTGGTCCCAGGTGGTGCGCGGCAGGTCCACCCCCGCCGCCTTCCACGCGGCCGCGGTGAGGCCGGAGCAGTCGTACGAGCTCGGGCCCGTCGCGCCCCAGACGTACGGCTTGCCGATCTGGGCACGGGCGAACGCGAGGACCTTGTCCGCCTTGGCCGCGTAGGTGCCGTCGTCCGTGCCGGTGCCGGTGTCGGTGCCCGGGTCGGTGGTGCCCGTGTCGGGGGCGGTCTCGCGCTCCTGCTGCTGCCGCTCGGCCTCCGCCCGGGCCGCTGCCTCCGCCTTCGCCTTGGCCTCGGCCTTGCGGCGCGCCTCCTCTTCCTTCTCCCGCTCGATCGCGGCGAGGCGCGCCTTCTCCTCGGCCGTCAGCTCCGAGAGCAGGGCGCGTGCCTCCGCGAGCTTGGTCTGCACCGTCTGCTTGCTGGTGCGCAGGGCCTCCTGGGAGTCCGTGAGGGACTCGAGGCGCTTGGTGGCCTCCGCGCGCTGCTTCGCGGCCGCGGCCCGCTCGGTCTCGTACTCGCTGACGGCCCTGCGCTGCTGGTCCGTCATCCGGTCCATCAACTGGGTCTGGTCGAAGTACGCCTGGGGGCTGTCCGCGAACATCAGCGCGGCGGTGGGGGTGACGGAACCGGTGCGGTACTGCGCGGCCGCGTAGTTGCCGAGGGCGCGGCGGGACTCGTTCAGCTTCTCGGTGCGCTTGGCGGCCTCGTCGAGCAGCTGGTCGACCTCCTGGCGCTTCTCCGCCGTGGCTTCCTTGGCCTTGTTGAACTCCTGCGTCGCGCTGCCCGCCTGCCGGTAGAGGTCGTCGACCTTCTTCTGCACCTCTTCGATGCTGGGCTTCGGGTCGGACGGCGCGGCGGTGGCGCTCTGTGTGGAGAGCAGCGTCACACCGGCGAGGGCGGCCGTGGTGAATCCGACGGCGGTGGACGGTTTTGCGGTACGGCTGCGGGGCTTGCGATGCGACGCCAAGGCCGGCATCTCCTTCTTCCGTGGACCGCCTACCGGGTTAGCTGTCGGGTTCGGGCGAACGGAAGACGCCCTACGGACCGAGCGGGGGCACGGTCCGATTCACCCCGGTGGTGCTTGGTGGGTCCCCGGTTCCGAACTCCCTCGGGAGAAGCCCGGATTCGGCGCAGGCCGCCCGTTCGGCGTGGTTCGCCGGGAGGGGTGCGGGCCGCCTGGTCGAGCACGCTAGCCAACTCGTGCGTCTGCTGTGAAGGTTGATGTTCGATATGTCCGATACATTTTCGTGACCTTTTTCGGCGGCGGGCCGCCGGTCCGGCCGTCGGTCGCCCGGCGGATCCGCCCTGTCACATACCGTTGCGTGCGCCGGTGTCCCGGTGCGGCCACGGTTGTCGGTCCGGCCGCCTAGACTCGTTAAGCGATGAGCAGCCTCTTTGACGACAGCTTCCTGGCGGACCTCCGGCCCGACGCGGACGGGCCCCCGCCGCCGCCCGAGGACCCGGCTCCGGAGCAGCTTCCGGACGACCTCTTCCAGGGCGCCTTCGACGTGCCTCCGGCCCGCGACGGGTACTACCGCGACGGCGCCCCGCGCCCCGTCGTGGACCCCGCCGCCCTGCTCGACGGGCTGAACGAGCAGCAGCGCGCCGCCGTCGTGCACACAGGGTCACCGCTGCTCATCGTGGCCGGCGCCGGCTCCGGCAAGACCCGGGTGCTCACCCACCGGATCGCCCACCTGCTGGGCACGCGCCGGGTCCACCCCGGCCAGATACTGGCGATCACCTTCACCAACAAGGCCGCCGGCGAGATGAAGGAACGCGTCGAGCAGCTGGTGGGGCCACGCGCCAACGCGATGTGGGTCATGACCTTCCACAGCGCGTGCGTGCGCATCCTGCGCCGCGAGTCCAAGAAGCTGGGCTTCACCTCGTCGTTCTCGATCTACGACGCTGCGGACTCGAAGCGCCTGATGTCGCTCGTCTGCCGCGATCTGGACCTCGACCCGAAGAAGTTCCCGCCGAAGTCCTTCAGCGCCAAGATCTCGAACCTGAAGAACGAGCTGATCGACGAGGAGACCTTCGCCGACCAGGCTCAGGACGGTTTCGAGAAGACGCTCGCCGAGGCGTACCGGATGTACCAGGCGCGGCTGCGCGAGGCCAACGCCCTGGACTTCGACGACATCATCATGACGACGGTCCATCTGCTCCAGGCCTTCCCGGACGTCGCCGAGCACTACCGCCGCCGCTTCCGGCACGTCCTCGTCGACGAGTACCAGGACACCAACCACGCTCAGTACACACTCGTGCGCGAGCTGGTGGGCAAGGGGTACGAGGACCTGGAGCCGGCGGAGCTGTGCGTCGTCGGTGACGCCGACCAGTCGATCTACGCCTTCCGCGGTGCGACCATCCGCAACATCCTCCAGTTCGAGGAGGACTACCCGGACGCGACGACGATCCTGCTGGAGCAGAACTACCGCTCCACCCAGACGATCCTCTCCGCCGCCAACGCCGTCATCGAGCGCAACGAGTCCCGCCGCCCCAAGAACCTGTGGACGAACGCCGGCGCCGGCGCCCAGATCACCGGCTATGTCGCGGACACCGAGCACGACGAGGCCCAGTTCGTCGCCGACGAGATCGACCGGCTCACGGACGCGGGCGAGGCGAAGGCCGGTGACGTCGCCGTCTTCTACCGCACGAACGCCCAGTCGCGTGTCTTCGAGGAGATCTTCATCCGCGTCGGCCTGCCCTACAAGGTCGTCGGCGGTGTGCGCTTCTACGAGCGCAAGGAGGTCCGCGATGTGCTGGCCTACCTGCGGGTACTCGCCAACCCCGAGGACAACGTCCCGCTGCGCCGCATCCTGAACGTGCCCAAGCGCGGCATCGGCGACCGCGCGGAGGCGATGATCGACGCCCTCGCGCTGCGCGAGAAGATCACCTTCCCGCAGGCGCTGCGCCGCGTCGACGAGGCGTACGGCATGGCGGCCCGCTCGGCCAACGCGGTCAAGCGGTTCAACGTGCTGATGGAGGAGCTGCGCACGATCGTCGACTCGGGCGCGGGTCCGGCCGTCGTGCTCGAGGCCGTGCTGGAGCGGACCGGCTACCTGGCCGAACTCCAGGCGTCCACGGACCCCCAGGACGAGACGCGCATCGAGAACCTCCAGGAACTGGCCGCCGTGGCGCTCGAGTTCGAGCAGGCCCGCGGTGAGGAGGAGGGCACCGGCACACTCGCCGAATTCCTCGAGCAGGTGGCGCTCGTCGCCGACTCCGACCAGATCCCCGACGAGGACGAAGAGGGCACCGGCGTCATCACGCTGATGACCCTGCACACCGCGAAGGGCCTCGAATTCCCGGTCGTGTTCCTCACCGGCATGGAGGACGGCGTCTTCCCGCACATGCGGGCCCTCGGGCAGACGAAGGAGCTGGAGGAGGAGCGGCGCCTGGCCTACGTGGGCATCACCCGCGCCCGTGAGCGGCTCTATCTGACGCGGTCCTCGATGCGCAGCGCCTGGGGACAGCCGTCGTACAACCCGCCGTCGCGGTTCCTCGAGGAGATCCCCGGCCAGCATCTGACCTGGAAGCGGACGGGGCCGATGGCGGCCCCCGCCGGACCGACGTCCGGCATCGCGTCCTCGCTGTCCTCCTCACGTTCACGCGGCGGCGCGTCCGGCTTCGCCACGCGGCGTACGAGCGACAAGCCGGTGATCTCGCTGGTGGTGGGCGACCGGGTCACGCACGACCAGTTCGGCCTGGGGACCGTGGTCGAGGTCAAGGGGTCGGGGTCCGAGGCACAGGCGACGATCGACTTCGGGGACGAGAAGCCGAAGCGGCTGCTGCTCAGGTACGCCCCGGTCGAGAAGCTCTGACGCTCTGACGACGGTGCCCGTCCCCTGCGGGGGCGGGCGCGTATGCCGGAGATGCCAGGACACGTACGTCAGGCGTACGCGGAAGGCTGTCCCGACGACCGTGCGCGTGTGCGCACGCCGACAGCCGCCGCTGCCGGCAGGATTGACGCGGCTTTCGCCGGGCCGGACGGGTCTACGCGGGATCGAGGCCGTGGCTGCGCAGCCACGGCAGCGGGTCTATGGCCGCGCCGCCGCCGGGACGGACCTCGAAGTGGAGGTGCGGTCCGGTGGAGTTGCCCGAGTTGCCCGAGTAGGCGATGACGTCACCGGCCTTGACGTAGCCGCTGCGGATCTTGGTGCTGCTCAGGTGGCAGTACCAGGTCTCCGTGCCGTCGGCCGCGGTCACGATGGCCATGTTGCCGTAGGCGCTGTTCCACTGGGTACGGACGGTGCCGTCCGTCGCGGCCATGACCTCGGTGCCGTACTGGACGGGGAAGTCGATGCCGCTGTGCAGGGACATCCAGTTGACGCCGGACTGGCCGTAGTACGCGCTGAGTCCGTCCTGCTTCACCGGCAGTACGAACTTGGGGCGGAGCGCCTCGCGGCGGGCCGCCTCTTCCTCGCGCTTCTTCTTCTCCGCCGCCTGGCGCGCCTTGAGGTCGATGCGTTCCTGGGTGCGGGAGGCCCGGTCGCCGAAGTCACGGGCGTCGGCGCTGAGCGCGGCGAGCTGCGTGTCCATGGCGTTGTTGGCGGCGACCGGCTGCACCGAGGCGGGGTCGGTGGCGGCCACGTTGCTCTTGTCGTCCTTCGTCCCGCTCTCGCTGCCGAGGCCGCTGACGGACGCGGCGGCGATACCGGCGACGCCCATGACACAGGCGGAGGGAACGGCGACGGTGAGGAGCGCCGATCGCTTGGCGGGGGTGCGACGGCGGCCGCGGCTGCCGCCGGAGCGGCGGACCGGGCGGGAGGAGACGGGTGCGGCGGTCACGGCCGGCACGGCGGTCATGGTTCGGGTCAGCGCGTCGTGGTCCGGAACGTCGTCGCTCTGCGGTGCGTCGTCCGGCTCGGCGTCGGTTTCAGCGCCGTACTCCGACTCGTAGCCGTTTGCAGCGTCCGTCTGGGCGGCCTCGGGCTCGGCGTCCTGCTGGGCCTCGAAGGTGTAGCCGTAAGCATCGCCTGCTTCGTACCCCGGGCCGGTCTCGTACGCTTCGCCCGTCTCGTGCGCTTCGCCGGTCTCGTACGCCGGGACCGGGTCGTATGCGTCGCCCGTCCCGTACGCGCCGTAGTTCTCGTACGTCTCGTACTCGGCCTGCGGGGTGAACTCCTGCTCCGGCACGAACTGTTGCGGGACGAGCCCTTCGGGCGTCGCCGTCGCGGAGTTCCAGGCCGTGGCGTCGTAGGTACCGCTGTCGAAGGTGCCGGGCGCCCACTGGCCGGTCGCGTCGTAGGCGAAGGCCGCGGCGGCCGTCTCGTACTGGCCGGTGCCGCCCGCCTCGTTCCAGGCGCTCGCGTCCCACTGGCCGGTGGTGTCGTACTGCGCGTACTGCTGCTGCTCGTACTGCGCGTCGTACTGGGGCTGTTGGGTCTGCTGGGCCGTCGCATAGGCGTCGTGCCCGGTGCTTCCGTCGCCGCCGGCGTTCCACTGGGACGAGTCGTACTGGCCGCTGTGGCCCGCTTCGTAACTGCCCGGCAGGGCGCCGAAGAGCGGGTCGGAGTCGAAGCTGCCGGTGGCGTACCCGCCGTACCCGGCGTTGGTGTGCTGGTCGTTCACCAACTTCTCTCTCGCCTCGACAGCAGGACCTGTTTCCGGGGCCACCTGTTTGCACGGGGGGTCCCAGGGGGAAGCAGTGGCGCGACTGTACCCGGCGGTACGCGACGGCGACAATCTTCGGCGGCATCTACGCAATCAGGAAACGGGCATTCAGTCGCGTTTCGGCGGCCCGAGGGCAGAGCTTTGGCCCTACGTTCGAGAAGTGTTCGATGAATCGGTCTCGAAGGGTCACCTCAAGCGACGGACGCGGTCCCCGAAGAAGAGCCCGCTTCCGACACGCCCGACTCGAGAGCCTCGCGGATGCCCTCGGCGACGGCGGGGTGAACAGGCAGTGCGAGATGGCCGATTCCGCTCACCTGCACGTTCTGTACGAGAAGGTCCGGATGGTCGATGCGGGCCGTCTCGACCGGCGACATGATCCGGTCCAGATCGCTCCAGAAGCTGACGAACCGGGTGCGGCAGCCGGGTGCGGGCATGCGCAGCTCCTCGATCACCGGCGAACCCGGCCGCATCTGCCGCACGATCGGGTGGGCGCTCGCGAGCGGGGCGACGGTCGTGCCCGAGTGCGGTGTGCCGAGCGTGACGAGGGTACGGACGCGGCGGTCGCCGCCCAGACGCTGGACGTAGTAGCGGGCGATCAGGCCGCCGAGGCTGTGCCCGACGATGTCGATCTCGGGGTGGCCGGTGCGGGCGCAGATCTCCTCGACATGGCGGCCGAGCAGATCGGCCGCGGCGCGGACGTCGCAGGTGAGCGGCGAGTAGTTGAGGCACTCGACATGGTGCGAGCCCTGCCGGGCGAGGGCGCGGCGGAGCAGTACGAACACCGAACGGTTGTCGACGAAGCCGTGGAGCAGGACGGTGGGGACGGCGTCCGGCGCACCCGGCAGGCGGTGGGTGGCCCCGGCGGCTGCCGGGGCGCCGTCATCGAATCCCGCGCGGGGGCGCGGGCGGGGACGGCGCTCCGGAGTGAGACCGGTCGGATAGAGGATCAGATGCCCGGCCAGGATCGCCAGCTCCAGAACGGTGGCGCGCAGCAGCGCGGCGGGCCACTTCACCGGCATGGTCATGGGAAAGGGAGGCAGGATCCTCATGACGGCCTCCTCCCGTACGGCACGGCGGGGGCGGCTCTGCCCCGCGTGCCCTCATGGGAAGCGCGCTCGGGACCGGCGCGGTCGACTGCCCGCGCCGTCGGTGTCGCACCACCGTGCCGTGCGGCTGTCGGCACGGTGATGCGACGACCCGTTGTGGACCTGCGGCGGCTCCCCGTGCGACCGTGCCCGCAGGGGCCGCGCGTGGGTGGCGCGCGAAGCCTGAAGCCGGTACGACGCTCGGCGAAAAATGTCCTACGTGTGATTTCCCCCTCCCGGCGCACCGCGAAACGGCCGCTTGCGGGATGCTGGAGATAACGTTCGTTCACTCTTCGCGCGCCCTCATGGGCGGCGGGGACCCAGGAGGCAGTGATGGGTGTGACTGGTCCGATCCGCGTGGTGGTGGCCAAGCCGGGTCTCGACGGCCACGACCGCGGGGCCAAAGTGATCGCGCGGGCGCTGCGCGACGCCGGTATGGAGGTCATCTACACCGGGCTCCACCAGACACCGGAGCAGATCGTCGACACGGCTATCCAGGAGGACGCCGACGCGATCGGCCTGTCGATCCTCTCCGGAGCGCACAACACGCTCTTCGCGAAGGTCATCGCGCTCCTCAAGGAGCGCGAGGCGGAAGACATCAAGGTGTTCGGCGGCGGGATCATCCCGGAGGCGGACATCGCGCCGCTGAAGGAGCAGGGCGTCGCGGAGATCTTCACGCCCGGCGCGACGACGGCGTCGATCGTGGAGTGGGTCAACGCGAACGTCCGGGCGACCGCGGAGGCGTAGGCCGCGTGCGCGGCCTCGGTCCGTTGTTTCAACGCGCCCGGGCCGCACCGCTGCGTGGCGGGGTCGCGCCGTGACGTTGCCGGCGCGGCGCGGACCTCGGGGGTGTTCATCTCTCGGGGCGCGCCGGTACGCCCGAACCGTGACCGTGACCGTGACCGCGACCGGGCCCCGCACCGCGACCGCCCCGCACCCGCACCGGGCCCGCCAGTGGCACCGCGCGCACGACCGCACTGTGCACCGCTTCCCGCCCTCGCGCCACGCCCGCGTGGGCACCGCCGGCACCGCGCCCCCGCACGCCCCGCGTCACGCACCCGCAGCGCCTGGCCGGCGGGATCGGGTGCCTGGCGGGCGCGGTGCCTGGCGGGCGGGCGGCACCTGGGCCGGGCGCCGCGGCTGCGGTTCGTCCTTGGGTCGCGCGGACATGGTGGGGTATTCGCCTCCCCTCCAGCAGCGCCCAGGCATCACATCGCTTTGGGGCGGTTCCGGCGTTCCGGCAGCTGCCCGCTCCTCGCACCGCTCTCGGGCGACCGTCGGTCCGGCAGGTCGGCGCTCCGGCAGCGGCCCGAGCGTCGCACCGCCCTCGGGCCGAAGGCCGGCCCGGACGCCTGCGGGGCGGGCCGGTCCCTGGCGGGCCGCCCGGCGGGTCAGGCGGCGGGGGCGGGTCAGGCGGCGGTGAGTTCCTCGTGCATCGCCGCCCGCAGGCGCAGCGTCGAGACCAGGCGCTGGAACGCCTCGGACCAGTAGCCGCCCGCGCCCGGTGACGCGTCCTCCTGTTCGTCCGGTGTGGCCGTGAGGACCTCAAGACGGTCCGCCTCTTCCGGCGACAGGCAGCGTTCCGCGAGGCCCATCACGCCGCTGAAGCTCCACGGGTAACTGCCCGCCTCCCGCGCGATGTCGAGCGCGTCGACGACCGCCCGGCCCAGCGGCGCCGCCCACGGAACCGTGCACACACCGAGCAGCTGGAACGCCTCCGACAGACCGTGCGCCGCGATGAACTCGGCCACCCACGCGGCCCGTTCGTCGTCGGGGAGGGCCGCGAGGAGCTTCGACCGCTCGGCCGGCGACGTCGTCCCCGGACCGGTCGACGGCGGCGCGGCGGGTGTGCCGAGCAGGGCGCGCGACCAGTCGGCGTCGTGCTGCCGTACCGCTGCCCGGCACCATGCCGCGTGCAGTTCGTCCGCCCAGCCGTCGGACACCGGCAGCGCGACGATCTCGCGCACCGAGCGCCCGCCCAGCCGTTCCGGCCAGACCGACAGCGGGGCGGCCTCCACCAGCTGACCGAGCCACCAGGACCGTTCGCCGCGGCCCGACGGCGGCGCCGGGACGATGCCGTCACGCTGCATGTCCGCGTCGCATTCGTGCGGCGCCTCCACGACGATCATCGCTTCGGCGGCGCCGCTGCGGTCCATGGCGACGCAGGACGCGGCGCGTGCGGCCATGCGGCCGGCGAGCGCGGATTGCGGCAGGGCGGAGAGGAGTTCCGCGGCCGTGGAGCGGACGTTGCGGCTACGGTCGGACAACGCCTGCTCCAGGAAAGGCTCGTCCGCGTCGGACAGTCCCGCCCGCAGGGAGTCGAGGAACATCAGCCGGTCCTCCGCCCGCTCGGTGGCCCATGTCGAGGCGAGCAGCTCCAGCGCGGCGCCGGCGTCGTGGGCGCGCAGACCTGCGAGCAGCGCGACGCGTTCGGCGAACAGCCCTTCCTCCCACAGCTTCCGCACGGCATCCGTGTCCTCCATGTCCGGCAGCGTGGAGCCGGCGGACCCGCCGCGCAGTGCGAACTTCCACTCGGGGTTGAGCCGGGCGAGCCACAGCCCGCGCGGTCCGGCGAAGGTCAGCGCTTGCGGGCGCAGGTCGGTCCGGGCACGGGCGGCGTCGAGCAGCGCGGGCAGCACGGACGCCGGTGCCCGGTAGCCGTGTTCGTTGGCGGCGGCGAGCCATTGGGGGAGCAGTTCGGTGAGGTCCGGGGCGGTGCCGCGCCTGCCCCCGGAGCCCGAGGGTCCGGAACGGTCGGCCAGCAGCTGGACGAGCCGTCGCCGCGCGGGCGGCGGCAGGGCACGGCGCCCGTCGTGCGGGGCCGGCTCCGGCAGCGTGCCGCCCGCCGCGGGAGGGGCGGGACGCAGCCCGGCCCGGCGCCGCAGGGTGTGCAGGGCGGCCGCGTCGAGCAGGGCGACGGGCGCGTCCTTCCCGGCGGGTGTCGTACCGGCCGGCGGTGTCCGGCGGTCGGTGCCGAGCAGGGCCGAGGTGACGAGCTCTTCCCACGGTGACGCGTTGGCGGTGGTGGTCATGAGGTCTCCCTACGTTCAGATCAGCGGGACCGTCTCGGACATGTCCTCCGGCCAGGCCGTCAGCGGCACGAAGCCCCGGTGGCCGGACTCGCCGAACACGGTGACCGGCCGGCCGCCGGCGAGGGCCACGAGCTTCCACAGGCCCGGGCGGGTGACCGCCGCGGCCGCGACCGGCAGCGCCGCGCCGCCGTCGGCGTCGACGAGCTGCCATCCCGTCCCGTCCGGCACGGGTATGACGCCGGTGAGCGTGACCGGCCAGGAATCCAGCCACGGGTCGTCGCGCAGGGCCTGACCGTACGCGTCGGCCGCCGAGGCGCACGGCCCGCCGGGAGGCGGTGCCTCGATGGCGACGGGCGGGCCGAACTGCGTGCCGAGCTCCGCCCTCGGCCGGCCCGCGCCGTACGGGGTGACCTCGGCGTCGATCATCAGCCCTACCGGCAGGGCGAGTTGCGGAGCCCGGCCGGCCGCGCCGAAGGAGAGCAGCAGCGCTGTCCGCCCCGACGCACGCCCGTGCAGCCAGACGCGGCGAGTGGTGAGCTTGCCGTCGGCCGAGTCGTACTGGGCGAGGACCAGCCACCGGTCCCGGACCGCGGGGCCTTCCGCGGCCGACGACAGGCCGACCCTGCCCCGGACGGTGGCGGCCAGCGGCTCCGGAAGCCGCTCGCGCCCCAGCCAGGCGGAGTCCAGCAGATGGATGAGGGAGCACTCCTCCAGCAGCCGCACCGGCCAGCCGGGCCCGGAGCCCGGGATCGCGCCGAGCTCCCTGACGCGCGCGGCGAGCCCCGGGGCCTGGGCGTCGACCATGCGTGCGGCGGTCTCCTCCCACAGCCCGTATCCGGACCGTTCGGTGGCCGCGAGGCCGCCGCGCAGCAGGTCGGCGAGCCGCTGTTCCAGTTCCGTGGCGCCCGCGGTGATCCGCTCCGCCCTTCGTTCCGCGCGCCGCCTGGCCGCTTCCGGGTCGGCGCTCTTCGCGGCGCCGGAGCCGGCGCCCGGCTGTTCCTCGGCAGCCGCGCGGCTCCGGCGACCCGACAGCCATTCCTCCGCCCACTCCGGCACCTGGGAGTGCGGCACGGTCTGCTCGTCGCACGCCCAGAGCAGCAGCAGGCCCAGGGCGTGCTTGCACGGGAACTTCCGGCTCGGGCAACTGCACTTGTACGCCGGTCCCGTGGTGTCCACGACCGTCTGGTACGGCTTGCTGCCGCTGCCCTTGCACAGGCCCCACACGGCCCCGGACGAGTCGCAGCCCGCCCCCGACCAGGGGCCGGCCGCGCCGAGCTTGCTTCCCGCCTTACGTGATGCGTTGTCAGGAGCCAGCGACAGCACCTGCTCCGCGGCCCAGCGCGCCACCTCTTGATCCATGGAGGCAGGGGCCGTTCCCCCGTTTGAAAGCAGCATGGGAACGACGCTAAGGGGGACCACTGACAATCGCCCCGACCTGCGAATCCGCCCATGCCGACAGGGTGTTGACGCGCCGTTGCCTTGATACTTTTGACACAGTGTCGAATCGGATGATCCGGGGGGATCCAGCATGAAGCGCTCCATCCGTACGGCGGTACGCGCCGTCACAGCCGCCGGTGTCGTGGCCGGTCTGGCCTTCGGTCTCACCGCCTGTTCCGAGGCGGTCGACCAGGTCGACAAGGTGGTCGACGAGAAGTACGAGGTGACGTACGAGGTCACGGGCAAGAACGTCGACTCGATCCAGTACCACGGCGGTGGCGGCGAGGCGATGAACCCGAAGATCGAGACAGTGGACAGGCCCACCCTGCCGTGGACGAAGACGGTCACGCTGCGCGGCATCATGCCCGCCGCGGTGATGCCGGTCGCGGCCGACCTCACCGGCACCGAGGTCACGTGCAGGATCACGCACAAGGGCAAGGTGCTGAAGGAGGAGACGGGCGAGGGTCTCGCCACCGCGGGAGGCTGCATCGCGGAGTCCCCGGTCGGCGGCTGACTCCCTTTCCCCACACCGGTCTTCGGCCTCTGACCTGCGGTCATGCCGAGGCCGGCTCGATTGTCAGTGGCATGGTGCACGGTGGATCCCACATCGGGTCGAACGATCTGGAGGGGGATCCATGACCGTGTCAGAAACCGTTGCCAAGGCGGGGAACGAAGCCCTGCGGCCGCACGCGGAGGACGCTTTCGCCGACGAGCTGAAGGCGCTGGCCGCAGCCGACGACCGGCCGCGGCCGGTGAACTGGCGGCTGTCGCCCTGGGCCGTCGCCACCTATCTGCTCGGCGGCACGCTCCCCGACGGCACGGTGATCACGCCGAAGTACGTGGGGCCCCGCCGGATCGTCGAGGTGGCCGTCACCACGCTCGCCACCGACCGTGCTCTGCTGCTCCTCGGCGTGCCGGGCACCGCGAAGACCTGGGTGTCGGAGCATCTGGCCGCCGCCGTCAGCGGCGACTCCACCCTCCTTGTACAGGGCACCGCGGGCACGCCGGAGGAAGCGATCCGCTACGGCTGGAACTACGCCCAGCTACTGGCGCACGGCCCCAGCCGGGACGCGCTGGTGCCCAGCCCCGTCATGCGCGCCATGTCCGAGGGCATGACCGCCCGCGTCGAGGAACTCACCCGCATCCCGGCCGATGTGCAGGACACGCTGATCACCATCCTTTCCGAGAAGACGCTGCCCGTCCCGGAGCTGGGTCAGGAGGTGCAGGCCGTCCGCGGCTTCAACCTCATCGCCACCGCCAACGACCGTGACCGCGGGGTCAACGACCTGTCCAGCGCCTTGCGCCGGCGTTTCAACACCGTCGTGCTGCCACTGCCCCTGACGCCGGAGGCGGAGGTCGACATCGTGTCGCGGCGCGTCGATCAGATCGGGCGTTCGCTCGACCTGCCGGCCGCGCCCGAGGGGCTGGAGGAGATCCGGCGGGTGGTCACGGTCTTCCGCGAGCTGCGTGACGGGGTGTCCACCGACGGCCGCACGAAGATCAAGTCCCCGTCCGGGACGCTGTCGACGGCCGAGGCGATCTCCGTCGTCACCGGCGGCCTCGCCCTGGCGGCGCACTTCGGTGACGGCGTGCTGCGGCCGGCGGACGTGGCGGCGGGCATCCTCGGCGCGGTCGTGCGGGACCCGGCGGCCGACCGGGTCGTCTGGCAGGAGTATCTGGAGACGGTGGTGCGCGAGCGGGACGGCTGGAAGGACTTCTACCGCGCCTGCCGCGAGGTGAGCGCATGACCCCGCTCCTGCTCGGGGTCCGCCACCACGGGCCCGGCTCTGCCCGGGCGGTGCGGGCCGCGCTGGAGGCGGCCGCCCCCGCGGCCGTACTGATCGAAGGCCCGCCGGAGGGCGACGCGCTGCTCCCGCTGGCAGCCGACGAGCAGATGCGTCCGCCCGTCGCCCTGCTCGCGCACGCCGCGGACGATCCGGGCAGGGCCGCGTTCTGGCCGCTGGCCGAGTTCTCCCCCGAGTGGGTGGCGATCCGGTGGGCGCTGGCCAACGGCGCGGCGGTGCGCTTCATCGACCTGCCCGCGGCGCATTCGCTCGCGCTGGCAGGAGAGGCCGGGCCAGGACCGGAGGACGCCTCGGCGGAGACGCCGGACGTGCGGGTCGACCCGATCGCGGTCCTCGCCGGAGCCGCCGGGTACGACGACCCGGAGCGCTGGTGGGAGGACGTCGTCGAGCTCAGGGGCGCCCGCCCGGCGCCGGGCAGCGCGTCGGCGGACGGCGCCGCCGGCGAGCCCGACCCGTTCGCGCCGTTCGCCGCCCTGGCGGAGGCGATGACGGCCCTGCGGGAGACGTACGGCCACGGCGGTCACGACCGCGACCTCGTGCGTGAGGCCTTCATGAGGCTCCAGCTCCGCGCCGCGAAGAAGGAGTTCGGGGACGAGGGCGTCGCCGTCGTCTGCGGCGCCTGGCACGTGCCGGCGCTCATGACCGCGACGACGGTCGCCGCTGACAAGGCCGTCCTCAAGGGGCTGCCCAAGGTCAGGACGGACATGACGTGGGTGCCCTGGACCCACCGCAGGCTGGCGCGCCGCTCCGGCTACGGGGCGGGCATCGACTCGCCCGGCTGGTACGGCCACCTCTTCGGCGCTCCGGACCGGCCCGTGGAGCGGTGGATGACGAAGGTGGCCCGGCTGTTCCGGGACGAGGACCGGATGGTCTCGTCCGCCCATGTCATCGAGGCCGTCCGGCTCGCCGAGACCCTGGCCGTGATGCGGGGCAGGCCGCTCGCCGGGTTGACCGAGACCGTCGACGCCGTCCGGGCCGTGATGTGCGACGGGTCGGACGTACCGCTCGATCTCGTCAGGGACCGGCTCATCGTGGGGGACGTCCTCGGTGAGGTGCCCGACACGGCGCCCGCCGTACCGCTCCAGCGCGATCTGGCCCGGCAGCAGCGCAGTCTGCGGCTCAAGCCGGAGGCCCTCGAGCGCGAACTGGACCTGGATCTGCGCAAGGACACCGATGCCGCCAAGAGCCGGCTGCTTCACCGGCTGCGGCTGCTCGCGGTCGGCTGGGGCGAGCCGGCCACGGGACGGGGAAGCACCGGCACGTTCCGGGAGAGCTGGCGGCTGCGCTGGGAGCCCGAGCTGTCCGTGAAGATCGCGGAGGCCGGGGTCTGGGGCACCACGGTGCTCTCCGCCGCCACGGCGAAGGCCGAGGCGCAGGCAGGCTCCGCGACGGCGCTCGCCGAGGTGACCGCCCTCGCGGAGCAGTGCCTCTTGGCCGAACTGCCCGACGCGCTGCCCGTGGTGATGAAGGCACTGGCCGACCGGGCCGCCCTCGACGCCGACGTCAGCCATCTCGCGCAGGCGCTGCCCGCGCTGGCCCGTTCCCTGCGGTACGGCGATGTGCGTGCCACGGACACGGCGGCCCTCGGCGAAGTCGCCGCCGGGCTCGCCGAGCGGATCTGCGTCGGCCTGCCGCCCGCGTGCGCCGGGCTCGACGCGGACGGTGCGGACGAGATGCGCGGCCACCTCGACGGTGTGCACGCGGCTGTCGGCCTGCTGCCGGACGCCGAAGGCATCGGGGAGCGCTGGCGGTCCGTGCTGCGCAAGCTGTCCGGGCGTGACTCCGTCCCCGGGGTGATACGCGGCCGGGCGGCCCGCCTGCTGCTGGACGAGGGGCACCTCGAAGAGGACGAGGCCGCACGCCTGATGGCACTCGCGCTCTCCCCGGGCACCGAGCCGGCCGCGGCGGCCGCCTGGATCGAGGGCTTCGTCGGAGGCGCGTCCGGGGGAGGGCTGCTGCTCGTCCACGACGAACGCCTGCTGGGGCTGGTCGACTCGTGGCTGACCGGAGTGTCCGCGGAAGCGTTCACCGACGTGCTGCCGCTGCTGCGCCGCACCTTCTCGGCCTACGAACCGGGCGTCCGCCGCACGCTGGGCGAGCTCGTCCGGCGCGGCGGGGGGACGGCGGCCGCGCAGACGCGGACGGACGCGGGGATCCCCGGCTTCGGGTCCGGCCTCGACACCGCCCGCGCGGACGCGGTGCTTCCCGTGCTGGGGCTCCTCCTCGGCATCGACGACAACGAGCTGAACGACCTGGCGGGAGTGGCCGGATGACTGCGAGCGTGAACGACGAGCGGCTGCGGCGCTGGCGGCTGGTGCTCGGCGGAGAGTCGGGTGCCGACGGCACGGGCCGCACCCTCACCGGTACCGACGCGGCGATGGACGGCGCGCTCACCTCTCTCTACGGCAGATCCGCCGGCGGTGCGAACGGGAGCCGCGGCAGCGGCCGTTCGGCCGGTCTGGGGGCGTCCGCGCCGTCCGTCGCCCGCTGGCTGGGTGACATCCGTACGTACTTCCCGAGTTCCGTCGTCCAGGTCATGCAGCGTGACGCGATAGACCGGCTCGGACTCTCGGCGCTGCTGCTCGAGCCGGAGATGCTGGAGGCGGTCGAGGCCGACGTGCATCTCGTCGGCACCCTGCTCTCGCTCAACAAGGCGATGCCGGAGACGACGAAGGAGACGGCCAGGGCGGTCGTGCGCAAGGTCGTCGAGGAACTGGAGAAGAAGCTCGCCACCCGCACCAGGTCCACCCTGACCGGCGCGCTCGACCGCTCGGCGCGGATCAACCGGCCGCGCCACCGGGACATCGACTGGGACCGCACCATCCGGGCGAACCTCAAGAACTACCTGCCGGAGTTCAACACGGTGGTCCCCGAGCGGCTCATCGGCTACGGCCGGGCGTCCCAGGCGGTGAAGAAGGAGGTCGTGCTCTGCATCGACCAGTCCGGCTCGATGGCCGCGTCCGTGGTCTACGCGTCGGTCTTCGGCGCGGTGCTGGCCTCGATGCGCTCCATCGCCACCCGGCTCGTCGTCTTCGACACCGCCGTCGTCGATCTGACCGACCAGCTCGACGACCCCGTGGACGTCCTGTTCGGCACCCAGCTCGGCGGCGGCACGGACATCAACAGGGCGCTGGCGTACTGCCAGACGCAGATCACCCGCCCCGCCGACACCGTCGTCGTCCTGATCAGCGACCTCTACGAGGGCGGCATCCGCGACGAGATGCTCAAGCGGGTCGCGGCGATGAAGGCGTCCGGAGTGCAGTTCGTCACTCTGCTGGCGCTCTCCGACGAGGGCGCCCCGGCCTACGACCGTGAGCACGCGGCGGCCCTCGCGGCCCTCGGGGCACCGGCGTTCGCCTGTACGCCGGACCTTTTCCCGGACGTCATGGCGGCGGCCATCGAGAAACGCCCCCTGCCCATACCGGACATGGCTGCCCATCAGTAACAGGACATGACATGGTGACCCATCGGTAACAGGGGACTTGCGTCGCCCGGGGAGCTTCGTGCGAGCATCGTCGCGATCCCGGCTGACGCCGACCGAGAGAGAGCCCCTCCACCGTGACTGCCGCAGCGCTCAGCACCGCTGCCGTCCCGCGCGCGCTGCGCCGGACGGTGGCCGGTTCGCGGATGCTGCGCCTTCTGCTGCTCCTCGGAGGAGTTCTGACGCTGGGCCTGCTCTTCTGCGGCCCGGCCGAGGCGGCCGAGCCCCCGGCCGGTGACGTCACCGCCGAGGTCCAGGCCGGCGCCCGGACCGGGAACGGCGCCGACACCGCCGCCGTGTCCCGGCCGGCCCGCGCGGGAGACACCGTCACCGCGCCGGTCCCTTCGGGGCCGTCGGCGGTAACGGCTGGGGCCGCCGGACCGTCCACCTCCGCCGGGACTCCGTCTGCGGTGGAGCGTGCCGAGCAGCGGGCGTCACAGGAACTGCGGCGCGTGGCCGCCGGATCCCTGAGCGCCGTCGGGGCCACCGGCGCCGGGCATGCCGTGGAAACGGTCCGCGAGGCGGCCCGTCCGGTCACCGACGGCGTGCGCCGGCTCGCCGGTCCGCTGCTCGGTCTCGTCACCGGCCCGCTGCCCGACGGCCGGTTGCCGGGACCCGGCGGCGCGCTGCCGGGCGGCGACGGCGTCGCGGCACCCGACGACCTTCCGTCACGGCAGTACGCGCCGGGCGGGGCGTTCACCGTCGCGCCCGCCGGTACGGACCCGGCAGCCGCTGACGCGAGCCCTTCCGCCGCAGGTCCCACCGGGCCCGTCGGCACACAGGGCCCTGACTGCGGCGACGCGCACGGCGTTCCCTCCGGCGCGGCGCGGACCGCGTCCGCGCAGTCGCCCGCGCCCGTACCGGCTCCCGTGGACCCGTGCGGGGACCGGCCGGGCGCCGTGCACCACTCCGGTGAGACGCACACGCCCCGTGCGGGCGACCAGCCGGCGGCCACGTCGGCCGGCGGCTCACCGGACGCGTTCGCCTGCGGTCCCGGCTGCCCGGCGGCCGAGCCGCCGACCCGCGACAGGCCGCGCGACATTCTCGAATTCCCCGGCTAGGGCAGGCCTTCCCCCGCCTCCTGACCTGCCACGCGGGGGTGGGCAGGTCTGCCCGCCACTCCGGAGCCCTGTTCTCCGGACCGCCGAACGAATTCGAAGGAACCACCGAGCATGCACAAGAACATCCGCCGCTCCATCGCGGTCGCGGCCACCGCCACCGGTATGTGGGCCATCGGGACCGCCGTGGCCAGCGCCGACGAGGCGCCCGTCTCCGTGCCGCTGTCCACCCCGGACCAGGCCGTCGACGCCACGGCCGACGTGGTGACCGACGTGGACCCCGTCGCCGGCCTGGAGGAGCGGCTGCCCGAGGCCGACGTCCAGGACGTGGCGACCGGCGCCGCCGGCCAGGCCCGTGAGTACGTCGAGGGCGAGCTCCCCTCGTACGAGGCGCCGTCCGTTCCCGACGTGCGCCTGCCGTCCCCCGGGACCCCGTCGGTGGACGTCCCCGCCGCCCCGGCCGTCGACGCCGACATCGACTACCTCTTCGGTCCCCTTTCCGCGTTCGCGCACGAGCTGGAGCAGGCCCCGGCCGCTGCCGAGGCCCGCGCGCAGGGCGCGGTCGACGCGTCCGGCCCCATCGTCGACGAGACGTCCGCGGCGGTACTGCCGCCCGTCGTCGCGACCGCCGTGGCCGGTGCCCAGCCGGTCGCCACTCAGGCCGCCGGTGACGCGGGCGTCCTCGCTCAGGGCGTCGTCTCCGACGTGCAGCCGTTCGCCGGGGGCGTCGCCGGCCAGGTGCAGCCCTTCGCGACGGGCGTCGTGGGCGAGGTGCAGCCGTTCGCCGGGGGCGTCGCGGGGGAGGTGCAGCCCTTCGCGGCCGGTGTGGTCGCGGAGGTCCAGCCGCTGGTCGACACCGTGGCAGGCCACGTCCAGCCGCTCGCGCAGGGCGTCGGCCACAGCGCGGGCGACCTGGCCCACGGCCTGACCGGCCAGGTGGACCCGTTCGCGGCGGGCGTGGTGTCGCAGGTCCAGCCGTTCGCGCAGGGTATTGCGACGAACGTCACGGGTGACGCGGCGCCGCTCGCCGGCAACGCGGTCGTCGGGGTGCAGGACGTCGTCTCCGACGTGACCCCGAGCTACCTCCCGTACGGCATCTGAGCAGCCGGTCGCCAGGGCACCCGTCAGGTGCCTGACCAGGCAACCAGCAGCAGGGGCGGGACGTCACCGGGATCCGGGCGGCGTCCCGCCCCCTGCCGTGCGGGGAGGCCTCCGGCCGCGGTCCGGCCGTATGATCGGGGTGCGCTCTGTGACCGTAATCACCGCTCAGGTGTGATCTGCGATTTAGGGGCGCACCTCCGGCGGGGATAACCTGCCAGGCGGACATGCCGCGCCCACGGACACCGTGTGTGCCTCCCTTGTGACAAGAGCAGTCACGTTGCCCTTCGCGGCACGCCCACGCAGACAACGAACCGCGATCATCAGAAAAGGGACGGACGCGCGTGGACCTGTTCGAGTACCAGGCGAGGGACCTCTTCGCCAAGCACGGTGTACCGGTGCTGGCCGGTGAAGTCATCGACACGCCTGAGGCGGCGCGCGAGGCCACCGAGCGACTGGGCGGCAAGTCGGTCGTCAAGGCGCAGGTGAAGGTCGGCGGCCGCGGCAAGGCCGGCGGCGTCAAGCTGGCCGCCACTCCGGACGAGGCCGTCGCCCGTGCGACGGACATCCTCGGGATGGACATCAAGGGCCACACGGTCAACAAGGTGATGATCGCGGAGACCGCTCCGGAGATCGCCGAGGAGTACTACGTCTCGTACCTCCTCGACCGCACCAACCGCACCTTCCTGGCCATGGCCTCGGTCGAGGGCGGCATGGACATCGAGGAGGTCGCGGCCACCAAGCCCGAGGCCCTCGCGAAGGTCCCTGTCGACGCCAACGAGGGTGTCACCAAGGAGAAGGCCGCCGAGATCGTCGCCCAGGCGAAGTTCCCGGCCGAGGTCGCCGACCAGGTCGCCGACATCCTGGTGACCCTGTGGAAGACCTTCATCGCCGAGGACGCGCTCCTCGTCGAGGTCAACCCGCTGGCCAAGGTCGCCGACGGCCGTGTCATCGCGCTCGACGGCAAGGTGTCGCTCGACGAGAACGCCGACTTCCGCCAGCCGGAGCACGAGGCCCTCGAGGACAAGGCCGCAGCCAACCCGCTCGAGGCTGCCGCCAAGGCCAAGAACCTCAACTACGTCAAGCTCGACGGCGAGGTCGGCATCATCGGCAACGGCGCGGGTCTGGTCATGTCGACCCTCGACGTCGTCGCCTACGCCGGCGAGGCCCACGACAACGTGAAGCCCGCCAACTTCCTCGACATCGGTGGCGGCGCCTCCGCCGAGGTCATGGCGAACGGCCTCGAGATCATCCTCGGCGACCCGGACGTCAAGTCCGTCTTCGTCAACGTCTTCGGTGGCATCACCGCCTGTGACGAGGTCGCCAACGGCATCGTCCAGGCCCTGGAGCTGCTCAAGTCCAAGGGCGAGGAAGTCACCAAGCCGCTGGTCGTGCGCCTCGACGGCAACAACGCGGAGCTGGGTCGCAAGATCCTCTCCGACGCCAACCACCCGCTGGTGCAGCGCGTGGACACCATGGACGGCGCGGCCGACAAGGCCGCCGAGCTCGCCGCTGCTGCGAAGTAAGGGAAGAGGGATCTAGAACCATGGCTATCTTCCTGAACAAGGACAGCAAGGTCATCGTCCAGGGCATGACCGGTGCCACGGGCATGAAGCACACCAAGCTCATGCTGGGTGACGGCACCAACATCGTCGGCGGTGTGAACCCGCGCAAGGCCGGCACGTCCGTCGACTTCGACGGCACCGAGGTACCGGTCTTCGGCTCCGTCGCCGAGGCCATGGAGAAGACGGGCGCCGACGTCTCCGTCCTCTTCGTGCCGCCGGCCTTCGCGAAGGCCGCCGTCGTCGAGGCGATCGACGCCGAGATCCCCCTCGCGGTCGTCATCACCGAGGGCATCGCCGTCCACGACTCCGCCGCCTTCTGGGCCTACGCGAAGTCCAAGGGCAACAAGACCCGCATCATCGGCCCGAACTGCCCCGGCCTCATCACGCCGGGTCAGTCCAACGCCGGCATCATCCCGGGCGACATCACCAAGCCCGGCCGCATCGGTCTCGTGTCCAAGTCCGGCACGCTGACCTACCAGATGATGTACGAGCTCCGTGACATCGGCTTCTCCTCCGCCGTCGGCATCGGTGGCGACCCGGTCATCGGTACGACGCACATCGACGCCCTCGCGGCGTTCGAGGCGGACCCCGACACCGACCTGATCGTGATGATCGGTGAGATCGGCGGCGACGCCGAGGAGCGTGCGGCCGACTTCATCAAGGCCAACGTCACCAAGCCGGTCGTCGGCTACGTCGCGGGCTTCACCGCCCCCGAGGGCAAGACCATGGGCCACGCCGGCGCCATCGTCTCCGGCTCCTCCGGCACCGCCGCGGCGAAGAAGGAGGCCCTCGAGGCCGCGGGCGTCAAGGTCGGCAAGACGCCGACCGAGACGGCCAAGCTGGCGCGCGCGATCCTCGCCGGCTGACCTTCCGCAGTACATGTGTGGGCCCGCCCCGGTCACCGGGGCGGGCCCACACGCGTATCGGAAGGAGCCTGTCAGCCGTGCAGCGGGACGAGGCGCCCAGGGCCGTTCGCCGGTTCCGAACGGAGCTTGTCGCGGAGCTTCTTGCCCTCTTCCGTCAGCCGGTGCGGCCCGTACTGAGGCGCCGGAACGCCTTCGATCTGCTGGGCCGGCGAGATCGGCGGATCGTACTGCCGTGGCGCCGTGACCAGCGTGAAGGCGGTCGCCGCGACGATCAGGGCGGTCGCTGCGACGACCGCCCGTGTCCACATCCGCGCCCGGCGTTCGCACCCGCTGCGCACGTCGCACGCCGGTGTCATCAGGGATGCGGGGCCGGCGCAGGCCAGTGCGCGCAGCCGGTCCCGCAGCAGGCTCGTGTCCGCCAGCTCGGGGAGCCGCTCGGCGATGGCCTCACGGGCGTGCACAAGACGGTTCGCGGTGGCCGGGGTGCTGGCCTCCGTCTCCGCGGCGGTCTCCGGCAGCCCGAGCCCCAGGCCGTCGTGGAGCAGCAGCGTGCGGCGGTAGGCGGTGGGGAGCTCCTGCAGCGCCTCGAGCAGCTCCCGCCGGGGCTCCTCGCCGGGCACTTCGTCGGGATGACGGTGCGCGGGCCGCAGCCGGTTCCACGGGGACATGGCGTACTCGTACGCGACCGCCCGCACCCAGCCGGCCGGGTCCCGGTCCACGGCGACCTCCGGCCAGCGCTGCCAGGCGTGGTGGAAGGCACGCTCGACCGACTCCTGGGAGAGCCGCCGGCGTCCGGTGAGCAGATACGTCTGGCGCACCAGGTCCGGGGCGGCGCCCGCGTACAGCACGTCGAACGCCTCCTCCGGGCTGGGCGCCGGCACGGTCAGGGCAGCCGGGCCGAGGGAGCTGACGCCCCGTGGGCCGTCTGCGGAGGGCGCCGTCGCGGACGGTGGTCCGGGCCTGTCGACGGGCCTCGGATGCGGGGCCGCGGGCGGCTTCGCCGCGCGCTTCGCGGCAGGGCGGGGACGGGTGTTCGCCGCGGGCTGCGCCGTGCGGGTCGGCGGCGCGGCGCGGACCCGGTCGTCTCCGTGCCGGTCCTTTTCGTCTCGGCCGTTCCGCTCCCGGTCGTCTCCGTTCCGGTTCTCTTCGTACCGGCCGTCCTGACTCCCGTCCGCTCCGTCCCGGTCGTCTCCGTCCCGGTCGTCCTTCAGGGGTGTGCCGCCGGGGGCGCACTCCCCGGTCCGCGTGGCGAGGGCGGCGAGCAGCGCGGCGTACGCCTCGCGTTTGCGTCCCCGGGGGTGGGTGCGTCCGGTCTCCCAGGAGCGGATCGTCGCCCGGGTGACTCCGATCGTCGTCGCGACCTCGTCCTCGGAGAGGGAGTTCGCCTCTCGAAGCCTGCGCCGTTCCTTCGGGGGCGGCAGGGGGGTGCCGGACGCGGAGCGGGTGATGCTCTCGGTCATGAAGGGCCCCTCACGGCACTGCACTCGACAAAAAAGCACATAAACGTATCTTGGGCGACACTTCGGTCATTCGCCCGTTACATGGATAAAGCGCGTGTCGTTGGCAGCATGGCCGCGTGACCCAAGTGACCGAACAGAGCCACTCAGTGCCGCAAGCCCCGGTCGCCGTGCAGGGCGGCGCGTCGGTCGCGCTGGTCGCGTCGTTCGTACGCGGCGCGACGGCGGCCGGACTCGGGCTCGGCGTGATCACCGTGCTCGTGATGGTGATGTGGATCAGCTCGCCCTTCCCCGACAGCGACCCGACCGACGCGTTGCACGTGGCGGCGGCGCTGTGGCTGCTCGCGCACGGCACGGAGCTCGTCCGCACGGACACGCTCTCCGGGGCGCCCGCGCCGATGGGGATCGTGCCGCTGCTGCTCGTCGCCGTGCCCGTCTGGCTGGCCCACCGGGCGGCACGCGACGCCTTGGAACCGGCGGAGGGCAGGCCGAGACCGTCCGCCTGGAGCACGCCGACGATGGTGGCCAGCGGTTACGTGATGGTGGGTGCGCCGGTCGTGCTCTACGTCGCCGGTGGTTCCTTCGCCGCCGACCCGCTGAGCGCCCTGGTCCATCTGCCGCTCGTGACCTTCCTGGCCGCGGCCACCGGGGCGTGGACCGCGAGCGGCCGGCCGCTGGGACCGTTGCCGTCCTGGGTGCCGCAGCGGCTGCGGGCGGCGGTCGCCCACGCCAGGGTGTCCGCCGCGCTGCGATCCGCCGGCGCGGGCACGTTCACGCTGTTCGTCGGCGGTGCGGTGCTGGCCGTGACCTCCACGGTCTGGCACGGACGGGCCGCGCAGGAGTCGTTCCTGGGCCTGTCGGGCGAGTGGTCGGGACGTGCGGCCCTCGCGCTGCTGACCCTGGCGCTGCTGCCCAACGCGGCGGTGTGGGGCGCGGCTTACGGGCTCGGGCCGGGCTTCGCCCTCGGTACCGGTGCGACGGCGGCGCCGCTCGCGGCGACCGGCACGCCCGCGCTGCCCGACTTCCCGCTCCTCGCGGCGGTGCCGGGCGAAGGGCCGGGCACGCCGCTGCACTGGGCGGCGGTCGCGGTGCCTCTCGTCGCGGGAGTGGTGGTCGCCTGGTTCACGGTGGGAGCGGCGGCCCCGCGGCACGGGGAGCGTGAGAGCGCCTGGAGCTCCGGCGGGACCGCGCTCGCGGTGCTGCTCGGCGCGGTCGGCTGCGCCGGGCTCATGTGCCTGCTCGCCGCGGCGTCCGGGGGCCCGCTCGGCACCGGCCGCCTCTCGGAGTTCGGCCCCGTGTGGTGGCTCACCGGCGGCGCGGCCCTGCTCTGGACGGCCGCCCCGGGGGTCCCGCTGGCGCTGGCGGTGCGGGCGTGGCGGCTGAGAACGCCAGGCCGGGGATGGCGTGGGCTGCTGCGCGGTCGCGGAGAGGAGGCCGAGGGGCAAAGGGACGCGGTGCCGTTCGCGGAGGACCTGGCGATGCCGCCGGCGCCCTCGGCTCCGCCCGCGGGGCCCGGGCCGTCGGACACGGACCTCGACGGCGGGTCCGGCCCGCTCGACGACGATTCCGAGCTGTACGACTTCCTCCCGGCGGACACCAGGACCGTCCGCGGGCCCCGTGAGGACCGCTGGGCCGCGCTGAAGGAGTCCTCCGGCGGCCTGATGCCCGACTTCCTCCCACTTCCGGTACCGGCACCGCCGACCGGGCCCGAGCCTGCCACGGCGCCCGAGCCGGCCACCGCGCCCGAGCCGGCCACCGCCCTCGCACCCCCGCCCGCGTCGCAGACGGCGGAGGGCCCGAGCGGTGAACCGCCCGAGCCCTCCGAGGAAGCCGCCCGCTGACCCGCGGGCACGGCTCCCGTGCGCTTGCGCGCGTTACTCCTTGACGCCCAGCACGCCCCGCAGGGGCTCCGGGAGCTTCTCGTTGCAGGCCAGCTGCCCCGACTTGGTCAGTGCGTCGTTCACGCAGGTGTAGTAGTCGCGGTAGACCAGCTGCGCCGTGAAGGACGCCGCCACGATCACCAGCGCGATGCTCGCCATCACCAGGCCGCTCACCGCCGCCGTGATCTGCGGCCTGCCGGGGGTGGCGGGCGGCGCCGACGCGGGGGCGTGCTGCGGCGGGGCCGGGGCGTTCGCAGGCGTTCCGCCCGTGGTCAGGGAGTCGGCGTCGACCCGGCGCTGCGGTTTGGCGCGCAGGGAGCTGATGCTCCAGTACAGCGCCAGCGCGCCGAGCAGCAGGGCGATCTCGGGGAAGTCGAACAGGGCGAAGAAGAACGCCCACATGCCCGACAGCAGCGCGTACCGTGCCCGCCGCTGCGCGGGATCCGTCGGGTCCCAGCGCAGGCCGCCGGGAGTGCCGGGTCCGCCCTGGCCGCCGTTGCCGTCGGGGCGCGGACGGCCGCCGAAGCCGCCGCCCGAAGAACGGCCGGGCTGGCGGCTGCTCCACTGGCTGCCCCGGTTCGAGCCGGAGCCCGACCCTGAGCCCGAGCCGCTGTCGTCACCGCCGGAGCGGCCGGAGGACGAGGAGGAGTCGTCGTCGGACGACGGGTGGCGCGGCTGCCACGGCTGGTCCGGCCTGCCCTCCGGCGGCGGCGCGAAGGGGTTGTTGTCGTCCGTGGACTGGCGCTCCCGCGGCAACAGGAGGTCCGTACGACGGCGTCGGTCCGGCATCTGGTGAACGTCTTCCCCTCGTCATGCCCTGATCGGGACCGCCTGGGCGCGGGCCCTGCCCCCAGACGCTACCTGCCGGCCACGCCCCCGTCCCGTGGGGGCCGTGCTGTGTGCCGGTATCGTTGCTGACGGTCGAGCGCTTCGTAGAGTTCCCCGTATCCGGGGGTGCGCTCCATTTGTACGACCGCACAAAGCAGCACCGTAAGCCGCACCGTAACGCGAAAAGAGTCCCCGTGGCCGCCGCCCGCATCGTCGTCCTGGTCTCCGGGTCCGGTACCAACCTCCAGGCCCTGCTCGACGCCATCGCCGCCGACCCCGAGGGTTACGGCGCCCGGATCGTCGCAGTCGGCGCCGACCGCGACGGCATCGCGGGTCTCGACCGGGCCGAGCGCGCCGGACTGCCCACCTTCGTCTGCCGGGTGAAGGACCACGCCACCCGCGACGAGTGGGACCGCGCCCTGGCCGACGCCACCGCCGTGTACGAGCCCGACCTCGTGGTCTCCGCCGGCTTCATGAAGATCGTCGGCAAGGATTTCCTCGCCCGCTTCGGCGGCCGGATCGTCAACACCCACCCGGCGCTGCTGCCCAGTTTTCCCGGTGCCCACGGAGTGCGGGACGCACTCGCGTACGGCGTGAAGGTCACCGGATGCACCGTCCACTTCGTCGACGACGGCGTCGACACCGGCCCGATCATCGCCCAGGGCGTGGTCGAGGTCCGGGACGAGGACGATGAAGCCGCTCTCCATGAGCGCATCAAGGAAGTCGAGCGCTCCCTGCTCGTCGAGGTCGTGGGGCGTCTGGCCCGGCACGGCTACCGCATTGAGGGACGAAAGGTAATGATCCCGTGACCGCCGAAGGTACGAAGCGCCCCATCCGCCGCGCACTCGTCAGCGTCTACGACAAGACCGGCCTTGAGGAGCTGGCCCGCGGCCTGCACGAGGCGGGTGTCTCCCTCGTCTCCACCGGCTCCACCGCCTCGAAGATCGCCGGGGCGGGCGTCCCGGTCACCAAGGTCGAGGAGCTCACCGGTTTCCCCGAGTGCCTGGACGGCCGCGTCAAGACCCTGCACCCGCGCGTGCACGCCGGCATCCTCGCCGACCTGCGCCTGGAGGACCACCAGCGGCAGCTCGCCGAGCTGGGCGTCGAGCCCTTCGACCTGGTGATCGTGAACCTGTACCCGTTCAAGGAGACCGTCGCCTCCGGCGCCACCCCCGACGAGTGCGTCGAGCAGATCGACATCGGCGGCCCGTCGATGGTCCGCGCCGCCGCCAAGAACCACCCCTCGGTCGCGGTCGTCACCAGCCCGGCGCGATACGCGGACGTGCTGACCGCGGCCCGTGACGGCGGCTTCGAGCTGGCCGCCCGCAAGCGCCTGGCCGCCGAGGCCTTCCAGCACACCGCCGCGTACGACGTGGCCGTCGCGTCCTGGTTCGCCTCCTCCTACGCGCCCGCCGATGAGAGCGACTTCCCCGACTTCCTCGGCGCCACCTGGGAGCGCGAGAACGTCCTGCGCTACGGCGAGAACCCGCACCAGCCCGCCGCGCTCTACACCTCCGGCAGCGGCGGCCTCGCACAGGCGGAGCAGCTGCACGGCAAGGAGATGTCGTACAACAACTACACGGACACCGACGCCGCGCGCCGGGCCGCGTACGACCACTCCGAGCCCTGCGTCGCGATCATCAAGCACGCCAACCCGTGCGGCATCGCGATCGGCGCGGACGTCGCCGAGGCGCACCGCAAGGCGCACGCCTGTGACCCGCTCTCCGCGTTCGGCGGCGTGATCGCCGTCAACCGCCCGGTCTCCGTGGCGATGGCCGAGCAGGTGGCCGAGATCTTCACCGAGGTCATCGTGGCCCCGGCGTACGAGGACGGCGCGGTCGAGGTCCTGGCCCGCAAGAAGAACATCCGCGTCCTGCGCGCCGAGGGCGCCCCGGCGAACCCGGTCGAGCTCAAGCCCATCGACGGCGGCGCGCTCCTCCAGGTCACCGACCGCCTCCAGGCGGACGGCGACAAGCCGGAGAACTGGACCCTGGCGACGGGCGAGGCCCTGTCCGCCGAGGAACTGGCCGAGCTGGCCTTCGCCTGGAAGGCGTGCCGCGCGGTCAAGTCCAACGCGATCCTGCTCGCCAAGGACGGCGCCTCTGTGGGCGTCGGCATGGGCCAGGTCAACCGCGTCGACTCCGCGAAGCTCGCGGTCGAGCGGGCGGGCGAGGACCGGGCACGGGGCGCGTACGCCGCCTCCGACGCGTTCTTCCCGTTCCCGGACGGCCTGGAGATCCTCACCGCGGCGGGCGTCAAGGCCGTGGTCCAGCCGGGCGGTTCGGTCCGCGACGAGCTGGTGGTCGAGGCGGCGAAGAAGGCCGGCGTGACGATGTACTTCACGGGGACGCGGCACTTCTTCCACTGACCGTCGCCTCCGGGAGGCACCATCCGGACGGGCCCGCCGCGCGCACTGCCGCGGCGGGCCCGCGCCCGTCCCGGACGGCCGCTTTCCCGGCGTCAACCTCGTTGTTCCCAGGTGCCCTTCGGCCGGCACCTTCCCTAGCGTCTTCGGCAGGCAGACAGCCGAAACCACCTGATGGGGGAAACATGAGGTCACGAATGCGCCGAATCGGTGCCGTCGCCACCACCGCAGCCCTGGGCGCCGTTCTCGCGGTCGCCGGAAACGCTCACGCCGGCGACGACTCGCACAACGGATGCGCTCCCGGTTACGTCTGCGCCTTCAACGGGACGAACCTGTCCGACGGCATCGACAAGAAGGCTGACGGTACGTGGTCGGGCAGCTCCGGCAACGTCCGGTCGCTGCTGAACAACGGGATGTCGGATCCCGGGGCGGACCACATCCGCTACTCGGGCTGGGTCAACTACGGGAACGGCACCTACCGCTCGGTGAAGGGCTGCCTCCACTTCGACGAGAACGCGGCCGGGCTCACCGCGGGTTCCTGGCTGAACTTCCCGGCGACCACCCGGATCAGCTCGGCGGCGTGGGGCGGGGAGTGCGGGGCGGGAGAGCCGACGATGACCCTCGGCCGCCCTGTCTACCTGCCCTGATGCCCGAGGGACGGCTCCGGGACGCGACCGGCGTCCCGGAGCCGTCCCGCGTCAGCATTTCTTGGCCCACGTGTGCGACAGCACGTTCGCGTCGAGGGCCAGATCCTGCCGCCGGCCCTTCTCGGCGCAGCCGAGGCGCTGTTCCAGTCCCGGCTTCGCGAAATAGGTGACGTGGACGAAGCCCTTGGGATCGGGCATACCGTTGTTGAACAGGGAGCGGGGGCGTTCGGCGGTCGCCCAGGAGCAGTCGTTCTCGCCGTCGAACCAGTCAGGGTCGTCGCCCTCCCAGGCACACATCCTGCCTTCGCCCCCGGTCTCGGAGAAGAAGCAGACGGAGCCCGGCTCGCAGCGGTCGTAGCCCGTGGCCGTCTGCGCCGTCCCGGTGCCGCTGCCCGTGCTCGGGCCGGCGGTGGTGCCGGCGGCCGCGTCGGCGCGCGGCTTCGTGGCCGGGTCGTCGGCCACGAGCATCCGCACCCCGAAGCCCGCCGCCGCCAGGGCGAGTACGCCGGCGGTCACCGCGAGCAGGGGACGCCGTGCGCGTCTTCGGCGCGGGACGAGTTCGGCCGCCGCGTCCGCCGTGCGCCTCAGCAGGGACGTCGCGTCGTGCCTGGCCCGTTCCTCGTGCGTACGAGCCAGGCAGTCCTCGACGATCTCCCGCCAGAGCGCGGGCAGTTCCGGGGAGAGCCGCAGTTCCTCCTCCCCGCGGGCGTAGCGCACCGCCGCGTCGCGGCGGGCCGCGGGGGAGCCCCCCGGCATGGGGAACGACCCGGTGAGGACCAGGTGCGCGAGGACGCCGAAGGCCCAGATGTCCGCGGTCTGCCGTACCTTTCGGCCGCGTTCGCCGATCTCCGACCACAGCAGCTCGGGCGGCGTGTAGTCGGCGGTCGCGAAGGCCGGTGCGTAGGCATGGGTGCCCTCGAGTTCCGCCGCCATGTTGAAGTCGCCGAGGCGTGCGGTGCCGTCGGGCATCAGCAGCACGTTCCCGGGTTTGAGGTCGCCGTGCACCCAGCCCGCCGCGTGCAGTTGGTGCAGCCCCTCGCAGATCTGCGTCAGCAGCGTGGGCCCCGCCTGTGGCCGGTTCTCCCCGGCGAGCAGTGTCTCCAGTGAGCCCTGTGCGGCCTCCAGCACGAGGACGGTGGCCCCGTCCAGCTCGGGGTGCGCGGCGTCGTCGACCGTCAGCGCCTCGTACATCCGGATCAGCCGTGGCGAGCGCAGCCTCCGCAGGAGCGCCACCTCGCGCTCGGCGAGCTCCCGCAGATGCCGCAGCTGGCGGGGGGTGTGCGTGCCGGTCGGGAGGAACTTCAGGGCGGCGCGGGCGGGGCCGCCGGGCTCCGGAGCGGTGTGATGGGCCGCGTACACGTTGCCGAACGCCCCGGCGCCCAGCGGTTCGTCGACGATCCACGCCCCGACGCGGTAGCCCGCGGGCACGGCGGCGATGCCGTACGGCCCCGGTGCGGTCATTGTCCGCACCCGCCCGTCGCCACGGCCGCGAGCGCCGGCAGGTCGTCCTCGCGTACCAGGTCGAAGCGGAGCGCCAGCGAGACGAGGGACTCCTTCTTGCCGTTCAGTCGCGGCCCCTGGTCGACGGTGCCAGGACCGGGTTTGAGGCGTAGCTTCACCGCGAGATAGTCGATGTTCCACTGCACGGCCGCGCGGTTGGCGCCGGGCCACGCCGGCCGCAGCCGCTCGACGACCTGCTCGACGGTGGGCAGCGGCGCGTGTGGCATGCCGCGCAGACGGGGCTCACAGAGGGCCGCGAGCACCAGGAAGTACCGCTTCGTGCGGTCCAGCGCGAAGGCCAGCGCGGTCGGTTCGCCGTCCGGGTCGGGCCCTTCGGTCTCGGCGTAGTCGTGGCGCGGTGCCCAGACGTCGAAGCTGACCGGTTCGTCCGCGGCGGGCAGCACCACACGGGAGAACTCGAACGGTACGGGTGCTCCGATGCGTCCGGGAGCGACCTTGATGTGCTCCCCGGCGCCTTCCGGGTTCTCCACGACGTAGGTGGACGTGCCGCTGAGGTTGCTGAGTGACCAGTAGGTGCCCGCGGCGGTGATCTCGCCCGCGGTGCGCGAGACACACGGGTGCGGGATGGTCAGTTGCCGGTCACCGCCGCCCGGCGTGGGTGTGCGGCCGAAGCGGAGCGTGTCCCCCGGCGCGAGCCTGATCTGTCCCTGTGCGGTGACGCAGGATGCCGGTACGACGACGATGCTGTACATCCCAATCCCTTTCCCCCGACGGAATCAGCGCCAGAGTAGGGACAGGTGCGGGCAAGGGCACGGCGTTCGCCCGGTGTGGCGAAGGCGGACCGGCCGGGAAAGGCCGAAGGCCGTGAAACCCGGGGGTTTCACGGCCTTCGGCCTGTGCGGAGTGCGGAACTCACACCCGCTGGCGGTTGAACCAGGCGCCACCGTCGGACTTGCCGACGAAGACGGCCACGAGGATCGCCAGGACGGTGTGCACGAGGCCCACCAGGATGAACGGGTAGATGCCCAGGATGGCGGTGATGATGCCGAACACCATCGCCGCGATGCGGATGCCGTTGCCGCCGCTGCCGAACTTGACGGCGAGGACTATGGCGAAGACGCCCCAGGCCAGCACCAGCAGCGTGAGCAGCCACAGGACGCCCGACGAGTAGTCGGCGAGGTCCTGGAACTGGACGTCGTCCCTGAGCGCCGGGTCCTCCTTCGCCTTGCCGATGGCCACCGCGCTGAGCGCGAACAGGATCGTGCCGATCAGCTGGAAGCCGGCGATGATGTAGAGCATCACGCGGGCCGCCTTGACGCCGCCCGGCATCTCCTGCGGGCCGGTCGGGAAGCCGCCGCCGTAGGGCTGGACCGGCGGGGCCTGCGGGTAGCCGTAGCCGGGCTGCTGGCCCTGCTGCTGGCTGTAGGGGTTGTTCGGGTCGCCGAAGCTCATGGCGGGTTCCTCCGTATGGAAATGCGGGGACGACGCGGCCCGAGCGGAGGAACTGTGCTGTTTTTACTGTTTTGCCCCCCGGCACTGCCCGCGGCACTGCGCGGCTCATCGTCGTCTGAGAGTGGACTTTTTGTCCAGCCGGTATCCACAGGTGTTGTGCAAGTGCAACCTCTCGGCCATCCGCCCGTCGAGACGGAGACCGGGCGGATTGGAACCGGGGCGGGTCCATCCGGGAGGATGGGGGTATGACTGCCCAGATTCTCGATGGCAAGGCCACCGCAGCCGCGATCAAGTCCGACCTGACCGCCCGGGTGGCGGCCCTCAAGGAGCGGGGGATCACGCCCGGTCTCGGGACCCTGCTCGTCGGGGACGACCCGGGCAGCCGCTGGTACGTCAACGGCAAGCACCGCGACTGCGCGCAGGTCGGCATCGCGTCGATCCAGCGCGAACTGCCCGGGACCGCAACGCAGGAGGAGATCGAGGCGGTCGTACGGGAGCTCAACGAGAATCCTGAGTGCACCGGTTACATCGTCCAACTCCCGCTTCCCAAAGGCATCGACGCGAACCGCGTCCTGGAGCTGATGGATCCGGCCAAGGACGCGGACGGGCTGCACCCGGTGAGCCTCGGCCGGCTGGTGCTGGGCATCGAAGGGCCGCTGCCCTGCACGCCGTACGGCATCGTCCAGCTGCTGCGCCACCACGGCGTGGAGATCAAGGGCGCGAACGTCGTGGTCGTCGGGCGCGGCATCACCATCGGGCGGCCGATGCCGCTGGTGCTGACCCGTAAGTCGGAGAACGCGACCGTCACGCAGTGCCACACCGGTACGCGTGACCTCTCGGCCCATCTGCGCCAGGCGGACATCATCGTCGCCGCGGCCGGTGTGCCGCACCTGATCCTGCCCGAGGACGTCAAGCCCGGCGCCGCCGTGCTCGACGTCGGCGTCAGCCGTGACGAGAACGGCAAGATCGTCGGTGACGTCCACCCCGGTGTCGCGGAGGTGGCCGGCTGGGTCGCCCCGAACCCCGGCGGCGTGGGCCCGATGACACGCGCGCAGCTGCTGGTGAACGTGGTCGAGGCGGCTGAGCGCGCGGCGTCGGCCGAGTCCGCGGCCTGACGGGAAGAGGCTGACCCATGGTGGTACGCGCGGACAGCAGCGGCACCCGAGGGCCGGGCGACGGCGACGGCGCCGACGCGCCGGGTCCGGACGAGGCCGTCCCGGACCGCACCGCTTCCGGGCCGGGCGCCGCTGCTGAGGCGGCGCCCGGCGCGTCCGCGGAAGCGGCGCCCGGTACGTCCGTGGAGGCGGCCGGTACGACGTCGGGCCCCGGCGGGGCCTCCGTGGACGCCGCCCCCGACGCCCCCGAGGACCACGCGGGTGCGGGTGCGGGTCCGGGCGACGCGGCAGCGGCCGACAGGCACGGTGCCGACGACGCCGACCCCGACCGCAAGGCCGGTTCGCGCAGGCCGCCCGCCGTCACGCTGGACACCGCCCGTCCCGAGGGCGGCGGGCGGGCCGCGCCGGGGGACGCGCCCGCCCCGGCACGGCAGTGGCCGCTGCTCACGGTGCTCTCCCTGACGGGAGCCGGCCTGCTGATCGTCGGCACCAACGCCTTCGCCGACGCCTTCCGCGTGGGCACGATGCTGATCGGCGCCGCTCTCGTCCTCGGTGCCGTGCTGCGCCGCGTCACGCGGTCCGTCGGCATGCTCGCCGTCCGCTCCCGCTTCACGGACATGATCACGTACGGGCTGCTCGGAACGCTGATCGTGCTGCTCGCCCTGGTCGCGCAGCCGAAACCGTGGCTGGACGTGCCGTTCCTCGAGGACGCGGTTCATTTCACGGTGCGTTAGCGCCCGGGTCCAAGGGGTCGGCCTCTCACGCGAGTAGCTTGAAGTCGAGATGGCCCGGTGTCACTCACCGTGACATCGGGCCGGTCGACGCGCGAGAGGGACGTTCACCCGATGGCCAAGATCAAGGTAGCCGGTCCCGTCGTCGAGCTCGACGGCGACGAGATGACCCGCATCATCTGGCAGTTCATCAGGAACAAGCTGATCCTGCCGTATCTCGATGTCGAGCTGATCCACTTCGACCTGGGCATCCAGCAACGCGATGCCACCGGTGACCAGGTGACACTCGACGCCGCCGACGCCGTCAGGAAGTACGGCGTCGGCATCAAGTGCGCCACGATCACGCCCGACGAGGCGAGGGTCGAGGAGTTCAACCTCAAGGCGATGTACCGCTCGCCGAACAGGACCGTGCGCGACCTCCTCGGCGGCGTCGTCTTCCGTGAGCCGGTGATCATGGGGAACGTCCCCGGTCCCGTCGCCGGCTGGAGGAAACCGATCGTCATCGGCCGGCACGCCTTCGGCGACCAGTACCGCGCCACCGATCTCAAGGTGCCCGGCCCCGGCACGCTGACGATGACGTACACCCCCAGGGACGGCTCCGACCCGGTCGAGCTGGAGGTCCACGACTTCCCCGGGCCGGGCGTGGCGCTCGGCATGTACAACCACGACGACTCGATCCGCGACTTCGCGCGCGCCTCGTTCCGCTACGGCCTGGCCCGCGGCTACCCGGTCCTGCTGTCCACGAAGAACGCTGTGCTCAAGCGGTACGACGGCCGGTTCAAGGACATCTTCCAGGAGGTCTTCGACGCCGAGTTCAAGGCGGAGTTCGCGCGGGAGGGTCTGACGTACGAGCACCGGCTGACCGACGACATGGTGGCCGCCGCGCTCCGCGGGAAGGGCGGCTACCTCTGGGCGTGCAAGAACTACGACGGCGAGGTCTTGTCGGCGCTCGTCTCGCAGGGGTTCGGCTCGCCGGGGCTGATGACCTCGGTCCTGATGTCGGCCGACGGCAGGACCGTCCTGGCCGAGGCCGCGCACGGCACGGTCACCCGCCACTACCGCCGGCACCAGCAGGGCCGGGAGACGTCGACCAACCCCATCGCCTCCGTCCACGCCTGGACGCGCGCACTCGTCCACCGGGGAAGGCTGGACGGCACGCCGGAGGTGACCTGGTTCGCCCGGGCGCTGGAGCAGGTGTGCGCGGAGACCGTCGAGGGCGGCCAGATGACCCGGGACCTCGCCCTGCTGATCTCGCCCAACCAGCCGTGGCAGACCACGGAACAGTTCCTGGACACGCTGGACGCCGGCCTGCAGAAGAAGATGGCCGACCGCCTGGCGCCGTGACCGCGCCGCGCCGTGCCGGGACGTGGAGTCGCGGCAGGGCCGAACGGGCGACGGCGCCCGTCCTCTCCCCCGAGGGAGGACGGGCGCCGTCGTGTTTCAAGAGTCATGGACGCGCCAAATCCGTTCAAGGGACGACTGTGGCCTGTGGCACGGAAGTGACCATTCCGCCACGGTGTGATCGTCGTGCTACGGATGCGACACTGGGGCCGCACCCGAGGACCGTCGGCTGCACGGGGGGTATACAAAGCACATTCGGGGGACAAGGGGGAAGTACCAATGCCTCGTTGGAAGGAATTGCCCGAGGGGCTGGACCCGGAGGTACGCGAGTTCACCGGCCAGCTGCGCGGGCTCGTGGACCGCAGCGGCCTGAGCATCGCGGCGGTCTCCGACCGCACCGGGTACAGCAAGACGTCCTGGGAGCGGTATCTCAACGGACGGCTGCTCGCGCCGAGGGGCGCGGCCGTCGCGCTCGCCGAGGTGACCGGCACCGACACCGGCCATGTGACCACCATGTGGGAGCTGGCGGAACGCGCCTGGAGCCGTGCCGAGGCGCGCCACGACATGACGATGGAAGCGATACGGATCTCGCAGGCGCGTGAGGCGCTCGGCGGCGCCGGCGGCCGGGGCCCGACCACGCCGTCGGCCGGTCCGCGCGGCGGCGCGGGACATGCCGCACGCCCGCCCGCGGGCGGGTACGGCTCCGGACCGCACGGCCGGGGAGGACCCGCCGCCGACCCGTACGGCGGCCCCGTCGGTGCCGAGCCGTACGGCGGCCCGGGCGCGGGCTCACGGCCCCAGGGCCGGCCGGGGCAGGAACGGACCGGCGCACCCGGTGCGTACGGCAGCCCGGCCCGCCCCGACGCCTACGGCAGCCCCGCCGCGCCCGGGGGCGCGGACGGGCGTCCGGCCAGGCGGCACCGTAAAGGCCCGTTCGTCGTGGCCGCCGTGGTGAGCGTGCTCATCGTGGGCGCGGGCGGCTGGTTCCTCGTCAACGGCGACGGCGGTGACGGACGCGAGGACCGGGCGACGCGAAGCCCGTCCGCCGCGCCCACCACCGCCCCGGAGCTGCCGGCCGGGGTGAAGTGCAACGGCGCCGACTGCGCGGGCCAGGACCCCGAAATCATGGGCTGCGGCGGTGAGTACGCCAAGACCGTCTCGACGGCCACCGTCGGCACGGCGGTGATAGAGGTCCGGCACAGCCAGGTGTGCGGCGCGGCATGGGCCCGTATCACCAAGGCGGCGGTCGGGGACTCGGTGCGGATAGCCGTCGGCGGCAAGGCCGAGGAGAGCGCCCTGGTCAACGCGGACAAGGACGCGTACACCCCGATGGCGGCCGCGCCCGACCCGGCCGACGCCAAGGCGTGCGCCACGCTCACGACCGGCACGGAGGGGTGCACCACCGCGCCGTGACACCCGCCTTGTGGCGCGGGCGGGGTGAGACGCGCCACAAGGGGGCGTGGATCGGTCCGTGCCCGGGTCGGATAGCCTGACCGCTGGAAATCTCTTCACGTCAAGATTCACCTCGGGCGTGGACGAGAGGTCCCGTACGAGGGGCAGTGTTGCCCACCGCCAGCTGTCTTACGGAGATCGCCATGACCCGCACTCCCGTCAACGTCACCGTGACCGGCGCGGCCGGCCAGATCGGCTACGCGCTGCTCTTCCGCATCGCCTCCGGCCACCTGCTCGGCGCGGATGTGCCGGTCAAGCTGCGCCTGCTCGAGATCCCGCAGGGCCTCAAGGCCGCAGAGGGCACCGCCATGGAGCTCGACGACTGCGCCTTCCCGCTGCTCAAGGGCATCGAGATCACCGACGACCCGAACGTCGGCTTCGACGGCGCCAACGTCGCCCTCCTCGTCGGCGCGCGTCCCCGCACCAAGGGCATGGAGCGCGGCGACCTGCTCTCCGCCAACGGCGGCATCTTCAAGCCCCAGGGCAAGGCCATCAACGACAACGCCGCGGACGACGTCCGCGTCCTCGTCGTCGGCAACCCGGCCAACACCAACGCCCTCATCGCCCAGGCCGCGGCCCCGGACGTACCGGCCGAGCGCTTCACCGCGATGACCCGCCTGGACCACAACCGCGCGATCTCGCAGCTGGCCGCCAAGACCGGCGCCGCCGTCTCCGACATCAAGCGCCTCACCATCTGGGGCAACCACTCCGCCACGCAGTACCCGGACATCTTCCACGCGGAGATCGCCGGCAAGAGCGCCGCGGAGATCGTCAACGACGAGCAGTGGCTGGCCGACACCTTCATCCCGACCGTCGCCAAGCGCGGCGCCGCGATCATCGAGGCCCGTGGCGCGTCGTCCGCCGCCTCGGCCGCGAACGCCGCCATCGACCACGTCCACACCTGGGTCAACGGCACCGCCGAGGGTGACTGGACCTCCATGGGCATCCCGTCGGACGGCTCCTACGGCGTCCCGGAGGGCCTGATCTCCTCGTTCCCGGTCGTCTGCAAGGACGGCAAGTACGAGATCGTCCAGGGCCTGGACATCAACGAGTTCTCGCGTACGCGCATCGACGCGTCCGTGCGGGAGCTCGAGGAGGAGCGCGACGCGGTCCGCGAGCTCGGCCTCATCTGACCCCGGCGCCGCGGACGTCCGCGGCGTCCGGCGCTCACACCACGCCCCGGCGGCCCCGTGCTGCCGGGGCGCACGTGTGTACGGGAACTGAGGGACCGGTTTACGCAGTCTCGGCTGTCATGCGCGTGATGATGATCCTCCCGGCCCTGACCGAAGCGACCAGTCCGCTCTTCCGTCCCATCAAGTACTCGCTGTTCCCGCCGCTCGGCCTGGCGACCCTCGCGGGATACCTCGACGAGTCGGACGAGGTGACGCTGTACGACGAGCACGTCGAGCGCATCGACATCGAGGCCCTGCCCAGCCCCGACCTGCTGGTGCTCCAGCCGTACATCACCTCGGCGCGCCGCAGTTACGAGATAGCCGATCACTTCCGGGCGCGGGGCGTGCATGTGGCGATGGGCGGGCTGCACGTCACCTCGCTGCCGGAGGAGGCCGCGCAGCACGCCGACACCGTCTTCACCGGGCCGGGGGAGGAGCAGTGGCCGCTGTTCCTGAAGGACTTCCGCGACGGCGCTGCGGCCCGGCGCTACGACTCCACGGCACAGCGCACCCTGGCCGGTCTCCCGCCGGTGCGCCGCGACCTGATCAAGCGTCACCTGTACCTCGTGCCCAACTCGATCGTGGTCTCGCGCGGTTGCCCGCACCACTGCGACTTCTGCTACAAGGACGCGTTCTTCGAGGGCGGCAAGTCCTTCTACACGCAGACCGTCGACGACGCCCTGTCGGAGATCGAGCGGCTGCCGGGCCGCCACCTCTACTTCCTTGACGACCATCTGCTGGGCAACAGGCGCTTCGCGGAAGCCCTGTTCGACGGCATGGCCGGCATGGGCCGCCTGTGGCAGGCGGCCGGCACGGTCAACTCCGTTCTTCAGCCGGGTCTGCTGGAGCGCGCGGTCGACGCGGGGCTGCGCAGCCTGTTCGTCGGCTTCGAGACCGTCAACGACGCGAACCTGGCGGAGCGCCGCAAGAACCAGAACATCGGCAAGGACTACGGCGCGGCGGTCCGCCGCCTCCATGACGCGGGAGTCATGGTCAACGCCAGCTTCGTCTTCGGCCTCGACCAGGACGGGCCCGACGTCTTCGACCGCACGGTGGAGTGGGCCGTCGAGCAGGGCATCGAGACGGCGACGTTCCACATCATGACGCCGTATCCCTCCACGGGACTGTGGAAGCAGATGGAGGCGGAGGACCACATCGTGCACCGCGACTGGGACCTGTACGACACCCGTCATGTGGTCTACCGGCCCAAGGGCATGACCCCCCGGCAGCTGGAGGACGGCTACTGGCGCGCCTATCGCGACTTCTACCGCTGGTCCAACATCTGGCGCGGCGCCTCCGCGCAGCCCGGCCGGCACGAACGGATGCGGCACCTCGCGTACGCGGGCGGCTGGAAGAAGTTCGAGCCCGCGTGGGACATGCTGATCCGCTCCCGGCGGACGGTCCGCGCGATGCCCGCGCTGGAGCGCACCCTCGCCGCGTTCGGCGGCCGCAAGGCGGCGTGAGCCGCGCCACGCGGCCGGGCCGGGCGCCTGTGACGGCCGCCCGGCCCGTGGCGCGCATCCGGCGACGGGGCCGGTCGCCGTCGGTGGCCGTCCGCCCCGGGGCGCTGGGCGGCGGACGAGGCCGCCCGGTGGTTCGGTGGCGGTCCGGCGCGCGGCGACAGTCCGGTCAGCAGATGATGGCCCTCCGTGCCCCGGCCGAGGAGGCGCCGCACCCGGCGGACGAGGCCGCCCGGTGGTTCAGTGGCGGTCCGGCCTCGTGCGTGCCGCGCCCGGCGATGCCGGGCTGCGGCCGAGGAGGTGGCGGGTCCGGCCGCCGTCCGTTGGGGCGTCCGGGTCGGAGCTCGCGTCGGCGACGGCCAGGCGCACTCCCGTGAGCGCCTGGCGCGGCGGGCGGCGACGTGCCGCTTCGTCGTCCGGCTGACCGAGCAGCCGCTGCAGGGGTGAGAGACGGGGCGTCAGCCCGCCGCCGCGGCCGCCGTCATCACGGTGACCGCGACCATCGCCGCCTGCATGTCGCGGATGGCTTTACGGAGGCTGTCGCCCGCCCACTGGCCCTCGGAGATCTCGGACATCCGCCCGGTGAGCTCCTTGCGCGGCACGTCGGGGAAGGCGATGCGGTGCAGCTTCGCCGAATGGATCAGCGCGACCAGACCCGCCGTCCGGTCGTCGGGCTCGCTTCCCTCGAGGACGACGGCGGTGAGGCGTTCGCGCAGCTCGCGCTCGGCCGCCCCGTCCGCCTCCGGATAGCGCTTGACCGGGAAGAGGCCGAGCACCTTGTGCTGCTCCTCCGCCACGAGACCGCGCTCACGCAGGCTCTCGATCGTGGCGGTCACGGCCTTGGAGTGGTCCTTCGTCAGCCATTCCGTGACCTTCGGGGACCTGCGCCTGCGGCCCGCCCAGGCCGCGAGCTGCTCCAGGCGGCCGTCGAGGAGGGCGACACCGGTGGGCGCCTGGTCCGTGACGCGGATCCGGCCGTCGTCGACCGAGACCCGTCCGGCCATGACCAGGTCGAGCAGGATGCCGCCCGCCACGGCCCACCCCGCGGACTGCCGGTCCTTCGCCGCGCCGGACCCGTCGTCCAGCGACAGCAGCATGATCTCCTCGCCCAGCGTGACCGCCATGCGGGCCCCCTTCGTCCGTTGGTCTCTTGATCATTGGGACGGCCGGGACTGCCGCGTGGTTCCGTGAGCGCCGGCGTCCGGGACCTCGGCTCCTCCGCGCGACGCTCCATCAGGAAGAACGCGCGGCGCGCCGGGCGAGGATGACGCAGGATGAGGCTCATGTCCTCGATCACCGCGATACCCGGCACCGTCCAACTGGCCACGGACACCGGCCAGAACCCCCTGGCCGTCTTCGGGATCCTGATCCTGGGCCTGCTGGTGCTGATCACGCTGTGCGGGTATCTCTTCCCGGCGTTCGTCGCGCGCGGCCGCTTGAGCGCGTCGACCCCCGCGGGGAGGCTCCGGGACGTGGCGCTGGTGTGCGTGGCGGTCGCGCTGGCGATCCAGCTGTTCGGTCTTCTGTGCTCCGTCCGCCTGGAGAACGAGTGGTACACCTGCGCGCAGCAGCGCTACGGGTACTCCTCGCCGGCGGACGGACCGAACCTCGAGAACATGCGGGACAGCCTGTTCCCGGTGAGTTCGGTCTGCCGCTGGTCGGACGGCTACACGTACGACTTCGTGCCGGCCTTCGTGAATCCGTCGATCGCGGTGCTGCTGGTCCTCGCCGCGTTGACCGGGGCGGGCGCCGCCGTCGTGCGTGCGGGCGCCCGGCGGGACCTCGGGGTCGGGAGGCGCTGAGCTCAGCCGGCCGGCTGTTCCACCGCGGGGGCACCCGTGTTGACGTGGACGGACGCTATCCGGTCGAGATCGTCGAAGAGGACGTCGATCGTGCCGCCGTCGGGGAGTCCCGCGCTCGTCCGGTCCTCGGTGCGGCGTTGCGGAAGGTCGTGGTGGCCGAAGTACCCGGAGACGACCCGGCGGGCGGATCCGCCGACGAGGCCGGCGCCGGTGAGCAGGACGCGCGGCAGGGTGATGGCGTCCGGTTCGGCGCGGGGGACCTGAGGATCGTCCGGAACCATGTAGGCGCGGCCGTCGGCGCTCGCCTGTACGCCGATGTACCCGGCGGCGCCGAGCACGCCCATCGCCGTGAACGCCAGGGTCTCCACGGCGCGGCGGGGGTCGTCGTGAGCGGCGAGGGGGACGAGCTCCTCGGTGAACTCGCTCAGGCCGTGCGCCTGGCCGTACGCGCGGAGCCGTTCCGCCGCCGTGACCACCGGTGAGCCGGCGAAGCCGGGGTTGGCCCAGGCCCACAGCCATGAGTGCTCGTTGACGTCGAACGTCCCGAGGAGCGAGATCCTCAGCTCTCGTCCGGACTGCCGGTACAGGCACTGCCCGAGGTCGGCACTCCACTCGCCGATCGGCATGAACTCGTTGAACGTCTCGAGTTGTTCCGCGCCCCAGGCGGCGTGCTGCTCGGTGAGGCTGAGGAACGGATCACTGAACTTCGCGGTCATGTACCTGACCCTATGAGGCCGGGTGGTGACGGCTTCGGGCGGGCGGTGACCCCGCTCACATTCGCCCCGTGATGCCCGTGTTGACCCCGCCGTGGTCCCGGGGCCTGGGTGGCCCGCGCGCTCCGGCCGTTCCGTGAGTCAGGTCACGTTCCGTGAACCGTTCCGCATGGTTCTTGGTTCCGGGGGCAGGCGGCCAGATCGCCGGGGTGTGACCGGCGTCGGACAAAACGGGAACGAAAGGCCAAAACGCGACGTGTCGGCAGTACATCAGACCATCCATGTGGGCGGGGAGTGGCGTTTCGCCCTCTCCGGTGCCACCCGCGACATCATCGACCCCGTCGACGGGAGCGTTTTCGCCGTCGTGGCGGAGGGCGGTGTCGCCGACACCGATGACGCTGTCGCCTGCGCACGTGCCGCATTCGACGACGGCACCTGGCCGCGCACCCCTGTCGCGGAGCGCGCCGCGCTGCTCCGACGCGTCGCGGCCCTGCTCGAGCGGGACCGGGAGAAGATCGGCGCGCTGGAGAGCCAGGACGCGGGGAAGACCCTCGAAGAGGGACGCGTCGACGTCGACTGCGTACGCGATGCCTTCGTCTACTTCGCCGACCTCGTCATGAACGAGAGCGGCGGCCGTGTCGTCGACGCCGGGTCGGACGACATCCACAGCGTCGTCGTGCACGAGCCCGTCGGCGTCTGCGCGCTGATCACCCCCTGGAACTATCCGCTGCTCCAGGCCAGCTGGAAGATCGCCCCCGCGCTCGCGGCGGGCAACACCCTGGTGATCAAGCCCAGCGAGATCACGCCGCTGACCACCGTCGCCCTGATCGAGCTGCTGATCGAGGCGGGACTGCCGCCCGGCGCCGCGAACATCGTCACCGGCGCCGGCGACCCCGTCGGCGCCCGGCTGGCGGAGCACCCGGATGTGGACCTCGTGTCCTTCACCGGCGGGCTCGTCAGCGGTACGAAGGTCGCCCGCGCCGCGGCCGACACCGTCAAGAAGGTCGCCCTCGAACTCGGCGGCAAGAACCCGAACGTGGTCTTCGCCGACGCCTGCGCCACCCCCGACGGGTTCGACACGGCCGTCGACCAGGCACTCAACGCCGCGTTCATCCACAGCGGGCAGGTCTGCTCCGCGGGCTCGCGGCTCATCGTCGAGGAGTCGCTGCGCGAGCGGTTCGTCACCGAACTCGCGCGCAGGGCCGAGAAGATCCGCCTCGGGCGCGGCACCGACGAAGGCGTCGAGTGCGGCCCCCTCGTCTCCGCCCAGCAGCTCGCGAGGACCGAGGAGTTCGTCGCCTCCGCGCTGGCCGAGGGCGCGGTGCTGAGGGCGGGCGGCGAGCGGCCGGAGGGACCCGGCTTCTTCTACCGGCCCACCGTCCTCGACCACTGCCACCGCACCATGCGCGTCGTCCGCGAGGAGATCTTCGGCCCCGTCCTGACCGTCGAGACCTTCCGCACCGAGGAAGAGGCCCTCGCCCTCGCCAACGACACCGAGTACGGCCTCGCCGGAGCCGTCTGGACGTCCGACGCCGGACGCGCACGCCGGATGGCGCGGCTCATGCGGCACGGCACCGTCTGGATCAACGACTTCCACCCCTACCTGCCGCAGGCGGAGTGGGGCGGCTTCGGCAAGTCGGGCACCGGCCGTGAGCTGGGACCCGCGGGCCTCGCCGAGTACCGCGAGGCGAAGCACATCTACCAGAACCTCGCCCCGCGCCCCGTGCGCTGGTTCGCGGGCTGAGGCAGGGAAACACACCATGACCGACCACATCCACGAGTACGACTATGTCGTCGTCGGCGGCGGCACCGCAGGTTCGGTGATCGCCTCCCGGCTCACCGAGGACCCCGGCGTGACCGTCGCCGTCATCGAGGGCGGCCCGAGCGACGTCGGCCGCGACGACGTGCTGACCCTGCGGCGCTGGATGGGCCTGCTCGGCGGTGAGCTCGACTACGACTACCCGACCACCGAACAGCCGCGCGGCAACTCCCACATCCGCCACAGCCGCGCCCGCGTGCTCGGCGGCTGCTCGTCCCACAACACCCTCATCGCCTTCAAGCCGCTGCCGTCCGACTGGGACGAGTGGGCAGGGGCCGGTGCGGAGGGCTGGGACGCCGCGGCCATGGACCCGTACTTCCACAAGCTGCGCAACAACATCGTCCCCGTCGACGAGGCGGACCGGAACGCCATCGCCCGCGACTTCGTCGACGCCGCGCGGACCGCCCTCGACGTGCCGCGGATCGAGAGCTTCAACGAGAAGCCCTTCCACGAGGGTGTCGGCTTCTTCGACCTCGCCTACCACCCCGAGAACAACAAGCGCTCGTCGGCGTCCGTCGCCTACCTGCACCCCTTCCTCGACCGGCCGAACCTGCACATCGCCCTGGAGACCTGGGCGTACCGGCTGGAGCTGGACGGCACACGTGCCACCGGGGTGCACGTGCGCGCCAAGGACGGCGAGGAGCGGACCGTACGGGCCCGCCGCGAAGTGCTCGTCTGCGCGGGAGCCGTCGACACGCCCCGGCTGCTGATGCACTCCGGCATCGGGCCGCGCGCCGACCTGGAGAGGCTCGGCATACCCGTGGTCCACGACCTGCCGGGCGTCGGCGAGAACCTGCTCGACCACCCCGAGTCGGTCATCGTCTGGGAGACCCACGGGCCCATCCCGGAGAACTCCGCGATGGACAGCGACGCCGGGCTGTTCGTACGGCGGGACCCCGCGTCCGCGGGGCCCGACCTGATGTTCCACTTCTACCAGATCCCCTTCACCGACAACCCGGAGCGCCTCGGCTACGAACGCCCCGCGCACGGCGTGTCGATGACGCCCAACATCCCCAAGCCCCGCAGCCGCGGCCGCCTGTACCTGACCAGCGCCGACCCCGACGTCAAACCCGCCCTCGATTTCCGGTACTTCACCGACGAGGACGACTACGACGGCCGCACGCTGGTCGACGGCATCCGGATCGCGCGTGAGATCGCGAAGCAGGAGCCGCTGGCCGGCTGGCTGAAGCGGGAGGTCTGCCCGGGCCCCGAGGTCACCTCCGACGAGGAGATCAGCGAGTACGCGCGCAAGGTCGCGCACACCGTCTACCACCCCGCCGGCACCTGCCGGATGGGTGCGGCCGACGACGAACTCGCCGTCGTCGACCCCGATCTGAAGATCCGCGGCCTCACCGGCGTCCGGATCGCCGACGCGTCCGTCTTCCCGACGATGACGGCCGTCAACCCGATGATCACCGTCTTGATGGTCGGGGAGAAATGCGCGGACCTGCTGGGAGGTAATGCCTGATGAGTACGCCGCCGACACCTGTGTTCTCCGTACGCGACCTGTGGAAGGTCTTCGGTCCGAAGGCGGGCCGGGTGCCCGCCGACCCCGAGCTGGGCGCCCTCGACGCCGCCGGCCTGCGGGAGCGCACCGGCTGCACCGCCGCCGTGCGTGACGTCTCCTTCGACGTCCGCAAGGGCGAGGTCTTCGTCGTCATGGGCCTGTCCGGCTCGGGCAAGTCGACGCTGGTCCGCTGCCTCACCCGGCTGATCGAGCCGACATCCGGCGCCATCTCCATCGACGGCGAGGACGTCATGTCGATGGACGCCGGACGGCTGCGCGAACTGCGCCGCCACCGCGCGTCCATGGTGTTCCAGCACTTCGGGCTGCTGCCGCACCGCTCGGTGCTCGACAACGTCGCCTACGGACTCGAGATCCAGGGCGTCGGCCGCGCGGAACGCCGGCAAAGGGCGGCGGAGTTCGTCACCAAGGTGGGCCTCGAGGGCATGGAGTCCCGCCGTCCCGGCCAGCTGTCCGGCGGCCAGCAGCAGCGCGTCGGCCTGGCGCGGGCACTGGCGGTCGACCCCGAGGTCCTGCTGTTCGACGAGCCGTTCAGCGCACTGGACCCGCTGATCCGCCGCGACATGCAGGAGGAGGTCGTGCGGCTGCACCGCGAGGAGGGCCGCACCATGGTCTTCATCACGCACGACCTGAGCGAGGCGCTCAAGATCGGCGACCGGATCGCGCTGATGCGCGACGGCCGGATCGTGCAGCTCGGCACCCCCGAGGAGATCGTCGGCGAGCCGGCCGACGAGTACGTGCGCGACTTCGTCCGCGATGTCCCGCGCGAGCAGGTCATGACCGTACGCACGGCCATGCGCCCCGCCCGGGCCTCGGAGGGGGAGTCCGGCCCGGCGCTCGCCCCCGGGGCGACGGTCTTCGAGGCCATCGAGGCCGTCGCCCGCACCGGCGAGACCGCCCGCGTCGTCGAGGACGGCAGGTGCCTGGGGGTGGTGGACCACGCGGCGCTGCTCGGCGTGGTCGCCGGTGTCCCCGGCGGCAAGGCGGTGGCCGCGTGACCCGCACAGCGCGTACGCGCCACCCCCGGGCGGCGGAGGGGCGGTGGCCGCGATGACCGCCGCCGTCACCACTCCCGCTTCCGACAAGACTCCCGACAAGGTTCCCGGCACCGAGAAGGCACAGGACAAGTCCGGCCGTCCCGCCACCGGGCGGTCCTTCCAGGACCTGATGCGTCATCCCGTCAAGGGCAAGCTCTTGGTGCTCGCCGCGCTGGCGGCCGTCCTCGTACCGCTCTCGGCGGTCGTGTGGGGCAGCGGCCCGTGGCCCGGCGCGCTGAGCGTCGACATCTCCGGTCCGCTCGACGACGCCAACAAGTGGGTCATCGACAACCGGGACAGCCACCCCCTCTTCCTGTACTTCCTGCTGCACCTGTCCAACACCGCCACCGATGCCGTCAGCGGCGTCTACACCGTGCTCGACACGATGGGCTGGACCGGTGTGTTCGCCGCCGGCGTGCTGTTCGCCTGGCGCGCGGCCGGGCTCGGACGCGGCGGCGTCAAGGTCGCGGCGACGGCCTTCGGCGCGTTCGCCGTGTGCGGGCTGCTCGGCATGTGGGACGCCACCCTGCTCACCATCGCCCTGATGGTGGTGGCGGTGACCTGCGCCGCGCTGCTGGGCGTACTCATCGGACTGGCCGCGGGGCTCTCCGACCGGGTCGACCGCCTGCTGCGGCCGGTGCTCGACACCATGCAGGTGCTGCCGGCCTTCGCCTACCTGCTGCCGTTCGTGCTGGTCTTCGGCACCGGCACGCCCGCCGCGCTGTTCTGCACCGTCATCTACGCGGCGCCGCCGATGGCACGCCTGACCACGCTCGGTCTGCGCGGCGCCGACCCCGCGGTGCTCGAGGCGGCCACGTCACTCGGGGCGAGCCCGTGGCAGCGGCTGCGCACGGCACGGCTGCCACTGGCCCGCAAGCAGATGCTCCTCGGCCTCAACCAGACGATCATGATGGCGCTCTCGATGGTCGTCATCGCCGCGCTCGTCGGCGCGGGCGGCCTCGGCGAGGAGGTCTACTCCGCCCTGTCCACCGTGGACGTGGGCAAGGCGCTCGCCGCCGGCATCCCCATCGTGCTGATCGCCGTCTGGCTCGACCGTACGACCGCGGCCGCCGGCGACCGGATCGGCCGGAGCGCACCCGGTGGCGGCCTGCTGCACGGCCGCTCCGCCTGGGCGCTGGCAGGCGGCGGCGTCGCCGCGGCCGTGCTGCTGCGCTTCGTGGCCGGCACGGCGTGGCCGGAGGGCTGGACGTTCGCCATCTCCACGCCCGTCAACAAGGCCCAGGTCTGGATCACCGAGAACCTGTCGTCCGGCATCCCGGTGCTCGGCGGCACGGAGACCTGGTCGGAGCATTTCACGCTGTGGGTCCTCAACCCCATGAGGGACGGTCTGACCGCGCTGCCGTGGTGGGCGGTGCTGCTGCTGGTCGCCGGTCTGGCCTGGCTCGTCGGCACCTGGATGACGGCACTGACCGCCACGCTCGCCATGGCCGCGATCGGCGTGCTCGGCGTGTGGACGAAATCCCTCGACACGCTCTCCCAGGTGCTCGCCGCACTCGTCGTCACCCTGGTCCTCGGCGTCCTCGCGGGCATCGTCTGCGCCCGTGCGGGACGACTGGAGCGCTGGCTGCGGCCGGTGCTCGACGCCATGCAGACGATGCCGCAGTTCGTCTACCTCATTCCCGTGGTCGCCCTGTTCGGAGTCGCCCGCGTCTCCGCGATCGTCGCGGCCGTCGTGTACGCGCTGCCCGCGGTGGTCCGCATCACCGCCCAGGGCCTGCGCGAGGTCGACCCCGCGGCGCTGGAGGCGTCCCGGTCGCTCGGCGCGTCCACCCGGCAGCAACTCCTCCGGGTCCAGCTGCCGCTCGCCCGCCCCGCGCTCCAGCTCGCCGTCAACCAGGGGGTCGTGCTGGTCCTGGCCGTGGTCGTCGTCGGCGCGCTCGTCGGCGGCGGTGCCCTCGGCTACGACGTCGTCAAGGGCCTGTCACGCGGCGAGATGGGTCTCGGAATGACGGCCGGAGTGGCGATCGTCTGCCTCGGTCTCGTACTCGACCGGATCACCCAGCCGGCCCGCAAACGCGGCTGAACGGCGGGGCGCCGACCCGGGCGCCCCGCCCCCGCCCCCGTACCACTCACGTCCCTCACTCACAGCAGGAGCACCACCATGAAGCGCACCAGAACCCTCCGCACCGCCGCCGTCGCCGCCGCCCTCGGCGTCCTCTCCCTGAGCGCGTGCAGCGCCGCGGAGACGGGCAAGAGCCAGGACGCGGCCGGCGGCGAGAAGACCGTGAAGCTGACCGTCCCGTCCTGGGTCGGCGCGCAGGCCAACACGGCCGTCGCGTCCTACATCCTGGAGGAGGAGCTCGGCTACAAGGTCAAGACCCAGCAGATGGGTGAAGTGCTCGCCTGGGACGCCCTCTCCAAGGGCGACATCGACGCGATCATGGAGGACTGGGGCCACCCCAAGGAGGAGAAGCAGTACGTCGAGGACCGTAAGACCGTCGTGAAGGGCGGTGACCTCGGTGTCGAGGGCCACATCGGCTGGTTCGTGCCGAAGTACTTCGCCGACAAGCACCCCGACGTGACGGACTGGAAGAACCTCGACAAGTACGCCAAGGAGTTCGCCACCGCGGAGAGCGGCGGCAAGGGTGAACTCCTCGAGGGTTCGCCCGACTACGTCACCAACGACGACGCGATCATCAAGAACCTCGGGCTGAACCTGAAGACCAACTACGCGGGTTCCGAGGCCGCCCAGATCACCGCCATCCAGAAGTACGTGAAGGCGAAGAAGCCCTTCCTGACCTACTGGTGGACCCCGCAGTGGCTGAACGCGCAGGTCGATCTCGTCGAGGTGAAGCTGCCCGAGTACAAGGAGGGCTGCGACGCCGACCCGAAGAAGATCGCGTGCGCCTACCCGAACACACCGCTGCAGAAGTTCCTCAACGCCGACTTCGCCAAGAACGGCGGCGAGGCGGCCGAGTTCCTGAAGAACTTCAAGTGGACGACCGAGCAGCAGAACGAGGTCGCGCAGATGATCGCCGGGGAGAAGATGAGCCCCGAGGCGGCCGCGGAGAAGTGGGTCAAGGCCAATGAGGCGACCTGGAAGCAGTGGCTGCCCAAGAAGTGACACCCGCGGCCCCGCCCGCACGGGCGGGGCGCGTCCGGTGCCCCGCCCGTCCTGCGGCCGGCGGGGCACGGCGGGTCCTCACGCGCCGCGTTGCACGGACTCCGCGGACTTCGCGAGCTGCACCGCCGACAGGAGGCTGAGGCCCGGAGCCGCCTCGCGCAGGGCCTTGATCGCCTCGACCGAGTCCGCAGGGCCGCGTACCCCCGCCGCGTCCATACGCTGCCTGACCCAGCGGGCCCGCAGCTCCTCGTCCGTCGCCGCGGACGCCTCCGCGACGACGGCGAGGGCGCGCTCCAGCCCCGGCCGTTCCTCCGGTGCGGCGTGCTCCAGCGCGGCGTGGACGGCGGCCTCGATGCGGTCCGCGTCGCGCAGCACCACCACCGACAGTTCCTTCTTCGTGAGTCCGATCATGACGTGATCGTCTCCCGTGATCGGCGACGGGGAACCGGAGTTGAGCGTCTTCAGAGCTTGTCCCGACCTTCGTCCGGAACTCGTCAGTGCTTCAGCGAACCGGGCGTGTAGTGGCCGGGAACAAGGCGGGCTGTCACGCCGAAGCGGTTCCAGGCGTTGATGACCGTGATGGCCGCGACGAGATGCGCCAGTTCGGTCTCCTCGAAGTGCTTGGCCGCCTTCTCGAAGACCTCGTCGGGCACGAAACCGTCGGTGAGCACGGTGACCGCCTCGGTCAGCTCGATCGCCGCGATCTCCTTCTCCGTGTAGAAGTGCCGCGACTCCTCCCAGGCGCTGAGCTGCACGATCCGCTCCACCGACTCGCCGGCCGCGAGCGCGTCCTTGCTGTGCATGTCGAGGCAGAACGCGCAGTGGTTGATCTGCGAGGCGCGGATCTTCACCAGCTCCAGCAGCACCGGGTCGAGGTGCCGGCGGGCCGCCTGGTCCAGTTTGACCATGGCCTTGTAGACCTCGGGAGCCAGCTCCATCATGGCCAGGCGGGGAGTGTGCTCGGGGGCATTGATCTCGTTCGTGGTCGCGGCCGTGGTCGCGTTCGTGGTCGTCATGGGTTCGACCGTAGAGGTCCGGTGGCGCAGCGGTATGGTCCATTTCCATGACGGATTCCTGGTCCACTTTCGGTACGGACCTCCACCTCGAGGTACGCGGGCCGAGGCTGCGGCAGGGACTGACGGACGCGCTGCGGGAGGCCGCCCGCACGGGGAGGCTCGCACCGGGGACCCGGCTGCCGTCGTCCCGCTCGCTCGCCGCCGACCTGGGGATCGCCCGCAACACGGTCGCCGACGCCTACGCCGAACTGGTCGCGGAAGGCTGGCTCACCGCACGGCAGGGATCCGGCACCAGGGTCGCCCGCCGCTCCGTGCCCCGCAGGACCGCACCCGGCACGGCGAGGACCCGCCCGGCCCGCGGCCGGCCCGCCTACAACCTGCTGCCCGGCAGCCCCGACCTGGCCTCCTTCCCTCGCGCCGAGTGGCTCAAGGCGGCCCGCCGGGCGCTGGACGCTGCTCCCCACGAGGCCTTCGGTTACGGAGATCCGCGCGGACGCGTCGAGTTGAGGACGGTGCTGGCCGACTACCTGGCCCGCGCCCGTGGCGTGCACGCCGACCCCGAACGCATCGTGATCTGCTCCGGCTTCGTACACGGGCTCATGCTGATGGGCAAGGTGCTGCGGCAGCGCCGGGTCAGGGAGGTGGCGGTCGAGTCGTACGGCCTCGACGAACACCGCAACGTGCTGACCGAGGCGGGACTGCGCATCCCGGCCCTCCCGTTCGACGAACTGGGCACCGAACCGGCCGCGTTGGGGGAGGGCGGGCTGCGGGGCGTCGGAGCGGTGCTGATGACGCCCGCCCATCAGTTCCCCGTCGGGATGCCGCTGCACCCGGACCGGCGGACCGCGGTCGTCGACTGGGCCCGCAGGACGGGCGGTCTGATCCTCGAGGACGACTACGACGGGGAGTTCCGCTACGACCGCCGGCCCGTCGGCGCGCTCCAGGGCCTCGACCCGGAGCGCGTCGTCCACATGGGCACGGCGAGCAAGTCCCTGGCCCCCGGACTACGGCTGGCGTGGATGGTGCTGCCCCAGGGCCTCGTCGGGGAGGTGCTCGCGGCCAAGGGCGGCGTGGAGTGGGCGTCGAGCTCGCTCGACCAACTCACCCTGGCCGAGTTCATCGCGTCCGGCGCCTACGACCGGCATGTACGGGGCATGCGGCTGCGTTACCGGCGCCGCCGCGACCACCTGGTGCGTCAGCTGGCGGAGCACGCCCCCAAAATCCGGGTGAGCGGGATCGCCGCCGGGCTGCACGCGGTCCTCGAACTGCCGCCCGGCACCGAGCAGTCCGCCGTGCGGGCCGCAGCCTGGCACGGCCTGGCCGTCGAGCCGATGGGCCGCTTCCGGCACACGGACGCCCCGCCCCGCGGCGACGCGCTCGTCGTCGGCTACGCGACCCCGCCGGACAGCGCGTGGTCGGGCGCGCTGGACGCGCTGTGCCGTTCGCTGGCGTAGGCCACCGCGCCACCGGCCGCGCTACGGGCGTTCCGTCAGGACCGCTCGGAGCTGGGAAAGGCCCCAGTCCAGGTCCTCCTCGCTGATCACCAGCGGCGGAGCGATCCGGATCGTGGCGCCCTGGGTCTCCTTCACCAGCACACCGCGGTCCATCAGCTTCTCGGAGACCTCCCGGCCGGTGCCGCGGTCCGGCGCGATGTCCACACCGGCCCACAGCCCGCGTCCCCGCACGGCCGTCACCGCGCCGCCGGCGGCCAGCAGCCCCAGCTCCCGGTGGAGCCGCTCACCCAGCTCGGTGGCCCGCCGCTGGAACTCGCCGGTGCGCAGCATCGCCATCACCTCCAGCGCGACGGCGCACGCCAGCGGGTTTCCGCCGAACGTCGAGCCGTGCTCACCCGGCCGGTGGACGCCGAGCACCTCCGCCGAGGACACCACCGCGGACACCGGGACCACACCACCGCCCAGCGCCTTGCCGAGCACGTACATGTCCGGCACCACGCCCTCGTGCTCGCACGCGAACGTCCTGCCCGTGCGGCCCAGGCCGGACTGGATCTCGTCCGCGACGAACAGCACGTTCCGCTCGCGGGTGAGCGCGCGGACACCTGGGAGGTACCCGGCCGGAGGCACCAGCACCCCGGCCTCGCCCTGGATCGGCTCCAGCAGCACGGCCACCGTGTTCTCCGTGACCGCCGCCTCCATCGCGGTCAGGTCCCCGTACGGGACGATCTCGAACCCGGGCGTGTAGGGCCCGTGGTCGGCCCGCGCCACCGGATCGGTCGAGAAACTGATCAGCGTGGTCGTCCGGCCGTGGAAGTTGTTCGCCGCCACGACGATCTTGGCCATGTTGTCCGGCACGCGCTTCACCCGGTACCCCCACTTGCGGGCGGTCTTGACGGCCGTCTCCACCGCCTCCGCACCGGTGTTCATCGGCAGGACCGTCTCCATCCCGCACAGCTCCGCGAGCTGCGCGCAGAACTCCCCGAACCGGTCGTGATGGAAGGCCCGCGAGGTCAGCGTGACCCGTTCCAGCTGCGCCTTCGCCGCCTCGACGAGCCTGCGGTTGGAGTGCCCGAAGTTGAGCGCCGAGTATCCGGCGAGCAGATCCAGGAAGCGGCGTCCCTCGACGTCCGTCATCCAGGCGCCGTCCGCCGAGGCGACGACGACCGGCAACGGGTGGTAGTTGTGCGCGCTGTGCGCCTCCGCGGCGGCGAAGGCGGAAGTCGAGCTCGGCACGGGGCCTCCGATCGTCGGGACGGACCTCCGGCGCCGGCGCGGCCGGCGCTCCCCTCCATCGTCGCTCTCCGGCCGCGGCTCGCAGTGTGGACGACACCGCGCGGCGGCCCGCCGGGCCGCTACTGTGGGCGGCACGCGCGGTGACTGGCGTACGGGGAAACGACCCCGAGGAAGCCGTGCGCGGGCTTTCGCACGAGGTGTCGCCCCGCCTGGGCACCCCGGGAACACGACCGACGACCACGGATCGCCCCGGAGGACCATTCCCATGACCCTTCCCCTTTCCCACCCCGCCCTCTCCACGACCGACCCGGAGCTCGCCGCTCTCGTGGGCGCGGAGGAGCAGCTCCAGTCCGAGACGCTGCGGCTCATCCCCAGCGAGAACTACGTCTCCCAGGCCGTGCTCGAGGCATCCGGCACGGTGCTCCAGAACAAGTACAGCGAGGGCTACGCCGGCCGCCGGTACTACGAGGGCCAGCAGAACATCGACCAGGTCGAGCGGCTCGCCGTCGCCCGCGCCAAGTCGCTCTTCGGCGTCGACCACGCCAACGTCCAGCCGTACTCCGGCTCCCCCGCCAACCTCGCCGTGTATCTCGCCTTCGCCGAGCCCGGTGACACCATGATGGGCATGGCCCTGCCCATGGGCGGCCACCTCACCCACGGCTGGGGCGTCTCCGCCACCGGAAAGTGGTTCCGGGGCGTTCAGTACGGCGTGCGCCAGGACACCGGCCTCATCGACTTCGACGAGGTGCGCGAGCTCGCGCTCAAGGAACGGCCCAAGGTCATCTTCTGCGGCGGCACGGCGCTGCCGCGCACCATCGACTTCGCCGCCTTCGCGGAGATCGCCCGGGAGGCCGGCGCCGTACTCGTCGCCGACGTCGCGCACATCGCGGGCCTGATCGCGGGCGGCGCCCACCCCTCGCCCGTGCCGCATGTCGACGTCGTGTCCACCACCACCCACAAGACGCTCCGCGGGCCGCGCGGCGCGATGCTGATGTCCCGTGAGGAACACGCCAAGGCCATCGACAAGGCGGTGTTCCCCGGGCTCCAGGGCGGTCCGCACAACCAGACCACCGCCGCCATCGCCGTCGCCCTCCACGAGGCCGCGCAGCCCTCCTTCCGTGATTACGCCGCCCAGGTCGTCGCCAACGCCAAGGCCCTCGCCGAGGCGCTGCTCGCGCGCGGTTTCGACCTGGTGTCCGGCGGGACCGACAACCACCTGATCCTGATGGACCTCACCTCCAAGGACGTCCCCGGCAAGGTGGCGGCCAAGGCGCTCGACCGGGCCGGGATCGTCGTCAACTACAACACCGTCCCGTACGACCCGAGGAAGCCGTTCGACCCGTCCGGCATCCGCATCGGCACGCCGTCCCTGACCTCCCGGGGCCTCGGTACGGAGCACATGGCCGCCGTCGCCGCGTGGATCGACCGGGGCGTCACCGCGGCCGGCAAGGGCGACGAGGACGAGCTCGCGGCAGTCCGCGCCGAGGTGGCCGACCTGATGGCCGCGCACCCGGCACCGGGCCTCCCGGCCTGAGCCGTCGCGACCGGGGGCGGACCGAGCCGGACCGAGCCGGACCGAGCCGGGCCGGACCCGTCCGGAACGGGCCGCCCCGCGCCGCGCCTGGCCTGCCCCGCACCTGGCCGCGCCGGAACGGGCCGCCCCTGGCGCGGGGCGCCGGACCGCGCCGGACCGCGCCGGACCGGGCCCCTGGCGCGGGGCGCCGGACCGGACCGTGCGGGGCCGGGCCATGCCGCAGCGTCTGCCCGTGCCGGACCCGCCGGACCGCCCCGGACTGGCCCCCGGCGCGCGGCGCCGGACCTGGCCGGAACGGGCCCCCGGCGCGCGGCGCCGGATCGCCCCGCCCTCGTTTCTAGGAAGCGTCCAGCAGTTCTTGGCGCGGGCCCGGGTCGCCGGTGTCACGGCGGAGCGGGAAGGACGGCAGCAGCCGAGCGAGGAGAAGAGCGAGGGCCGCGCCGGCCGCCAGGCCCGGTATCGACCACCACCAGCCGGTCGTGGCACTCGACGCCGCCACCGGCCGGCTCCGGTCCTCGGCCGGCGGCGCGGCGGGGGCCTCGGCCGAAGCCTCCTCCGTCGCGCCGGCGTCCTGCTCCCAAGGCGCCGGGTATCCCTCGGCTCCACCCCCGGACGGCGACTTCTCGCCCATCAGCCCCAGCTCGCCGAGCAGCTCGACCAGCTCCCCGGGCCGCTGCGCCGTGTGCCAGGTCCCATTCGCCCCGCCGCTCTCCGTCGAGGTGTGTATCCACACGGTGTCGCGCGCCTCGCCCGGATACACCCGGTCGACCCGCCACGGATCCACATCGTGGACCATCCACGTCACCGTGATCTGCCGTGTCCCCATCGCCATGTCGAGGGACGGCGGCCGCTCCTTCGTGCCGTCGGAACCGGTCGGCCCCAGCAAGTCGGTCAGCGTCCCGTACTCCTTGTCGGAGTAGTACAGCGAGGCCGTCTCGCCGCTCTCCGGAGAGGTGAGGAACACGCTGGTCGGCCCGCCGGCCGCCGCCACGGGCGCGAGCACCCACGTCAAGGCGAGCATGACCGCCAGTGCGGCAACTCGTCGTAGCAGTCGCATACTTCCCCCAGCGACGCACGGCCCGGACCGTCCGCACCCGCGTCACCTCTGGTACACCGCCCGAGCGCCTCAGGTTCCGCCCCGGCCGCGGAAATCCTTGACGGATCTCGCGATCTCGCGATCTCGCGCATCTCGCCGGGGCCCACGGGCCCGGGCTTCACCCATGCACCCGTTCACCGATTCCGCGGCGCTCGCGGACCAACCGGACCACGCGGACCGAGCGACCACGCGGAGCCCGCGGGCCGTCACAGGGCCGACTCGGCGATCTCCTCCGCCCGCCGCGCCGACGCCACGCCCTCCAGCCGCAGCGTGGTCACGGCGTCGGCCGTCGTCCACAGCAGCGTCGGGCCCGCCGTCCGCTCGGCCTCGATCCACTCGTCGCCGTGGACGTCGGTCATCATGAAGCGCAGCCGGTGCGGTTCCGAGAACCACAGCCCGGTCGACTGCGGAGTGCCCGTCCCCGTCCCGTCGTCGCCCAGCATCAGCCACTGCGGCATCAGCCTGGCCTCCTTGGCGAAGCCGATGTCCAGCCGCGCCGGGAACTCGTCCAGCCGGACCGTCCGGCCGTCCTCGCGCCAGCACAGGCTCACCACCGAGCGCCCCTCGGGCCCCACGGCCACCGACACCGCCTCCGGGTCGCCCAGCGAGCCGGGCACCAGGGGCGTGAACCCGGCGCGCCGGCCGGCCTCCGCGAGCCCGACCGGGTCCTGGCACCAGGGCACGGACGCGGCCTTCGGCGGCCGTGCGGTGGGGTCGTGGTGCACCTCTACCCCGCCGAAGCCGAACCAGTCGGCGACGGCCGCCCGCACGGGCGGGGTCAGCACCATGACCACGAGCACCCCGGACAGGCCCACCGACAGTGCGCGCCGGCGCCGGCGCAGCCACCGCACCGCCCGCCGCCTTCGGGTGACGCCCGGGGCCCAGGGCCCGCTCAGCGCCACCACCTCCGGGGTGACCGGCGGCGCGGCCGACCCGGCGAGGAGCTGTGCCAGGACCCGTTCCGCCATGGTCTCGCCGTCCACGTCCGGGATGCGGATACCGCGCCCCAGCCCGCGCAGTTCCTCCACCAACTCCTCGTGCCCGCCGTCGCCCGACCCAGGACCCTCGCGCCCGTCATGCCTTCCCTCGTGCCGCTCCCGCCCGTCGTGCGCCGGCGTCCGCGATGCGTCCTCACGGTCCTCACCGGTGCCCGCGCCCCGCTCCTCGCGCTCTTCGGCCCCGTCAGCCATGCCCCTCACCTCCCTCACCCCTCATCAGCTGCCCCAGTCGGGCCAGCGCGCGGTTCAGCCGGGACTTGACCGTGCCCCGTGGGCAGCCGACCGCCTCCGCCGTCTCCGCCTCGTCCATCTCCAGCAGATAGCGGTAGGTGACGACCTGTCGTTGCTCCTCGGTCAGCTCGGCCAGCGCCGCGAGCAGCGCCCCGCGCCGCTCCCGCGCGACGGCGGCCAGCGCCGGATCGGCCGACTCGGGTATCAGCGGCTCGGGTCCCAGCAGCAGTGCCTCCCGGCCGGCGACCGCACGCAGCCGCACCACCGAACGCACTGTGTTCCTCGTCTCATTGGCGACGATCCGAAGCAGCCACGGCCGGAACGCCGCCCCTTCCCGGAAGCGCCCCAGCGCCTGATACGCCTTGAGGAACGCGCTCTGCACCACGTCCTCCGCGTCCGCGCCCGCTCCGAAGGCCACCGCCGCCCGCAGCGCGACCGCCGTGTGCGCGCGGACCAGCTCCGCGTACGCCTCCGGCTCTCCGGCGCGCACGCGGGCGATCACCGCGCCCTCGGCATTGACGAGGCGGCCCCCCTCCGGACCCCGCTCGAGGGTCCCCTCCCGCGTCCTCACACCATTGATACACCGGCGGCCGGAGATCGGTTCCGCACCTGAGAGAATGGTGTGCATGGCCTCATCCCGACCCCGCGCGCTCTCCGGTATCCAGCCCACCGCCGGTTCGTTCCACCTCGGGAACTACCTCGGCGCCATCCGCCAGTACGTCGCGCTGCAAGAGACCCACGACGCCTTCTACATGGTCGTGGACCTGCACGCGATCACCGTGCCGCAGGACCCGGCAGAGCTGCGTGCCAACACCCGGCTCGCCGCAGCCCAGCTGCTCGCGGCAGGTCTCGACCCCGAGCGCTGCACCCTGTTCGTGCAGAGCCATGTTCCTGAGCACGCCCAGCTCGGGTGGGTCATGAACTGCCTCACGGGCTTCGGCGAGGCCTCGCGCATGACGCAGTTCAAGGACAAGTCGGCCCGGCAGGGCGCCGACCGTGCGACGGTCGGTCTCTTCACGTACCCGATCCTCCAGGTCGCGGACATCCTGCTGTACCAGGCGGACGCGGTGCCGGTCGGCGAGGACCAGCGCCAGCACGTCGAGCTCACCCGCGACCTCGCGGAGCGCTTCAACGGCCGCTTCGGCCGGACGTTCACCGTGCCCGCGCCGTACATCGTCAAGGAGGTCGCCAAGATCTACGACCTCCAGGACCCGACGATCAAGATGAGCAAGTCGGCCTCCACGCCCAAGGGCCTGATCAACCTCCTCGACGAGCCGAAGACGACGGCGAAGAAGGTCAAGAGCGCCGTCACCGACACCGACACGGTGATCCGCTTCGACACCGAGGAGAAGCCGGGCGTCAGCAACCTGCTCACCATCTACTCCACCCTCACGGGTACGGCGATCGCCGATCTGGAGCAGAAGTACGAGGGCAAGGGCTACGGTGCGCTCAAGACGGACCTGGCCGAGGTGATGGTCGACTTCGTCACACCGTTCCGGACCCGTACGCAGGAATACCTGGACGACACGGAGACGCTGGACTCGATCCTGGCCAAGGGCGCGGAGAAGGCCCGTGCGGTCGCGGCGGAGACGCTGGCCGACACGTACGACAAGTTGGGATTCGTCCCCGCCAAGCACTGAGCCGGAAAGAGTCGGAGGACCTGTGTCCAAGGACTCTGGCCACAGCGAGGGTGCAGCCGCCACACTGGCGGCTGCACACCCACTCACCGATCCGTACCGAGGACTGAGGAGAACGACGTGGGGACCGTAACGCTCGGCGTTTCGATCGCGGTCCCGGAGCCCTACGGCAGCCTGCTCCAGGAGCGGCGCGCGGGCTTCGGTGATCCCGCCGCGCACGGCATTCCGACTCACGTCACCCTGCTGCCGCCCACCGAGGTCGACTCGTCGCTGCTTCCCGCGGTGGAGGCGCACCTCGCCTCCGTCGCCGCGGGCTGCCGGCCCTTCACGATGCGGCTGTCCGGAACCGGCACGTTCCGTCCGCTGTCGCCCGTGGTCTTCGTCCAGGTCGTCGAGGGCGGCTCCGCCTGCACCTGGCTGCAGAAGCGGATCCGGGACGCGTCCGGGCCGCTGGTACGCGAACTGCAGTTCCCCTACCACCCGCACGTCACGGTGGCGCACGGCATCTCCGAGGAGGCGATGGACCGGGCGTACGAGGAGCTGTCCGAGTACGGCGCCGAGTGGACCTGCGCCTCCTTCGCGCTCTACGAGCAGGGCGCCGACGCCGTGTGGCGCAAGCTCAGCACCTTCGCCTTCGGCGGCGGCATCTCCGGGGTGCCCTCGCAGGGCGCACCGGTCGACGACCACGTCACCACCCTCTGACCCGGCGCGCCGGGCGGCTCGGTCACCGCGCGTAGCGTTCGACGCGGGACCGGCGTGCCGCGTGCCTGCGAGGCGTCACGGCGGGTAGGCGTAGGCCATGGACTGGCTGATCAAGCTCCCTGTCGTCGGCCCGATCGTGCAGCGGCTGATGCGCACCCATGCCTGGCGGTCGTACGAGACGCTCGACCGGGTCCACTGGACGCGTCTGGCCGCCGCGATCACCTTCCTCAGTTTCCTGGCGCTCTTTCCGCTGATCACCGTCGCCGCGGCGATCGTCGCCGCCGCGCTCGACCAGCAGGCCCTGGACAAGCTCGACGACAAGATCGCCGAACAGGTGCCCGGCATCTCCGACCAGCTCGACATCCAGGCCCTGGTGGCCAACGCGGGCACCGTCGGGGTGGTCGCCGGCGCGCTGCTGCTGTTCATGGGTGTCGGCTGGGTCGGCTCGATGCGGGAGTGCCTGCGGGCCGTGTGGGAGCTCGACGACGAGGACGAGGGCAACCCGGTGGTCCGGAAGATCAAGGATGTGGGGGTGCTCGCCGGTCTCGGCGGCACCGGCCTCGCCTCGTTCGCGGCCTCCGCGCTCGGTTCCATGACCGTCGGCCGGACCGCCGAACTGCTCGGCCTCGACGAGGGCGGCGTCGGCGGGGTACTGCTGAAGATCGCCGCCGTCGCGGTCGGTGTGATCGCGAACTTCCTGATCCTGCTCTACGTGCTGACCCTGCTGCCCGGGGTCCAGCCGCCGCGCCGCCGTCTGCTCGTGGCCGCGCTGATCGGCGCGGTCGGCTTCGAACTGCTCAAGCTGCTGCTCGGCGGCTACATCAGCGGGGTCGCCTCGAGGAGCATGTACGGCGCGTTCGGCGTGCCGATCGCCCTGCTGCTGTGGATCAACTTCACCGCCAAGCTGCTGCTGTTCTGCGCCGCCTGGACGGCGACGCAGAGCAAGGAGGAGCCCGCCCGGTCCGCTACGGACGCGGCGCGCGACGCACCCGGTCCGGCAGCGGCCACCGGCGCTTGATCAGGAACATCGCGGCCCCCAGACCTGCCAGCACGGCACCGACGACGCTCAGCGCGACGCCGATTCCGCTCGAGCCGGCCTGCGAGGCGGCGACCGGGTCGGCGGCCTCGTCCTTGCCCCCGTCGTTCTTGACCTGCTCCGGGTCGGCGGACGACGCGGGCTCCGCGGACTTCGGCGGGACCAGGTCGCCCACCGGCTTCACCTTGCCGGCCGCCGCGAAGCCCCAGTCGAGGAGCCTGCCCGCCTCCTTGTAGACGGCCTGGCTCTCGCCCGAGTCCGGGTTCATGACGGTGACGAGCAGCACCTTGCCGTTGCGTTCCGCGACACCGGTGAAGGTCGAGCCGGCGTGTGTGGTGCTGCCGTTCTTCACGCCCGCGATGCCCTTGTACGGGCTGATGCCGCTCGCCCCGGTGAGCAGCCGGTTGGTGTTCTGGATCTTGAAGGTGCCGCGCTTCTTGCCCTTCTTCTGCTCGCCGGGGAAGTCGGCGCTCACCGTCGAGCAGTACTCGCGGAAGTCCTTCTTCTGCATACCGCTGCGGGCGATCAGCGTGAGGTCGTAGGCGGACGAGACCTGGCCGGGGGCGTCGTAGCCGTCGGGGGAGACGACCGTGGTGTCGAGGGCCTGGAGCTCCTCCGCGTGCGCCTGCATGTCCGCGACCGTGCGGTCGATGCCGCCGTTCATGGCCGACAGGACATGGACGGCGTCGTTGCCGGAACGCAGGAAGACGCCGAGCCACATGTCGTGGACCGAGTAGGTGTGGTTCTCCTTGATCCCGACGAGGCTGCTGCCGGCGCCGACGCCCGCGAGTTCCTCGGGGGCGACCTTGTGGACGGTGGTCTTCGGCAGCTTCGGCAGCAGCGTGTCCGCGAAGAGCATCTTCATGGTCGAGGCCGGGGGCAGCCGCCAGTGCGCGTTGTGCGAGGCGAGCACCTCCCCGCTCTCGGCGTCCGCGACGATCCACGACCGGCCGCTGACGTCCTTGGGGAGGACGGGCGCCCCGGGACCGAGCCGTACCTGCGTACCCGGCTTCGCCAGCAGGGACCCGCCGACCGAGGACATGACCGCCGGCGGCTTCGGCTTCTTCCGCTCGGGGTTGTTGTCCTGCGTGGCCGCGAAGGCCGGAGCAGCGGTCATCGCGGGCAGCAGCGCGGCGGCCAGGACCGTCAACACGGTCCTTCGCGCGGTGGTTTTCAGAGCAGACACGGACGAGAACGTACAGTGCCGATCTGAAAATATGGAGATCGGCCCGCTGTTCGTCCGGAACGGACCCCGGGACAGCCCACCCCGAACAACCCGGTCGGCGGACGGCCGCGATACTTGCTTCATGAAGCTCAGCCGCTCCGTCTCCTGGTTCCTGCTCGCGTTCGGGGTGTGGAGCTGGTTCATCTGGGTCACTTTCGTCAAAAACCTGTGGAAGGACGGCAGCGGGCTCGCCTTCGACGACGCGGGCGACCCCACCGGTTACTTCTGGGTCCATCTGCTGCTCGCCGTTACGTCCTTTGTTCTGGGGACGGTCATCGGGGTCATCGGGTTGCGCGGCGTGCGCGCTTCGCGCCGTGAGCGCGGTCAGGGAACGGGGAACTGATTGTGGCGGCCGTCGTCGTGCTCGTGATCATTCTGGTCGTCTCCCTGCTCGCCGGGGTGCACTGGTACGTGTGGCGGCGGCTGGTCCGCGACACGACCGCCCCGGGCGGACTCGCCCGCCGGCTGGGTACGGCGGCGATCTGGGTGCTGCCCGTGCTGTCCTTCGCCGCCCTCACCTCGGGACGCGTCGGTGCGCCCTTCTGGCTGGAGCGGGTCCTGGCCTGGCCGGGCTACCTCTGGCTGGCGGTACTGCTCTACCTGGTCCTGGCGCTGCTGGCCGGCGAGGCCGTACGCCCCGTACTGCGCAGGGTGCTGGACCGCCGTGACCGCGCCGCCGCGGGCGGTCCGGACAGGGACGCCGAGCCCTCGACGCCTTCCGGTTCCTCGGCCACAGGCACAGCCGCGGCGCGGGCGTCCGGGGCGGCGGGGGACCGGCGGCGTCCGGCCGGTGCGGGTGCCGCCCTGGGAGGGACGGCGGAGGACGCCGGTGCCGATCACGGCCGGGCTGCCGCGGTCGCCGTCGACAGCGCCCCCGCGGCGCAGCCGTCCGGCACGGACGCAACCACCGGCACCGACACGGACACCGACACGGAGGCGGACACCGGCACCGGCGGCCCTGCGGCCCCCGGCGGGGACACGGGAGCCACCGCCGGTGCCGGCGGCGTCTCTCGGCGGCTGTTCGTGTCCCGAGTGGTCGGTGGCGCGGCCGCCACCGCCGCGCTCGGCACCGTCGGGTACGGCACGTACGGCGTGCTCCGGGGCCCGCGCGTCAAGCGTGTGACCGTTCCGCTGGCGAAGCTCCCCCGGGCCGCCCACGGCTTCCGTATCGCCGTCGTCAGCGACATCCACCTCGGGCCGATCCTGGGCCGGGCCCACACGCAGCGCATCGTCGACTCCATCAACGCCACCCAGCCCGACCTCGTCGCCGTCGTCGGCGATCTCGTCGACGGGTCGGTCGCCGACCTCGGGTCGGCGGCCGAGCCGCTCGCCCGGCTCCGCTCCCGCCACGGCTCGTTCTTCGTGACCGGCAACCACGAGTACTTCTCCGGCGCGGACGAGTGGGTCGACCACGTCCGGGAGCTCGGCCTGCGGCCCCTGCGCAACGAACGTGTCGAGATCGCCGGCGGCTTCGACCTGGCCGGCGTCGACGACGTGGCCGGCGAGGACGAGGGCCAGGGGCCCGACTTCGCGAAGGCACTCGGCGACCGGGACCGCGCCCGCGCCGCCGTGCTCCTCGCCCACCAGCCCGTCGTCATCCACGACGCCGTCGAACAGGGCGTGGACCTCCAGCTGTCCGGGCACACGCACGGCGGCCAGCTGTGGCCCGGCAACCACCTTGCGGAACTGGCCAACCCCACCGTGGCCGGCCTGGAACGCTACGGCGACACCCAGTTGTACGTGACCCGGGGCGCGGGCGCCTGGGGCCCGCCGGTGCGGGTGGGGGCGTCCTCGGACATCACCGTCGTGGAGCTGGCGTCGCGTCAGGCATAGGCGCTTCCGCGGGGATCAGTCCTTCTTGCGCGCCGCCACGGTCTCCGCCATGCCGGGGAGGAAGTCCGTGAACAGCTCGTGCACTTCGCGGACGAGCGGGCGAAGCACCCGGAAACGGGCCAGGGCCACACCACGGGCGGTCAGCCGGGCACCACGCTCGGCCAGCCGCCTGCTGCGCTCGCTTCCCTCCGAACGGTCGAAGACCCAGTACAGGACCAGCCCCATCTGGGAGAGCCACATCAGCTCGGGGAGGATGTCCCGCAGCTCCTCCGCCACCTTCGACTTCGAGCCGGCGAGTACCTCCCGGTGGACGTCGATGGCGGCCTCGCGGGCGTGCTCGGACTCGGGGGAGAAGGGGCTGAGCGGGCTCTCCGGGTCGGCCGCGTTCTTGAAGAACTGGGCCGCGAACTCGTGGTACGGCGCGGCGATGTCCAGCCACGCGGTCAGCACTCCCGCCATCCGCGACTCGAGGTCCGTCTCCTTGTCCAGCACGGGCCGGACCGCCGCCTGGTGCTCCGCGGCGATCCGGTCGTAGAAGCCCTGGACGAGGTGTTCCTTGGAGCCGAAGTAGTAGTACGCGTTCCCTACCGAGACTCCGGCCTCCTTGGCGATGGCCCGCATCGTCGTCTTGTCGTAGCCGCGCTCCTGGAAGAGCCGGAGCGCGGTCTCGAGGATGAGCGTCCGGGTCTGCTCGCTCTTGGGGGCCCTCGTGTCGGCCGGGTCGTTCGCTTCAGTCACGGTGTCCGAGCCTAGTCGGGTGCGGAGCACCGGTCGTCGCAGGGAGCGGCGCCCGTCCCCGCCCCGGTCATCTCGCGGTACTTGGCCGCCGCGAGCATCGTGACGCGCACGAACGGGGCGCCGGCCGGGGTGGCGAGCCAGTGGGCCTTGGGCCGGTGCTCGGCCAGTGCCCACAGGCACACGATCCAGGCCGCCTGGCCCGAGTAGACCTGGCCGCGGTCGCCGATGACGGTGATCTCGCGCATCGTGCGGGCGTGGTCGAGCTGGGGATAGTCGCGGTGCGCCGCGGCCGATCCGGCGGGCACGAACCGGAGCGGCACGAGCTGGGGCTGCCGCAGCAGCCAGCTCCGCAGATGCACGCAGAGGGAGCAGTCGGCGTCGTAGAGGACGGTCAGTGCCCGGACCGCGAGGCTCACGGGTGTCACGCTCCGGCCCGGCCGGGGGCCGGCGGGGTCCACGGACCCGCGGGCGCCTGCTGGGTCCACCCCTGGGGGCCGACCGGCGGGGTCTGCCGGTCCTCCATCACTCCGCGACGGCGGATCTTGTTGAGGACGTAGACGTTGCCGAGGTGCATGACGCCGAGGACGAGCAGGACGACACCGATCTTGACCGACAGGGCCTCCAGGAGGCCGCGGGTCTCCTCGATCGCGTCGGCCGTCTTGAGGTAGAGCGCGACGAAGCCGAGGTTCACCAGGTAGAAGCCGACGACCAGAAGGTGGTTGACGGCCTCCGCCAGCTTCTCGTTCCCCTTCAGTACGTCGGCGAGGAATATCCGGCCGTTCTTGCTGAGGGTGCGTGCGACCCAGACGGTGAGCCCGACGCTGATCAGCAGGTAGGCGACGTACGTGACAACAGTGAGGTCCATGCCCCACCCTCCCTTGAACATGTTCAAAAGCTGGCGGTCCTGACTGTAGACCTACTTTTGAACATGTTCAAGCGTTCGGGAAAAGGTGGGCGGCCGGCGGCAGGGGTTCCCTTAGGGTCAGCACCATGACGATCTCTTTCGACCGGACCGGCCAAGGCCCCACCGTCGTACTCCTGCACTCGGGCGTGTGCGACCGGCGGATGTGGGACCTCCAGTGGCAGTCGCTCGCGGACGCCGGATACGAGGTGGTGCGCTGCGACTTCCGGGGCTTCGGCGAAACGCCCGCGGGAACGGGCCCCTACAGCGATGCCGACGACGTACTCGAACTCCTCGACACCCTCGGCATAGGCCGGGCCGCCCTGATCGGGTCGTCCTACGGCGGCAAGGTCGCCCTGGAGCTGGCCGCTCGCAGGCCGGAGCTGGCCGCCGCACTGGTACTGCTCTGCGCCGGGCAGCCGGGCCGGCCACCGGGCCCGCGGCTCAGGGCATTCGGCCGGCAGGAGGACGCCCTGATCGAGGCCGATGACCTCGAGGGGGCCGTCGAACTGAACGTCTCCACCTGGCTCGGGCCCGAGGCCGACGACGAGACACGCGAAGCCGTGCGGCGGATGCAGCGGCACGCGTTCGAGGTGCAACTGGCCGCTGAGAAGGAGTTTGCCGACGCGGAGCCCGCAGAAGGCGGCGCCGACGGCGAGGAGGCCGGCGACGCCGGAGCGGCCGGGGACGGCCCCGCCCAGTCGCCCGAGCCCGACCTCTCCCGTATCGACGCGCCCTGCCTCGCCGTCTCCGGCGCGCGCGACGTGGAGGACTTCCGCCAGATCGCGGCCGGTCTGCCCGCACTGATCCCCGGCGCCCGCCACGTCGAACTGCCCTGGGCCCAGCACCTGCCCAGCCTGGAACGGCCTGCGGAGGTCACCCCCCTCATCACCGGGTTCCTCGCCGAACACGCCACCCGGTAGATCCGCGGCCCGCGGGCCCGCCGCGCCCACATCGGGCCCGCGGCGGATCCGCGTCCGTCCAGGATCCCGTCGATCCGCCGACGGCTCACCCGGCAGGTCATCGGCCCGTCCGAGGGTGGCTTCGAAGAGGCTTCGGCCCGCCACGGGTGAGCCGGGAGGCGCTATGGTCGCGAACCATGGACGCCGTGGACCGTGAACTCATCGCCCTCCTCCAGGAGGACGCCACCTCCGCCTACGCGGCCCTCGGCAAGGCGGTCGGCCTGTCCGCCGGCGCCGCGCACGAACGCGTACGGAAACTGCGGGAGCGCGGCGTCATCCGCCGCACCACGGTCGAGGTGGACCCCGCGGCTCTGGGACGCGGAGTGCTGGCGTTCGTGATGGTCGAGTCCTCGGCCTGGATGGGCGAGTCCGCGGAGGCGTTCGCCGCGATCCCCGAGATCCAGGAGGCCCATGTCATCGCGGGCAGCGCCTCCGTGCTGGTGAAGGTACGCACCACCACCACCGAACAACTCCAGGACGTGCTGCGCCGGCTGTACGCGATCGAAGGCGTCAGCGGCACCCAGGCGACGGTCTCGCTGGAGACGTTCTTCGAACGTCCCGTCTCCCCGCTGGACACGCCCCTCGGAACCTGACTGTCAGTGGGGCGTCCTACTGTTCGATCATGGCAATGGTGACCTTCGTCGACGAGACGACATCGGGTGACCGGCGGGACGCCCTGGGGCTGCCCGTCGCGGAAGAGCGCCTGGCCCTGCGCGAGTTGATCCGCCGCCGGGTCCTCCAGGAGACGGCCGAGGGCGCCCAGGAGGCGTACGAGCGCGCCCTCGCGGCCTTCGGGAGCAACGGCTTCCTGGTCCTCGTGGGGGACCGTCAGCTCACCGACCTCGACGAGCGCGTGGACCTCACCGCATCCACCGAGGTCACCTTCCTCCGGCTCGTCCCGCTGGTGGGTGGCTGATGGCGACGACGACGCAGGAGCATGACGCGGTACGCCGCGTCGAGACCCGCATCGCGGACGGCGACATGTCCGCACTGGCCCGTGACCTGGTGCGGATCGGCACCCTCGCGGGCAACCGCTGGGACGGCGAGCGGGCACGGATCCCGCAGCTGATTGGCGATCTGGCCACCGACCGGCGCAAGCGTCTCGCCGACGCACTGGTCCGCCGCTACCAGGACGGCACGGACACCGAGGACGTGCGAGGCGTGGTGATGACCCTCGCGGGCATCGCCGGCCGCGGCCTGCCGGAGGGACAGCTCAGCGTCGAACGGCTCCGGCGCATCGACGAACTCCGCACCGCCTACTCCCTGCACACCTACGCCGAGCTGGTCTCCCTGGCCCGGGGCGAACTCGACGCCGGACGCAGCCTGCCCGGCCCGTTCATCGCCCTGCTACGGCGCACGATGACGGACACCTACGCCCACTCGCCCGAACTGGCCGTGCTGCTCAAGGGCATCGAGGACCCGCTGCTCAATCCAGGAGAGGCATGGGCGGACAAGGCCCTCGCGGACGCCGAGCGTCTCGGGGACGCCGGAAGACGGCTGCTGAAGCACCTGCGGACCGCGACCTCCGCCCGGCCCACCGCGAAGTGGCAGCAGGCCGCGGCCGCCCTGATCGACGAGATCGGACCCGGCGAGCTCCAGCGGGCGGTGCTGGGCTGGCTCGAGCTGACCGGGGCTCCCCGCACACTCACGCTGTACACGCGCCCCGGATGGCCCGACCACAACGCCCTGTTCGACCCGTGCAACACCGACGCCCTGCGCGGCGCCGCCTGGCTCGCCGCGCAGTTGCCGGCCTCGCCGGACATCACCCGTGCACTCGGCGCCCTGGTGGAGACGGCCCTGCGCAAGGTTCCCGGCATCGGCCCGCGGGCCCCGAAGATCGCGGGCGCGGGCGTCACCGCCCTGTCGGCGGCCACGGGCGAGGCGGCACTCGCGGAGCTCGCCAGGCTGTCCGTCAAGGTCACCTACAAGGGCACGCTCAAGCAGCTCGGCACGGCGCTCGACGCCCGGCCGGAGGCGATGGGCCTGCGGCGCGAGGACATCGAGGAACTGGCCGTCCCCGCCTACGGCCTGACGGACGTCGGCCGCGGTGAGCAGCCGCTCGGCGACACCACGGCCGTGCTCGTCGTCCACGGCGGCAAGGCGGCGCTCACCTGGCGCATGGCCGCGGGCAAGGAACTCAAGTCGCCACCGGCCGCCGTACGGCGCGGCTTCCCCGGCGAGGTGAAGCGGTTGCGCGCCGCGGCCAAGGACATCGACAAGATGCTCACGGCCTGCTCTGAGCGGCTGGACCGGCAGTTCCTGGCCCGCAGGAGCTGGACGTACCAGGCGTGGCGCGAGCGGCTGCTGGACCATCCGCTCGCCGGCACGGTCGCCCGCCGTCTCGTCTGGCTGGTCGGCGGCACACCGGCGGCCTTCGACGGCACGGACCTGCGCACCGTCGACGGCGATCCGGTGTGTGCAGCGTCCACCGCGCCCGTGGAGCTGTGGCACCCCGTCGGCAGGCCCACCGCGGAAGTCGCCGCCTGGCGCGAGTGGCTGGAGACGAAGCAGGTCACGCAGCCTTTCAAGCAGGCCCACCGCGAGGTCTATCCGCTCACCGACGCCGAGCGGGCCACCGGGACGTACTCGAACCGCTTCGCGGGCCATGTGCTGCGCCAGCACCAGTTCAACGCCCTGGCGGCGGTGCGCGGATGGACCGCCCGGCTCCGGCTGTGCGTCGACGACAGTTACCCGCCCGCCTGTCGCGAGCTGCCCGAGTGGGGCCTGCGCGCCGAGTACTGGGTCGAAGGCATCGGCGGCCGGGAGGACGGCGATCTCACGGGCGCCGGCGCGTACACCCGGATCTCCACCGACCAGGTGCGCTTCCACCGGCTCGGCGCCCCGGTCAACCGGGCGCACGCCGGAGGCGGCGAATACCGCTCCGACCGCCGCGGCTCCCACAGGGGTGAGGTGGACGAACCGGTCCCGCTGACGGAGATACCGGACCTCGTCCTCTCCGAAGTCCTGCGGGACGTCGACCTGTTCGTGGGCGTGGCGTCCATCGGCAACGACCCCTCCTGGCAGGACGGCGGTCCGGGCGGCCGCCACCGCGACTACTGGACGTCGTACGGCTTCGGGGAGCTCTCGGAGACGGCCGCCACACGCAGGGACCTGCTGGCCCGCCTCGTGCCCCGGCTGGCGATCGCCGACCGCTGCACGGTCGACGGCCGCTTCCTCCGCGTCCGGGGCGACCGCCACGAGTACCGCGTCCACCTCGGCTCCGGGAACGTCCTCATCGACCCGCACGAGCGCTATCTGTGCATCGTCCCCCAGGCGGGCGCCGCCACGGCGGAGCCGGGGTGTCTGCCGTTCGAGGGCGACCGGATGATCTCCGTGATCCTCAGCAAGGCGATGCTCCTGGCCCGGGACACGGAGATCACCGACCCCACGATCCTGAGCCAGCTGTGACGACGCCCGCCCCGTCCGTCTGCCCGCTGTCGCCGTGGGAGGCCCCCGAGCGGATCGCCGCCGTCGCCCGCCTCGCCGCCTCGGCCGGACCGGCCGCCCTCGCGCGGGATCTGCTCTTCGCCTCCCAGGACGCGGGTCACGGCGTGGCCGCCTGCCTGCGCGCCATGCCCGAGGAGCGCCGCCGCGCTGTCGCCGCACTCCTGACGGAGTGCGCCGAGTCCCCTGTCCCGCCGCCCGGTCTGCGTCGGCGAGCCCTGGTGCTGCTGGCCGTGGTCTCGCGGGGATTCGCGCCCGACGAGTGGTACGAGCGATGGACGGCCCTGCTGGAGGGCTGGGCACAGGAGTGGTACTGGGCCGGGACCAGCGACGAACTCCCCGCCGTGGCCGAAGCGGTGCTGGATGCCGGGCGGCCGCTGTCGGACGAGGTGGTCGGGCTGCTGCGCCGATCCGCGTACATGGCCAACGAGTGGGCGGCCGTGCTGCTCGAGCGGACACCCCTCCCGCTGCTCGACCCGGGTGAGCCGTGGGCCGACCGTATCCGTGCCGAACTGCCCGCCCTCGGCGCCCCCTGGCCCGCTCTGGTCGCCCATCTGCTTGCGGCGCCCGCCGCTCCCACCAAACGCTGGGACCGGGAGGCGGCGGACATCCTCCGCGGCATCGATCCCGACACCGTCCGGCGCACCGTCACCCCATGGGCGGAGCTGGCCGCCCAAGGCGGCGGAGCCGAGGACGGCGGATACGACCCGTGCGACGTGACCGCGATACGGGGCATCGCCAGGCTGCTGGCGCTGCTGCCGCCCCACCCCGACTCCGTCCTCGCCCTCGCCGCCCTCGTCGAACGGCCACCGGTCAAGGCGGTCGTGGCGGGGGCCGCGGTCCGGGCGCTCGCGCACCTGGAGGGCGGCGCGGGGCGCGCGGAGCTGACCCGGCTCGCGGACCGTGTCGGTCACCGGGGGACACTGCGTCAGATCCGGCGGGCCCTCGCGTCGTGACGGCCGGGACTACATGGTGCTCAGCGAGCGCGCGTAGTTGATCTGCCCCATCACCATCTGGAACGTCTCCGGGCCCTGGGCCGGAATCATCGTCGAGTGGTGCTTGCCGCCGCTGGTCACCGTGACCTGGATGAAGCCCGTGGTGGTCTTCTCCTTCATCAGCAGGAACAGCAGCCCCAGCAGACAGAAGATGAAGAAGACGATCGCGAGCACGATGGCGTGCGTCGGGATCTTCTCCTCGGTGCGCGACATGTCCGTCGCGTTCCACACCGAGCCCTTGAGCGGCATCGTGCCGGCGGGGGTGACGATCGAGTCACCCATCACCGTGATGTCCCCGATCGACACCAGCGGCGCGCCGCCCGTCGGAGCGGGAGGGCCGGTGTACGGCACAGGGACACCCGCGGGCTGCGTCTGCGAGTAGCCCGGCGCCGGGTCCTGCGGATAGCCGTACCCCGGTGCGGCGTTGGGGTAGCCGTAGGCCGGCGTGCTGCCGGGCGGCTGGCTGGGCCCCCACTGGTACTCGGGCTCCCCGTCCCTGTACGGATTCGGCGTGCTCATGTTCTCGTCCCCGCTTCCCGTCCCACTGCGTCAGGTCAGACGTCCCCTGATCCTGCCAGGTGCGGACCCCGGGGGTGAAGTCCGCGCCGGTACCCGTACGGACACAACAGGGCCCGCCTCCCCCGAGGGAAGCGGGCCCGGTCGTGCTGAGGATGTGTCAGAAGCGGCGCGTGATCAGGGCGCGCTTCACTTCCTGGATCGCCTTGGTGACCTCGATACCGCGCGGGCAGGCGTCCGTGCAGTTGAACGTGGTGCGGCAACGCCACACGCCGTCCTTGTCGTTGAGGATCTCCAGACGCTGCTCGCCGGCCTCGTCACGCGAGTCGAAGATGAAGCGGTGGGCGTTGACGATCGCCGCCGGGCCGAAGTACTGGCCGTCGTTCCAGAACACCGGGCACGAGGACGTGCAGGCGGCGCACAGGATGCACTTGGTGGTGTCGTCGAAACGCTCGCGGTCCTCCGCGGACTGCAGACGCTCACGCGTGGGCTCGTTGCCCTTCGTGATCAGGAACGGCATCACGTCGCGGTACGCCTGGAAGAACGGCTCCATGTCCACGACCAGGTCCTTGAGGACCGTCAGGCCCTTTATGGCCTCGACCGTGATGGGCTTCTCCGGGTTGATGTCCTTGATCAGCGTCTTGCAGGCGAGCCTGTTCTTGCCGTTGATCCGCATCGCGTCGGAGCCGCAGATGCCGTGCGCGCACGAGCGGCGGAAGGTCAGCGAGCCGTCGACGTCCCACTTGATCTTGTGGAGGGCGTCGAGGACGCGCTCCTTGGGGTCGATCTCGATCTGGAAGTCCTCCCAGACCGCGTGCTCCGACACCTCGGGGTTGAAGCGGCGGATCCGGAAGGTGGCGGTGATGTACGGGGAGTCGGCGAAGCCGGCTTCCCGCTTCTCCAGGGTCGGGGCAGTCATCAGTACTTACGCTCCATCGGCTGGTAGCGGGTCTGGACGACCGGCTTGTAGTCGAGACGGATCGACTGGGTGCCGTCGTCGCCCACCTCGCGGTACGCCATGGTGTGGCGCATGAAGTTGACGTCGTCGCGGTTCGGGAAGTCCTCGCGGTAGTGACCGCCGCGGGACTCCTTGCGGGCCAGCGCGGAGACGGCCATGACCTCGGCCAGGTCGAGCAGGTTGCCCAGCTCGATGGCCTCCAGCAGGTCCGTGTTGAACCGCTTGCCCTTGTCCTGGATGGACACGTTGAGGTAGCGCTCGCGCAGCTCGGCGATCTTCTCGACCGCGGTCTTGATCGTCTGCTCGGTGCGGAACACCATCACGTTGGCGTCCATCGTCTCCTGGAGCTCCTTGCGGAGCACCGAGACCCGCTCGGAGCCGGTGGAGTTGCGGAGCCGCTCGACCTGCTCGGCGACGAACGACGCGGGGTTCTCCGGAAGGTCGACGTAGTCGGACTTCGCGGAGTACTCGGCGGCGGCGATGCCGGCGCGCTTGCCGAAGACGTTGATGTCCAGCAGCGAGTTGGTGCCCAGGCGGTTGGCACCGTGCACCGACACGCAGGCGACCTCACCGGCGGCGTACAGACCGGGGACGACGGTGGTGTTGTCGCGCAGGACCTCACCCTCGACGTTGGTCGGGATGCCGCCCATGGCGTAGTGCGCGGTCGGCTGGATCGGGATCGGGTCCGTGTAGGGCTCGATGCCGAGGTAGGTGCGCGCGAACTCGGTGATGTCCGGGAGCTTGGCGTCCAGCTGCTCCGGCGGCAGGTGCGTGAGGTCCAGGTAGACGTGGTCGCCCTCGGGACCGCAGCCGCGGCCCTCGCGGATCTCCGTGTAGATGGAGCGGGAGACGACGTCACGGGAGGCGAGGTCCTTCATGACCGGCGCGTACTTCTCCATGAAGCGCTCGCCGTCCTTGTTGCGGAGGATGCCGCCCTCACCACGGGCGCCCTCCGTCAGCAGGATGCCCATGCGCCAGATGCCCGTCGGGTGGAACTGGAAGAACTCCATGTCCTCCAGCGGCAGGCCGCGCCGGTAGCAGGCGGCCTGGCCGTCACCGGTCAGGGTGTGCGCGTTGGAGGTCACCTTGAAGAACTTGCCGGTGCCGCCGGACGCGTAGATCACGGCCTTCGCCTGGAAGACGTGGATCTCGCCGGTGGCCAGCTCGTAGGCGACCACACCGGCGGACGTCTTGACGCCGTCGACCTCGGTGATCAGCTGGTCCAGGACGTAGAACTCGTTGAAGAACTCCACGCCCTCCTTGACGCAGTTCTGGTACAGCGTCTGGAGGATCATGTGGCCGGTGCGGTCCGCGGCGTAGCAGGACCGGCGGACCGGGGCCTCGCCGTGGTTGCGGGAGTGGCCGCCGAAGCGGCGCTGGTCGATGGTGCCGTCCGGGGTCCGGTTGAACGGCAGGCCCATCTTCTCCAGGTCGAGGACGGCGTCGATGGCCTCCTTCGCCAGGATCTCCGCGGCGTCCTGGTCGACCAGGTAGTCACCGCCCTTGACCGTGTCGAAGGTGTGCCACTCCCAGTTGTCCTCTTCCACGTTGGCCAGCGCGGCGGCCATGCCGCCCTGCGCGGCGCCCGTGTGGGAGCGGGTGGGGTAGAGCTTCGTCAGCACGGCGGTGCGGCTGCGCTTCGTCGACTCGATGGCGGCGCGCATGCCGGCGCCGCCGGCTCCGACGATGACGGTGTCGTACTTGTGGATCTTCATGGGTGGATTACCTCAGCCCCGTGCCTAGCGGATGTTCGGGTCGAAGGTGAAGATCACCAGCGTGCCCAGAAGGATGGTGAACACCGTGGCGGTGTACAGCAGGCCCTTGAGCCACAGGCGCGTGTTCGGACGCTCCGCGTAGTCGTTGATGACGGTGCGGAGGCCGTTGGCGCCGTGCAGCATGGCAAGCCACAGCATCAGCAGGTCCCAGGTCTGCCAGAACGGGGACGCCCAGCGGCCGGCCACGAAGGCGAAGCCGATCTTGGAGACGCCGCCGTCGAGCACCAGCTGGATCAGCAGGTGGCCGATGACCAGGACGACGAGGACCACACCGGACAGGCGCATGAACAGCCATGCGGCCATCTCGAAGTTGCCGCGGGTCGAGCGCGGGGTCTTCTTGGTGCGCTTGCGGGGGGCCTCGATGAGCGGGGCCGGGTTGTCCACGTCGTAGAGGTGCGCTCCCTCGACGGGACCGACGGCGGAAGTGGTGTCAGCGGACATTTCTGGCCTCAGCTCCCGAAGACTTCGCGGACGGCGTGGCCGAGCACGGGGTAAAGGGCGCCCACCATCAGCACGAACCAGATGGCCATGACGGACCAGAGCATCTGCTTCTGGTAGCGCGGGCCCTTGGACCAGAAGTCCACGGCGATGACACGCAGGCCGTTGAGCGCGTGGAAGAGAATCGCGGCGACCAGGCCGTATTCGAGAAGCGCGACGATCGGCGTCTTGTAGGTGGCGACGACCTCGTCGTACGCCTCGGGGGAGACGCGGACGAGAGCGGTGTCCAGCACGTGTACGAACAGGAAGAAGAAGATGAGGACGCCGGTGACTCGATGAGCCACCCAGGACCACATTCCTTCCCGGCCGCGGTACAGCGTTCCAGCCGGCACGGAAGAACCCTCCGGGAGCGGGGATTGGGGCCATGCCGGCTTGTGGGTGTCGGTCTGGCCCGGCCGGGTACGGTCCACCGGCCCCGGCCATCGTAGCGACGTGTTGTCGGTTCGTTCGCCCGGGGGCCACCGGTGTGATCAAACAGGCAATCAATCAGCCTCGTACGGACTAAGCCACGGACTCCTCGGAGGCTCCCGCTACGTCGCTTTCCGGATGGTTGGCCACTACATGCGCCAGCCGGGACCTGGCCAGCGCGCGCAGTTCCTCCGCGGAGATGGCGCGCTCCTCGTCCGGTTCGTGGGACAGTCTGCTCCGGATACCGGCCAGTACCTGGTCGAGGTACTCGTCGGTCCGGTATCCGTCGAGGCAGATGACGAACGCATGTCCGAATCGGCTCTCGTAGGCGGCGTGCGCGGCGGCCAGCGCGGTGTGGGCGGCCTGCGGGGCGCTCGGCGGCAGTCCGGTGGACGACTCGCCGGCCAGGGCCTCGTGCACATCGGCGGGCGTGAGGTCGTATCCGGCCTCGTCGCAGGCGGCGAGGAGGGACTCGAGGTCGGGGTAGGGGCGGTGCGCGACCACGCGCCAGGCCCATCGGCGGCTGCCGCAGCAGGCGAGGACGATCGCTTCCGCCTCGTCGGCCGGGGCGCTGTTGAAGTGCTCGAGCCCCGGCTCCGCGCGACGCTGGGACGGTATGGCAGAAGGGGCGCCCGCGCCCCGGGTGTGGTGGAGTGTCGGCGGTCGCTTCGGGAGGCCGGCGTGAGAATCGCTGGACAGCGGGGGCTCCTCGAACGGGACAGCGGGGCGGCAGGGAAGGGAGAGAAGGGTGTGTCGTAACGCTATCGATGTGGACGCGAAGGCGTCCGACGAATGCGCGAATTTCACCCGGACGGGAGAGTTTGGCCATAAGTAATGGACGCAGGAGGGGGTGCTTCTACGGGGTTTCGCCACTTATGGGAGGTATCAGAACGATGTGGCTCTCTCGCAGGACCCGGTTCGCCGGTGTGTCGGCAGCCTCGGCAGCCGTCTTGTCGATGACGCTCGCCGGCTGTTCCGACGACGGTGCCGGTGAATCCGGCAGCGCACCGCCCGTCCGGGCGGGAACGACCTCCGGGGCCGCCGCCCCCAGCCCGACGCCCAGCCCCACCCGCAGCTACGCGCTCTCCGAAGCACCGGCCACGATCCCCTCGGTACGGAGTCACCAGGCCGCCCGCGGCCCCGGCTGGAGCAGGACCGCCGACAGCGGGGTCGTCGTCGCGAAGGGCAGCGAGGAGCTCTCCGACGAGGGCCGGCTGCTCGCCCAGGAGCTGAAGCTCGCCTACCGCGGCACCGTCGCCGCCGGCCCGGGCGATGTGGAACTGGCGCTCGCCGGGAACGGCGCCGCCGAGTCGTACACGCTGACCACCAGCGGCGGGAAGGTCCGGATAACCGGGCCGGACGAGGCCGGGGTCTTCTACGGCACCCGGACCCTGAAGCAGTCGGTGCGCTCCGGCGGCTCCATGCCCGAGGGTGTCGTACGTGACCGGCCCGACCGCCCCCAGCGCGGACTGAATCTCGACATCGCACGCAAGCACTTCACCGCCGGGTGGATCGAGGACCGGCTGCGTGAGATGGCCGACCTCAAGCTCAACCAGCTCGGGTTGCACTTCTCGGACGACCAGGCCTTCCGTATCGAGTCCGACTCGCACCCCGAGGTGGTCTCCGAGCAGCACCTCACCAAGGACGAGGTCCGCCGGATCGTGACGCTGGCCGAGCGCCTCCACATCACCGTCGTCGGCGAGATCGACTCCCCGGGACACCTGGGCGCCGTGATGCGGGCGCATCCCCAGCTCCAGCTGCGCAACACGCAGGGTGTGCCCCGGCAGGGCGCCATCGACATCTCCAAGCCCGAATCGGCCCGCATCGTCGACGACCTGCTGCGTGAGTACACGGCGCTCTTCCCCGGCGCGTGGTTCCACGTCGGTGCCGACGAGTACCAGGCCCTCACGGTGAGCAACCCGCAGGCCTCCTACCCGCAGCTCGCGCAGGCCGCCCGCCAGAAGTACGGCGACGGGGCCACGATCCAGGACCTCGCGGAGGGCTGGCTGAACGACCGCGCCGCGGTGGTGCGCGAGGCGAAGAAGATCCCCAAGGCGTGGAACGACGGCTTCTTCAGCGGCGGCGTGGTCACCGCCGACAAGGGCATCGAGGTCGAGTACTGGACGGGCAAGGAGATCGGGGCCCGCCCGCCGCAGGAGTATCTGGCGGAGGGCCGCCGTGTGGTGAACCTCAACGACGAGTTCCTCTACTACGTGCTCGGCGAGCCCAACCAGTTCACCTACCCGACGGGCCGCCGCATCTACGAGCAGTGGACGCCGCTGGTGCTGCGCGGCACGGAGCCCGTACCGGAGAAGTACTCGGACCAGATCCTGGGCGGCCGCTTCGCGGTCTGGTGCGACCTGGCCAACTCCCAGACCCAGGCGCAGGTCGCGGCCGGCATCCGTCGTCCGCTCCAGGCGACGGCCCAGAAGCTGTGGGACCCGCGGCAGCCGTCGCGGAGCTGGCAGTCCTTCGAGTCGCTGGCGCAGAAGCTGGGCTGACCAGCGCGGACTGCTGGACGGCGGCCGTCGCGCGGACGTATGTTCCGCGGGCGGCCGCCGTTCGTGGCGGCCGCCCGCTTGTGCGAGGTCTCCTGGGGAGGGGCGTCGCTCTCAATCGTTTCTGTGGGGGGTCACTCAGTCATGCTCTGTTCCGGATGCCGTGAGAACACGGTCACTGCGGGCGAAGATCTCTGCGAGCGCTGCCTGGCGGCGGCGGACACGTCGCCGCCGACGGAGTCGGACCGGGCCGCGGCAGTGTCGTCGCCGCCGGCCGAGCCGCCCGGCTCGCACCCGGCGGCGGTGGACACGCCGTCACCGGCGCCCGGCTCGGGCCCGGCCGCGGTGGACACGCCGTCACCGGCGCCCGGTTCGGGCCCGGCCACTTCGGACGTGGTCCCGCAGGCCGGGGTCTCGAAGGCCCCGCCCGCACCGGGACTGCGTCCGGTGGTGCAGGCGCCGGGGCCGCTGTCGGTACTGCGGTCGCCGGTCGGTCTGGGGCACGCGGTGTCCGTGCTGCTCCTGCTGGTCGCCCTCGGTGAGATCGCCGCCGCTGTGGCCGCGCTCAATCTCCGGCGCCTGATGGGTCTCGTCACCGTCGGGTACTCCGAGGAGGACGCGGAGCTCGCCGACCGGTTGCTGGTGGCCACCTCCGCCTTCCAGATCGCCGCCTACCTGGCGACGGTCGTGGTCTTCATCGTGTGGTTCCACCGGGTGCGGTCCAATGCCGATGCCTTCGCGCCGGGCATGGTCGAGCGCGGGCGGGGCTGGGCCGTCGGCGGCTGGTTCATTCCCGTCGCGGGCCTCTGGATCCCGCGCGGGATCGCCGTCGAGGTGTGGAGGGCGAGCCGCACGGACCCCCTCGCGCCGGACAAGCACGAGCCCCACACGCTGGTGAACATCTGGTGGGTCGGATTCGTCGTGGCCACCGTGTTCACGCGCTACGCGGACCGGGTCTACGACAACGCCACGACCGCCCAGCAGGTCGTCAACGCCGTTGATCAGCTCGTCGTCGGCAACGCCCTGCAGATCGTCGCCGCGGTGCTCGCCGTCCTCTTCGTCCGCAGGCTGACGCACATGCAGCACACCAAGGCGTTGAACGGGACGGGGCGGACGGTCGCGGTGTGAGTCCGCCCGGGGGCGTGCGGGCCCACACCGCGGTCCGCGAGGCCGGGCCAACAGCCGTGCGGGCGGGCCCTGTTCCTGTGGAGGGAAAGTAACAGAGGCATGACGTAAATGTGTGCGTACGGATCGAGTCGACGGTAACGTTCTGGCCACGGAGTGACGTAATCGCGCCAACGGACGCAGTAGAGACAAGTACAAGGGCTAGTACTTCGTCCGCGACGGAAGGCGTCCCGCATGACCTCCAAGAGCCTGACGGCACTCATCGCACAGGCGGATGAGCGTGGCCTGGCCGCGAGCGGGCTCGCGTGCCTCGACCGCTGTCTGCCGCTGCTCGCGGTGGAGGACGACACGCTGCGTCCGCTCTGGGCGGGGCTCGCCGGCGGCGAGGAGGAGTGGGCCGGCGCGCTCGCGGCGGCGCGGCAGGCCATGGAGGCCACGCCGCCGGGCGACGAAGACGCCGCTCTCGTACGGGCGATGCTCGGCGCGGCACCCTCCGACTGGGCCGTGGGGTCCCTGCGGGAGTGGGCCGACGGCTGCTCCGTCACCGCCCTCGAGGTGCACCGGCGTTTCGACATGGGCGACTGCGCGGCCGAGAACATCGAGCGCTGCCGCGAGGGCGAGGGTGAGCCGGACGGTGTCGGGCCCCTGGTCGAGGGGGAGTTGCGGCGCCAGGCCCAAGTGCTGGAGATCCTCGCGGAGCCGCCCGGCGGCAACGGCCTGCGCCACGCGCTCGAAGTGTCGACGGAAGGACGCCGCGTCCTCCGCGCGGCGGTCTCGCGCCGGGCGCGCGTCACCGGCTGAGGCGGCGCGGCACGTCCGGCCGGGCCGGGCGCACGGAACGGCCGCTCCCGCCACGAGGGCGGGAAGCGGCCGCATGGGCGGTCGTTCAGCGCGCGTACACCGACGCACCCGCCGTGCGGCGGATCTCCGGCAGCGCCGAGTACAGCGTGGCGCCCGGGCAGAGCGTGGCGAAGCCGTCGCGGTGGCCCGAGACGGTGTCGAGCGTGGCCTGCTCGCCGTTCTTGTAGACGCCCGTGTCGCCGGCCGCCGTGAGTGTCACCTTCGCCTCGGGGTCGACGCCGTGCAGGCCGAGCTTCCACGCGGTGACGTCGGCGATCGCCTGCTTGGCCGCGGGAGTCGGCGTACCGCCGTTCTCGTAGTCGCCGAGGAGCGAGACGCCGGACGAGTAGCCGTTGAAGCCGTACGTGTGGGCTCCGCGCACCGGCTTGTCCACGCCACCCGCACGGCCCTCGAAGACCGTTCCGCACTTGTCGACGAAGAAGTTGTAGCCGATGTCGTTCCAGCCGTTGGTCTTCACGTGGTACGTGAGGATCGCCCGGATGATGGCCGGTGACTCGGCACAGTCGTAGCTGTTCGTGCCGGCGGTGTGGTGGACGAAGACCGCGTCGACCTCGTCCAGGTAGGACGGCGGGTCAGCGACGAGCGACTCGTCGGCGCCCCAGCCGGCGCGGCTGACGATCGGTGGCACGGACGGCGTCGTGTCGGTGGCACTCGGGCTTGTGCCGGGCTCCGGCTCGCTGCTGGGCTCCGCGGAGGTCTGCGTGGGCGACGGTTCGGGAGAGACGGTCGGCGCGGGCGCCGGTTCCGTGCTCGCTGTCGGCCCGGCGGGGTCCTCGGTGGGGGACGGAGGGGGTGTCGAGGGTTCGAGGGACGACGCCGGCGGCGACGGGTCGCCGGGCTCGGCCGTGGTCGGCTCCGTGCTCGGCCCGGGCGGCGTCGGGTCGCCGGACGGGGGCGGTGAGCTCGGGGTCGGCTCGAGGCTCGGTGAGGGCGGCGGGGAGCTTCCGTCGCCGGCGCCGCCGGTCGGACTCGCCGGCGGTGTGCCGGGCCCGGTGGTCGCGGGGGTGGTCGAGGGCGCCGGCTGCGTCGTCGGCGTCGCCTTGCGGGTGGTGGTCCGCTGCGGCTGCACCACGCCCCGCCCCGGCTTGACGGTGCGCGTGGCGTCCCCGCCCGCCGCGCCCGGGTCGATCATGTCGAGCCGCAGTGCGTCGGGCACCGCGGTCTCCTCGCCGCCGGCCACCACACGGGCCTCGACGGCGTCCGACGGTCCCACCCACAGCGGCTCGGAGGCGCCGCGGACGCCCGCCGCGTCGCCCTCCTCCGACTCCGGGGCCCGGATGTCGAAGTCGAGATCGCGCCAGTCGGTCCAGGCGCCGCCGTCCGCGCTGCGGGTGCGTATCTGCGCGGTGCCCTCGAAGTCGTCGGCGCTGTCCTCCCAGGAGACGCCCACGAGCGAGAACAACTGCGTCTCCGTGCGTGGCAGCTCGCGCTTCTTCGCGTCCTTGCCGTCCAGTGCCAGCGTGTGGGCCTTCACGGGCCGGGGGTCGTCGTCGGCGCCGGTGCTCCCGGAGCCGCCGGTGACGGCGACGGCCGTCACCCCCGTGCCCGCCAGGACCACTGCCCCCGCCGCCAGCCAGACGGTCTTCGGTGCTCTTCCCGCCCGCCGCGCGCGAGTCCCTCTCGGATTCATGCCCATCCCTCGTAAACCTCGTACGCGCACTGCGTGCGCGGTGATCAGTTGTCGGTGGCGGGCAGCTCGCCCGCGCAGGTGGCACGGCCGAACTCGCCCATGGCCGTGGCGCGTTGGACGTGCTCGCCGCGGATCGCGAGCGTGCAGGCCGCCTGGCCGCCCTTCTCGCCCAGGACGATGGCGATGGTCGGCGGCTTGCCCAGAGGCACCTGGACGGTCTTCTTCCACGGAAGCTCGGCACCCCGGACGACGGTCGCCGTGCCGTCCTCGCTGCGGGCGAGGTAGGAGATCTCGACCGGTCCCTCGCCCGTGACCTCGTACGTCACCGCCGCGGTCGGCACGGTCGGGGGCTTCGGCTTCTCCTCGCTGTCGAGCACGCCGTAGCCGATGAGGCCGCCGCAGGCGAGCAGCAGGACGGCGGCGATCGCCACGCCCGCCCGGCCGCCGCCGGCGCCCGTCCTCGGGCTCTCGTTCACCGTCCCGGGGTCGGGAGTTCCCTCTGCATTTGCTTCCGCGTGAGCCTTTTCCGCGCCGGCCGTTTCCGCTTCCGCGGTTTCCGTATCCGGCGTCTCGTCGGACTTTCCCTCCGGCTCTGCGCTTTCCGTGGATTCCTTGGATGACATGAGCGGGGCTCGGCTTTCGGATAGGCGGCTGAATCGGATGGCGTCGAACCGGGCGGTTATACACCACGCGCGGTACGCCGCGCGAGCGACCGGTCAAAAGGGGCGAAGCGGCCGGGGGTTCGTGTCTTGCCCCGAATGTCCGTCGGCTTGACGTGGCGTCACTTCGTTGATCAATAATCCCCTGCCGCGCTCGTGAGCTGGTCAGATGCCTGCTCGCGTGCAGAAGAGCGGCACGGATTCAGGCTGCATCGGAAACCCCCGATGGGGCTTACTCGGCGTGCCGCTTTTCCGTGTGCGGGACCTCTTCCGCGTGCGGGGATTCGGCCCGCAGCGCGGAAAGGTAATGACGTGAAAGTTCCATACAGGAGATATATCTCCTGTTTGGTGGTGTCGGCGGTGGCGGGAACGCTGCTGCCGCAGGTCGCTTATGCGGCCCCGTCATCAGGGCCCGAAAAGGACGACGGCAAGGGCGTTGTCGACACCATAGCGGGCTGGTTCTCCGACGAGGACGAGAAGGAGGATGCGAAGCCTCCGGTCGGTGGAAAGCTCGAGATACCGAGCCGGGAGAAGCTGCCGAAGGGCGAGAAGCTGCCGCCGGCCCAGCGGGTCAAGGAGCTGGCGGAGCGACGCACACCGCAGGCGCGGTTCTGGCAGATGTCGGACGGGCGGGTGGAGGCCGAGCTGTCGGCGAAGCCCGTGTCGTACCGGTCGGGTTCGTCGTGGAAGCCGATCGACACGACGGTGCGTGCGTCGGACGCGCAGGGCTTCGACTTCGCGAACACGACCAACACCGGCCGCAGCTGGTTCGGTTCGGACGCCTCGAAGCTGGTGCGATTCGAGACGGCCTCCGGCCAGGCGGTCGTGCTCGGTCTGGAAGGCGCGGCCAAGGGCGTCGCGCCGTCCGCGAAGGGCGACACGGTCACCTACAAGGGCCTGGCGTCCGGTGCGGATGTGTCGTACCAGGTGGGTGCGGGCCGGGTGAAGGAGAACATCACCCTGGCCGGACCACCCAAGACGCCGGCGAAGTTCGTGTTCACGCTGGACGCGGGCGGGCTGGAGCCGAGGGAACGCGGCGACGGTTCGATCGCCCTGTTCGGCGAGGACCCGGCGAACCCGGTGTTGGTGATCCCGCCGGCGTTCATGACGGACGCGAAGAAGGACAAGGCGTCCCCGTACGGCACGTCCTACAGCGCGAAGGTGTCGCAGGAGCTGTCCCGGCACGGCAAGCAGTGGCGGCTGACCGTCACTCCTGACGCCAAGTGGCTGGCGGCGCCGGAGCGGCAGTACCCGGTGGTGATCGACCCGACGATCACGATCGCGCCGTCGCCGACCCAGTCGCAGGACGTCATGGTCCGCTCGGACGCGCCGACGACGAACTTCAACAGCACGTGGGACATGTCGGCGGGCAAGACCAGCAGCACGGGCATCGCCCGGTCGCTGATCAAGTTCCCGCTGGACGAGATCCCGGCGGGCTCGAAGATCGACACCGCCCAGCTGTCGATGTACTTCGACCAGGTCCACACCTCCGGTTCGACGAACGTCGACGTGGAGGTCCGCCGGGCGACCGGTGCGTGGGACGAGACCACGGCGACGTGGGACAAGACCAGCACGTTCGTGGGCGAGCAGTCGGCGACCACGGTCCTGATGGACGACGGTGACGCGGGCACGGCCGCGGTCGGTGAGTGGCCGCGGGTCACCGGCACCGGCCACGCGAGCGACTACGCGTACAACAAGAACACCGCGACCGGTGAGTCGTACACCTGGCAGCCGCAGGTACCCGAGGCCGCCGACTACAAGGTCGAGGTCCACACCCCCGTGCAGACGGACGGCGCGACGGCCGCGCCGTACACCGTGACGTCGGCCGAGCCTGCCGCGAACTTCACGGTCAACCAGGCCACGGGGACGACCGGCTGGCGTCAGCTGGGCACCACGCAGATCGACTTCGCCAAGGGCAACGCCGGCAAGATCGTCCTCGGTGACACCGGTGACTCCACGAAGCGGACCATCGCCGACGGCGTCCGGCTGGTCAACCCGGCGCAGATCCGCAAGGACATCGGCGAGTACAACCAGTGGCACAACTTCCGGGTCGGCGACACCGTCCAGAAGTGGGTCTCGGGCACCTCGCCCAACTACGGCTTCGTGATCAAGGCCGTGAACGAGACCTCCACCGCGCCGCTCGGCGGTCCGCAGTACGAGGCCGGGGACTACGACTACGGCGGCGAGACGTCCACCGTCCCGCGCCTGACGGTCACCTTCGGCAAGGTCGGCACCTCGCTGAACTCGCCGACCGTCGTGCACGGCACCGGTCCGGAGCTGTCCTGGGCGGCGTACAAGAACACCACCGGTGACGCGGACCTCGACATCGCCGAGTACCAGCTGCACCGCTCCACGCAGCAGGTGTTCACGCCCTCGGCCGCGACGCTGATCGCGCCGATCGACAAGGCGGCGACCACCTACACGGACACCACCGCGGTCCCGACACCGGACTCCAGCAGCGCGGAGATCGGCAAGTCGTACTACTACCAGATCGCGGTCAAGACGGCCGACGGCCAGGTGCTGGGCTCCCCGACCCGCGTCGTGGGCGTCCCCAAGGCCGGCCGCACCATGCGGCTCATCCAGGCCGGCGCCGGTGTCACCGACACCACGCTGTCCTCACTGAAGCCGACGACCAACCTGAACACCATCGAGCAGGGCACCCTCGGCCAGGACTGGCTGACGGTCGGCAACAACTCGGGTACGTACGGCAAGACCCGTTCGGTGATCAAGTGGCCCACCACCACGATCCCGACGACCGCCACGGTGCTCGAGAGCCGGGTCTTCCTGTGGTCCACGCTCACCGAGCGCACCGGCACGACCAAGGCCCAGTACAACCTCCACGGCCTGACCCGGGACTTCACCGAGACCCAGGCCACCTGGAACAACGCCAACTCCACCACCGCGTGGACCACGGCGGGCGGTGACCACTCCTCGGTCGTCTCCGACTACGTGCCGGCCTTCAACACCGACCTCGGCCGCCACTGGTGGGACGCCACGTCCCTCACCCAGAGCTGGGTCAAGACGCCCACCAGCAACAAGGGCACCCTGATCAAGCTGAAGGACGAGACGACGGCGGGCCCGCAGGAACGCTCCATCTTCCTGTCCTCCGCCGCGCCCGACCCGCAGCTGCGCCCGCTGCTGCGCGTGATCTACGTCGACTCCACGACGGAGGACACGTACTACGCGCCGACCACCCCGTCCCGGATGACCCCGAACACCACCTACACGGTGGAGTTCACGGTCACCAACACCACGTCCTCGGCGTGGGCCGCGGGTGAGCGTGAGCTGTCCTACACCTGGAAGCTGCCCGACGGCACGGACGTGACCACCGGCGGCAACCAGCTGGAGACGCCGATCCCGGCCCTGCTGCCGGGCAAGTCGGCCACCATCCAGGCGCAGGTCGCTACCCCGATCAACTCGGACTCCGGCAACAAGCGCAACGAGTACGTGCTCGGCTGGGACGTCCGCAAGATCGCCGACGGCACCTGGCTCTCCGCCGGCACGGGCGGCATCCCCTCGCTGAAGCAGAACGTGGCGGTGGAGGACCCGACGTCCAACACGCTGGGCCTGGAGAAGTTCTACTCGTACACCGGTAAGAACACCGGCGCCGGGTCGTCCTTCATGAACAACCTGGCGTCCGGAAACGGCGTGTGGCAGTACAACGCCATCAACAATCCGGGCCGCGGCCTCAACACCTTCGCGCGCCTGGCCTACAACACCCTGGACACCTCTGACACCGTCCTCGGCCACGGCTGGTCGGCTCAGGTCTCCGGTCCGACGCGCCTCGGCGCGCCGCTGGACTTCCACCCGAACCCCAACCCCACCGAGGTGCGGCTCCCGGACGGCGACGGCACCACGCACGTCTTCCGCTGGGACGCCACCAACAGCGTGTGGAAGGCACCGGCCGGCGTCCACTTCAAGCTGGCCGCCAAGGCGGGGCTGGACTGCAGGCCGACCAAGGACCCGGTCCCGGACGCCTGGACGCTCACGCGCCCGGACGGCACGCGGTTCCTGTTCGGCTGCGACGGCTACATGACGTCGGCCGTCGACAACGACGGCAACACGCAGACGTTCACGTACGAGGAGCGCAAGTCCAACAACAAGCCGACCAAGTTCCTGACCTACATCACGGACCCGGCCGGCCGGCAGTCGCTCACCCTCGACTACTACAAGAAGGGTGACGCGACCTACCAGTACATCGACGCCACGGGCGCGAAGGTCAGCGGCACCAATCTGACCAACTCGAAGATCTACGACCACGTGAAGTCCATGACGGACATCTCCGGCCGCAAGATCACCTTCTACTACACGGAGAAGGGTCTGCTCGGCCGGATCGTCGACGGCGAGAACTCCTCGCAGCCGAAGGTCTTCGGCCTGACGTACGACGCCACACAGGGAAACAAGAACGTCAAGCTGGTCAAGGCGACCGACCCGCGGGGCAACGCCACCTCCCTGGCGTACTACTACCCGAGGGAGGGCGACGACCCGAAGTACCACTGGTGGACCCAGACGATCACCGATCGTCGGAACTTCACCACGAACTTCGCCTACAAGCCTGACGCGGCGAACCCGAAGTTCACCGCCACCAAGGTCACCGATGCCGAACTGCGCGCGACCGATCACGTCCTGGACGACTTCGGCCGTCCCGTGCAGATGACGAACGCCAAGGCACAGACCACCAAGCTGAGCTGGGACGCGGACAACAACGTCGTCTACACGGAGCAGGCCAACGGCGCCAGGACCGCGTCCTGCTACGACCCGAAGACGGGCTACCCGCTGCGGACGTGGGACGCGGAGGTCACCAAGTCCTGGACGCAGTTCAACCCGACCGACTACTGCAACCCGGCCACGTACCCCGACAAGGCGACGAAGTTCGAGTACACGACGCGGATCGACGGCTACTCCGCCGACCTGTGGCGCAAGACCTCGCCGCTCGGCAACGTCTGGGAGTTCGGTTACGACCAGTTCGGCAACCAGACGTCGGTGACGGACCCGGAGGGCGTCGCGTCCGCGACGGCCGGTGACTACACCGCCACCACCGAGTACGACGCGTACGGCCAGCCCGCCAAGCAGACCGACGCGAACGGCCACGCCACCACGTACTCCGGCTTCGGGCCGCACGGCTACCCGACGAAGATCACGGACGCGCTGAACAACTCCACGAACTTCGTCTACGACGAGCGCGGCAACACCAAGGAGGTCGTCAACGCCAAGGGCGCCAAGGTCACCCAGTCCTACGACTACTTCGGCCGTCCGCTGGAGCAGAAGCAGCCGAAGGACCAGGCGGCAGGGGTCTACATCACCACCCCGGCGCCCGAGTACGACGCCAACAACAACCTGCTGAAGGTCTTCACGCCGAGCGGCGCCGAGTCCTCCTCGGTGTACGACGCGGCCGACCAGGTCACCGCCTCGCTCGCGCCCAAGGACGTCACGACGGACCCCGAGCGGCGCACGACCACGACGTACGACAAGGTCGGCAACGTCAAGACCGTCACCGAGCCCAAGGGCAACCTGACGGCCACGGTCGGCGACTACACCACGACCTACACCTACGACGAGATCTACCAGCCCGTCTCGGTGGTCAACGCCAAGGGTGACAAGGTCTCCAGCGAGTACGACAGCGTCGGCAACATCGTCACTGTCGTCGACCCGAAGAAGAACGCCACCACCGACCCCGCCGACTTCACGACGAAGTACGCCTATGACCTGAACCACCGGGTCACGAGGACGACGGACGCGGCCGGCAAGTTCACCACGGTCGAGTACGACCTCGACGGCCGCTCGCCGAAGGCGACGGACGCCGAGGGCAACACGAGCGAGACGCTCTTCGACCGGCGCGGCCTGGTCAAGGAGATCAAGGTCCCGTACTCGAAGGACGGCTCCGGTGTCATCACCTACCGGACGACCCGCTTCGAGTACGACGAGGTCGGCAACCGGACGAAGGAGATCAGCCCGCGCGGCGTCGCGACCACGGACGACGCGACCGACTTCACGTCGGAGACGGTGTACGACGAGCTGAACCGGGTGAAGGAGCAGCTCCGCCCGTTCGATTCCGGTGACGCCGACTACGGCACCCCGGACAAGACCTTCTTCTTCTACGACTCGGTGGGCCAGCTGGAGCGCGTCTCGGCGCCGCCGTCGCAGGGGCAGACGGTCCGCAACGACACCCAGTACACCTATTACGACAACGGGTGGACGAAGTCCGCGAAGGACCCGTTCGAAATCACCACGTCGTACGACTACAACGCGCTCGGCCAGCAGACGAAGAACACGCTGACCTCGGCCGGCGGCTCGTCGCAGCGGACGATGACGTGGGACTTCTACCCCTCGGGCAACCAGAAGGCGCGCTCCGACGACGGCATCCCGGTCGGCAACCACGTCGTGGTCGTCGACTCCACCGACGTCAACAACACGGCGACGCAGGGCAGCTGGAACGCCTCCCAGGCCATGGGCCAGTGGGGCTACGACGTCCGCACCCATCCCAAGGGCACCGGCGCTGACTCGTTCACCTGGCAGCTCAACATCCCGCAGGACGGTACGTACGAGGTCTTCGTCCGGCACGGTGACGTGTCCGGAGCGGCGACCAACGCACCGTTCAAGATCACCCACGCGTCGGGTGAGGTCACCAAGCCCGTCAACCAGACCACACGGTCCGGTGAGTGGGTCTCGCTGGGCTCGTACTCCTTCACGGAGTCCGGCACCCAGAAGGTCACGCTGTCCGACCTGGCCGACGGCACGGTCGTCGCCGACGGTCTGAAGCTCGTCCGCTCCAACACGGGCGAGACCGACAACGAGAAGAAGGACTTCACCTACCGGTACGACGTCAACGGTCTGCTCGCCGAGGTCAAGGACCTCTCGCCGGGCGCGAAGGCCGACGCCTACGCGATGACCTACGACGAGCTCAACCAGCTCGCGAAGGTCGAGGAGAAGCTCGGCACGACGGTCAAGAACACGACCGCGCTGGCCTACGACGTCAACGGCAACCCGGTGGAGACCACGCACGACGTGACGTGGACGAAGGCCGAGTACGACGTCCGCGACATGATCAACAAGATCACGAACGCGGACTCGCCGACGGCGGGCAACCAGCAGATCAGCACCTTCACCTACACCGACCGCGGTCAGCCGCTGAAGCAGACGAAGCCGAACGGCAACACCGTCGACTACGCCTACTGGCTCAACGGCGCGGTCAAGTCGCAGGTGGAAAAGAAGAGCACCGGCACCGTCGTCGCCTCGCACGACCTGGAGTACGACCCGAACGGGAACCGCTCCAAGGACACGTCCAAGGTCATGAACGCCGACAACGCGGCGGACTACCTGGACACCGTGTCGACGTTCGCCTACGACCCGCAGGACCGCATCAAGACGGTCACCAAGACCGGTGACGCGGCGGGTACGGAGACGTACAAGTACGACGGCAATTCCAACATCGTCGAACAGGCCGTGGGTGGGGTCACCTCCACGTCGACGTACGACCGCAACCGTCTGCTGAAGACGTCCGCGGCCGGTGTCGCCTCCACGTACAACTACGACCCGCTGGGCCGCCTGGACACGGTCTCGTCGAACGGGTCGGTGCGGGAGAAGTACACCTACGACGGCTTCGACCGGATCGCCAAGCACACGGCGGGTACGGGTGCGTCGGCGAAGACGACGTCGTACGTGTACGACGCGTTCGACCGCACGGCGCAGGAGACCACGTCCGGGACGGGCGGGAAGACGACGCTCTTCACGTACCTGGGCATGGAGTCGAAGGTGCTGCGGGAGGAGGTTGCCGGCAAGGCGACCAAGTCCTACCAGTACAGCCCGTGGGGCCAGAAGCTGACCCAGATCAAGCACAACACCGATGCGACGAAGGAGTACTCGCAGTTCCTCTACCACCCCAAGGGTGATGTGGAGGCGATCACCAAGGCCGACGGCAACACCCGGGCGACGTACGGGTACTCGGCGTACGGCTCCGACGACGAGAAGCAGTTCACCGGCGCGGACAAGCCGGACGCTGCGAACCCGGACAAGGAGCAGTACAACGACTACCGCTACAACGCGGCACGTCACGACGACGGCTCCGGTACGTACGACATGGGCTTCCGGAACTACGACCCGGGCCTGAACCGGTTCCTGACGCGTGACATGTACGGCGGCGCGCTGGACGACATGGGCCTGGCGACCGACCCGTACACGGGTAACCGCTACGCGTTCGCCGGCGGCAACCCGATCTCCTTCGTGGAGCTCGACGGCCACCTCTTCGGCATCGACATCTCCCTCTCGGACGTGGGCCACGCGGCCCTGGACGTGGCGGGCATGGTGCCGGTGATCGGCGAGGTCGCGGATGTGGCCAACGGCGTGTGGTACGCAGCCGAGGGCAACTACGCGGACGCGGCACTGTCGATGGCGGCGGCGATTCCCGGCGTGGGCGCGGCGGCGACGGCGGCCAAGTACGCCAAGAAGGGCGCGAAGGCCGCGGACGCGGTCAAGGGCGGGAGCAACGCCGCCAAGGCGCCGGCGCCCAAGCCCAAGTCGAAGCCCAAGCCCAAGGCCAAGGCCGACGGCAAGGCCCCGCAGAAGCAAGGAGCCAGCTGCCCGGTCCCGTCGAAGAAGAACAGCTTCGAGCCGGGCACCAAGGTGCTGATGGCCGACGGGTCCACGAAGAACATCGAGGACCTGAAGGAGGGCGAGTACGTCCTGGCCTCCGACCCGGAGACCGGCGATCTGCAAGCGCGTGAGGTCACCGACACCCGCAGCCACAGCGGTGTCAAGCACCTGGTCACCCTCACCGTCGACCCCGACGGCAAGGATGGAGACGCCCAGCCCGAGACCATCACCGCCACGGACGAGCACCCGTTCTGGGTGCCGGACTTCGGCAGGTGGGTCAACGCCGAGGAACTCGAGCCCGGAATGTGGCTCCAGACCTCGGCCGGTACCTGGGTCCAGGTCACGGCTGTCGACGAGACCCGTCGGGGCCAGCGCGTCCACAACCTCACTGTCGACGGTCAGCACACGTACTTCGTGGTGGCCGGCTCGGCAGCGGTACTCGTCCACAACGCCGGTTGCCCGACTGCGGATGCGCTGCGTGCCGCGCCGCATCCGAACAAGGTGACCTTCCCCAAGCTCGACCCCAAGAAGACGGCGGCCGATGCGGGAGGCGTGAAGGCGGCGAGTGGCTTCTCGGCCGATATTCCCAAGGGATACCAGCGGGCTATGCCCCAGCAGGTCCTGAACGACCTGTCTCCGCATGGTTACGTGCAGAAGGCCAACGGGTTCCTGGACAACGCCGGGGGTCAAGGTGCGGCTGCCCTGTCTCATGCGGAGAAGCAGGCCTCGGCCCTGAATCCGGGGGCCGACGCGATCTCTGTGAATCGCGCCATGTGTGACGACTGCATCAGTGCGTTCCAGCAGAAGGCCAAGAGCCTCGGTAAGACGTTCTATGTGTCCGATCCGGATGTCATCAACATCTTCCGTCCGAACGGACAGTGGGATGCGATGAATTATCCTGCCTGGATGTAGCGGTTGATCCACCGGGTGGTACGGTCTGAAATCAGGCCGTACCACCCGTTTTTGTCGTACTGTATTATGTCGATCCAGATTTATTGAATTAAAAGTATGGGGTGGGCAGGCTCATGGAAGAGAGGCGCGGGTTTCCCGTCGGTCATTCTGTTTCGTCGATGATTGCGCGCGGCGAGGCTGCACTCGAGGGTGCCGATCCGGTGACAGCGGGAAACTGGTTCGTGCACGCTTTCCGACTGGGTTCAAGGGAAGCGGGGGTGCGGTTGGAGCAGATCACTCCCGCATTGGAAGGATTGCTCGACGATCCGACAGAGGGTGCCGGAGCCAATGCGCTACTGGGTGGAATTCACCTCGCATTCGGTACGCAGCACGAGCGTGCATTGTCCTTGTTCCGTCGTGCTGCACTGTCCGGAAATGCTCAAGGTATGCGTGGTCTTGGCTTCATGCTCGCGGAGGGCATGGGTACGACGGCGAACCGCTCGGAAGCCAATGAATGGTTCCGACGAGGTGCGGAACTCGGTGACGGGTACTGCGCCTACAACATGGCACTGGCGGCACGTGACGGTCTGGGGATGCGGCGGAATGCGAGGGATTTCCTGGCCCGTCTTCGGCAGGCCGCTGATGCCGGTGTTCCGGAGGCGTGTGCGCTGCTCGCCGACCAGTACAACGCTCGGGACGAGGAAGAAGACGCCTTCCGGTGGTACCTGACTGCCGCGCAGGCGGGGCACGTTCCTGCGATGTGGGTGGTCGCCGCCAGATACGAGGCCGGTCTGGGGACGGCGGAGGACAGGGTCCAAGCCGTGCGTTGGCTTCTGCAGATGATGCACCGGGGCAACGGGGACGGATTCCACGAAGCGCTGCGGATCGCACGCGGCATGCCGGCAGAGGACGTCAGGACCGCCGGGGAATTGGCGGACCGCACGGCGGATGCCGAGGCGATTTTGCATGTCGTGGGGAACCGATAGTGCGTGTCGGGGGGCCTTGGGTCGCCTGGACGCAGGTGCCGAGCCCGTTCGTCGCGCCGCACGTTCCGTGAACAGCGGCACGCGGGACGGGCCGAAGGGGCCGGGCTCAGGCCGCAGGCCACGGTGACACAGCCTCGACCGGCGGCCGGGCACGGCGCCCGGCCACGTACGCCCCGATCCCCAGGCCCGTCCCGACCAGGGCCATCACGACCCCGAGAATGCCGAGTGCCGCTGTCACCACCGGCACGGTGGAATCGTTCTGCACGCGCCCGTGCACTCCGGATGCCGCGACGCTGCCCGACTGCTCGCCGAGGAAGAAACGCGAGTCGTTGGAGTTCCCGCGGTGGTCGCCCAGCAGGAACAGCCGCCCGTCCGGCACTGTCACGTCGTATTCCGCGGCCCCGGCGTTCACCTCACCGCGCATCACATACGGTTCGTCGACCGGCTTCCCGTTGACCGTGATCCGGCCCCCGTCGCAGCACACCACGTGATCGCCGCCGACGCCGATGACCCGCTGGAGGACCGGCCTGCCCTGATACCGGTCGGGCACATCGACGAGTACGACGTCGCCCCTGCGTATCTCGCCCGCTTCCGTGCGCTCGATGAGCAGCCGCTCGCCCGGACGGTACGTGGGCGTCATCGCCTCGCTCATGACGGTGGCGCCTTCGTAGTTCGTCCAGGTGTACCCGATGCCACCCAGCATCAGGCCCAGCCCGAGTGGTACGAGCACCCAGGCCGCGACTCTCAGGCCGCTTCCCGCTCTCCGCTGCCGCATGAACGCCCTTTCCTCGCCACCCGACGGCCGGGCGGGCCAGCAGAGGGTAACCGCCTTGGTGCGGGACGTTTCGTGCTGGTCCCTCGGCAAGGTTCGGGCAGGCGAGGTGAGCCGGTCGGCGTCGAAAGGCCGACGCCCACCGGCTGCGTCACGCGGTGGCGGGCGACTTGAGGGACATGACGAAGGCGGTCCAGGCCGGGGACGTGACCGTGAGGACCGGGCCGCTCGGGACCTTGGAGTCGCGGACGGGGACGACGCCGGTGTGGGCGTCGCACACCTCGACGCAGTCCCCGCCGTCGCCGTTGCTGTACGTGCTCTTGCGCCAGGCGGCCGCGCCGGGGAACGCCTCCGCGACCTCGACGCAGTCGCCGCCACTGCCGTTGCTGTAGCTGCTCTTGCGCCAGACGGCGGTGCTCAAGTCAATCCCGCTGCTTGCCATGTCGGTCATCCTCAGCCGCTTCCTCGATCAGGGCGAGGGACGCCTCCGGTGGCAGTGCGGCGGCCCTGAGCCAATCGTACGACCGGCGGTACTCCTTCACGAGGGCCGGATCGTCGATGGTGTCCCCGCTGTGCAGTGCCTCCGTGTAGACGAGGGGAGGGGCGTCAGGGAAGGTCATGACCTTGGCCGTGCCGAGCATGAAAGGGTGCGCCCCGCAGTTCCACGGAAGGATCTGGGGAACGATCCGGTGGCGGCGTGCCAGCGCCGCGATGTGCTCGAGTTGTTCGGCTGTCTGGTCCGGCGGAAGGATCGGCTGGCGCAGCAGCGACTCGGACAGGATCGCCCAGTACATCGGGGTCTTGTGGTTGTCCTCGAAGAGGCGGGCGCGTGCCAGACGGGCGCTGACCTTCTCCTCCACCTCCTCGTCCGGGGCAAGAGGATGTGTCGCGCGCACCACCGCCCGCGCGTACGCGTCCGTCTGCAGCAGACCCGGGATCAGCGTCGGGCACCACTCCTCAATGGTCTCCGCGTGCTTCTCCGCCTCCAGCACCCGCTCGAAGTAGCTCGCGTGGCCCCGCCGTTTCGCCCGCCGCACGTCCTCGCAGCGCCGCCGGAAGAAGCCGTCCGTGCCGAGCACCCGGTCCACGTGCTCGGCCAGTTCGGCCGGCATCCGGCGCGTGCCGCGTTCGATCTCGCTGAGGTGGCTGGGGCCGTAGAAGCTGCCCTCGACCAACTGCTGGAGGGTCAGCCCCGCTTCCTCCCGTTTCCACCGCAACTCGCTGCCGTAGAAGGTCGGGACGCCCGCCGAGCCGTCGATGTCCTTACGCTGCCCCATCGCCCACCGTCCCTGGTGCCGTGTACCGCACGTTTCCCGCGGTTCCCCGGCCCGTACCAACTGCACCGCGCATACGTGCAGTTCAGGGCCGGGATCCCGAACCTCTTTCACGCTACGCGGCCCGGCACCACGCTGTGAGCAGTTCGTCACCCAGCGCACTGGAAGGTGTGAACCCACCTATGTACGACCACTCCGAAGCCGACGACTGCGCCGAGGAGCTCCGCGCCGTCCTCGCCGAGCACGGCATCACGCTCCCGTCCCTCCGCGTCGACCTGCCGACCTTCGCCGCCCGCTACCCGGCACGGCCGCTGATCGCCCTCGGCAACTGCAACCTGCTGACCGCCCGGACGCTGGTCGCCGCCCTCCGCAAGGGAGTCGTGTGATGAGCCGGCCACCCCTGACGCTGGAGCTGCTCGCGACCCCGGCCGCCGTGTCGGGCGTGCGCCGCGCCCTGCGCGACTACGGCGACGCCGACCTCCAGCTCTGCGCGACCGAGCTCGTCACCAACGTGATCCGCCACGTCGGTGAGGGCACGCCGGTGACGGTCCGGGTGTCGTGCGACACCGGCCGTACGCGACTGGAGGTCACCGATCCCGACCCGCGTGCGCTGCCCGTCATGTGCGGGACAGCCTCAGCCGACGACGAGTCGGGCCGGGGTCTCGTGCTGCTCGACGCGCTGACCCTGCGGTGGGGCGTGGGCCAGGGACCCGGTGGCAAGACGGTGTGGTGCGAGCTGGCGGCGTGGCGGTCAGGGGGCGAGCGCGGCGGAGACCCGGGCCAGCCGGGCGGGCGGCAGGGCGAAGCCGTTGGCGGGATTCCGGTAGGAGTACGAGCCGTGGTTGACCCGGACCCCGTCCCCGATCGTGGTCCAGGTCGCGTCGCCGGGCGGGCCCTGGCTCTCCAGGAGCGCGGCGGCGACCGCCTCGGGGTCCTCAACGCCGACCAGCGCTCGTAGGGCGGTCGTCAGGCGCTCGACCGCGTCGTCGGGCAGGTCGTCGTCGCCCAGTGCGGGCAGCAGGAGCAGCAGCCGGGCGTCCGGATCGGTGGTGGAGCCGCCCGGCAGGCCGTTGTCCGCCGCGGCGGTCAGCTCGGGCCAGGACAGGGCGGGACCCATGAAGTGCCCGTCGTCCACGGCGAGGAGTTCGGCCCGTTCCCAGTCGGGGTGGTGCAGCAGGTAGTCGGTACCGGCGTCGTCCTCGAAGGTGCGGATGACGACGTGCAGGCGGTGGCCCGCCGCCAGCGGGACGGTGAACGTCGGCCAGTCGGCACGCTTGTGCAGCACGGCGTAGAACTCGCCCGCGGCGTCGTAGTCCGCGCCGAGCAGCAACTCCTGGGCGTCCTCGCTGCTCTGTGCGCATGAGGAGAGGTGCCCGAGCCAGAACAGCCGCTCGTCGAGGAGTTCGGGGCGGTGGGTGAGAGGGCCGCCGTCGTAGCCCGGTATCCGGGCGGGGGTCAGGTCCGCGCTGTTCGTCACGGGCGACATCATCGCGCGGCCGGGGCAGGTGTCGGCGGCATCCGTTTCAATGTCCGCCATGGAAGAGCGGGAAGAGCGTGCGCACGATCTGGACGAACTCCTGTCAGTGGTGCACCGGGTGGCCGCCCCGGGGACGGGTGACCTCGACTGCGCTACGCCGGGGCACCCTGCTGGGCACGTATGCCTGGCGCCCTCGGAGGCGATCGGCCTTCCCGCTCTCCAAGAGGCGCTCGGCGGGCGGTACGGCCGGCCGCGGAACCTCGCCATGGGTGGGTTCGCCGATCCGACGGTGACCGCGCGGACCGGGCTCCCGCTGCTGGCCCCGTTCGGCGAGCGGATCGTGGAGATGCGCGGATGGGCGTTCGCGGACCGGTGGATCGGGTGCGGCAGCGCGCGGGCGGGGGACGACGTCCGTCTCGTGGCGCTCGTGGCCGAACGGGAGGACCCTGCGGCGCGGACGGCGGAGCTGACGTCCTGGGTGGACGGGGTCGTCGCCGTCACGGGGTGGGACACGAGCCGGCCGCGGACGTTCGACTGGGCGGCGGTCGAGAACCGGCTCGGGACGGCGCTGCCGAGCGACTACAAGCAACTGGCCGAGATCTTCGGCACCGGCGCGTTCGACGGCTTCCTCGCACTCCAGACGCCTGATGCCTCCACCGCGGGCGCGGACATCGTCCGGCACACCGAGTGGCTGGGCGAGTGGGCCAGGACGCGCGGCAGTGAGCTGTGGAGGCCGTACGAGGTGTATCCGGTGCCGGGCGGGCTGCTGCAGTGGGGGAGTACGGAGCAGGCGCACGGGTTCTACTGGCTCACGGAGGACCCCGACCCCGACCGGTGGCCCGTGCTCGTGACGGAGGACGTCCCCGACTCGTGGGTCCGGTTCGACGGCACGACCGCCGAGTTCGTCCACCGGATGCTCACCGAACGGGAGCATCCCTTCTCGACGGCCCGGTACTTCGGCACCCACTGGTTCGAGAGCTACGAGAGCGAGTCGCCGTCGTGACACCCGTGTGGTCCGATACGAGACGGGATTTCCCGGTCGGAGCCGAGATCCGGGGCACCGTCGGGAAGGTCGCTCCCACAACGAGCAGTTGAAGATCCACCTGACGTGACGCTCTCGAAGTGTGACGCTCTCGAAGGGGGATACAGGGAATGTCCGTCGGGATGATCAAGCGGCGGGAGCTGTTGTACAGTCCGCGCCCCGTCGCGACGTAAGGAACCGCCCATGCGAACCCGCCCCATCCGGAGTGCCGCCCTGCTCGTGCTCCCGCTCTCGCTCGCCCTGGCCGCGTGCGCCGCGGAGGCGGACGAGCCGACCGCGGCGGGGAGCCCCGAGGCGGCGGCGCAGTCGTCCGCGACGCCCGCGCCGGCCAAGGCGCCCGAGACGGCGGAGGACTTCATCGACCTCGCCGAGAAGGCGATGGCGGAGGAGTCCGCCTGGTCCTTCTCCGTGAAAGGGGAAGAGGGGCTGACGTCCCAGGGTCGGAAGAGTGCCGCGACCTACGAGGGCACGATCCAGCGGGCCGTCGGACGGGCGGCGCTGCACTCGCAGGGCGTCAGCACCAGCAGCAAGGGCAAGAAGAAGACCGAGGAGCTGTACGTCGTCGGCGAAGAGGGCCATCTCAAGGAGGACTCGGCCGAGTGGAAGGCCGTGTCACCCGCCGATCCGGAGATGCGGAACAAGGCCGACGACCCGATCGCGGTCATCGACGAGTTCCGGATGTACGCGCAGGCCCCCGGCGGCGACGTGAAGGTGACCGAGGCGGACGGCGGCGGCACGGTCGAACTCCGGGTCACGAGCGGCAAGCAGAAGCTGAGCGCCGTCCAGCAGCGAGCGTGGGCCAAGAAGGCGAAGCGCGAGTTCGAACCCACGGCCGAGCAGCTGCGCGAGGCCGGCATCCCGGTGGACGACGCGCGGCTGAGCCTCTCCGGCCTGGAGGAGGTGCTGGTCCTGGACGCGAAGACGTACCGGATCAAGAGTCACCGCCTCGCCTTCGGTTTCCTGATTCCGTACAACGGGCAGGACATGGCCTTCGAGCAGCAGGTGACCACGGAGAACCAGGGCGCGTACGACGGCAGGATCGAGCTCCCCGCGGACCTGCGCGGCTGAGCCGTCCCGACGGCGGGGGCCCGCGCCCCTCGAACGACGTGTGCCCGGAATGTCTGTCGCCTGGTTTTCGGCCGGGGCGGCGATGTATAACCGGCCAGCCTTGAGGCGCGGTGACGTGCTGCCGCGCCGTTCCGACGAGCCAAGGATCATCCCGTGCTGCGCTCCTCCTTCAAGTTCTCGTCCGCGCTCGCCCTGGTCGGCGTGATGTCGCTGGTGTCGGCCTGTGGTGGGGGAGAGGAGCCGGCCGGCTCCGCCGCCCCCGCCTCGACCGGTGCGGCGGCGCAGGGGGACAAGGAGGTGACGGGCGGTTCGGCCTCGCCCAGCGCGTCCGCCTCCGTCTCCGCCTCTGCCTCCCCGTCCGCCTCCGCGTCACCCTCGGCCTCCGCCTCGTCCTCCGCCTCGGCCAAGGCGTCCGGCAGCACGGCCCCGAAGGCCACGTCCACGAGCGGCGGCAACGCGGGCCCGGGCAGCGGTTCCGGCGACGAGCCCGCCGCGCCCTCCACGCCGAACTTCCCCGTGCCCGTGAACGTCGGCAACGCCACCCAGGTCATCACGGTCAAGGCCGGCGGCTCGTACGCCACGGTCACCGCCTGGCAGAAGGGCTCCGCCGGCTGGAAGGCGCAGTTCTCGACGAGCGCCGGACGTGTCGGGTCGAACGGGGTGACCGACGGCGCCACCCGCCGGCAGAACACGTACACCACCCCCACGGGCACCTACACGATCACCGAGGGCTTCGGTGTCGAGTCGAGCGGCACCGCCATGCCGTACACGAAGGTCAACGACAGCCACTGGTGGGTCCAGGACCCGGAGTCGAAGTTCTACAACTCGATGCACACCGAGGCGGGCGCGGACTTCCCGCTGACCGAGTCCGGCGACCGCGGCAGCGAGCACCTGATCAACTACCCGACGCAGTACGCCAAGGCCCTGGTCATCAACTTCAACCGCTGGCCGGCCACCCCCGGCCGGGGCGCCGGGATCTTCCTGCACGTCAACGGCAGCGGCGCCACCGCCGGCTGTGTGTCGGTGCCGCGCGCGACGATGGAGCGGTTCATGGGCTGGATCAAGCCGTCCGCGAACCCGCGCATCGCGATCGGCTGACGGAACAGAGCGGACATCAGAGGAGATTCGGGCGGTACGTGGAGATATTTCCGCGCGTCGGCGTACCCGGTGCCCGCTTCGGGCAGACACGGGCGACCGTACGGGCGGCCCGAGGCGCGCCGGACTCCGCCTTCCGGCGCGCCGCCGCCGCCACCCTGACGGACATGTACGTCACGGCGGCGGGCGGACACGGGGACGGTGAAGAGCGCGGTGACGGCTTCTTCGAGTTCCTCGAGTACGACGACGCCGGCGTCCTCCACGCCGTGGAGGTGGCGTCACCCGCACCCGTCACCCTGGATTTCGTCGAACGGGAGGCGGAGCTGTTCTTCCCCGATGCCGGGTTCGGTGTGCTGACCGCACGTGACGCGCCGGACCTGCCGACCACGGCCGTGGTGCTGTCGGCCGGCCGGCGGGCCGGGGACCCGGCGCCCGGAGAACACACGGAGGGAACGGGCCTTCTGCGGTGACGTGTCCGCCCGGGAGTCGTCCGGTCGCTCCGGCGAAGGCGGGGCGGTCCGACGGGGCGTGTCCAGCGGACGAAAAGGACGACCGGGGCCGCCACCCCCCACAGGAGAGGCCCCGGTCGTCGTTCGTGGCGAGGGCCCGAGGGCGCCTCGTACTAACCTCAGCGCCGAGAGTGCTGTTTCTGTCACACCCCGCTGAGTGGCAAACTTGTTGCAAGTTGTACGAGGCGTGGACGCGGGCACTTAAAAGGACGTAGCGTGCTGATTCGCGCACGACAGCGCGGCAGTGGTGACCAGCTGCGGTTCGGAACGACGGGTTGAGGTAGTGCTGGGGGACGACGCGGAGCTGACCGCCGCCGTGCTCGCGGCTCAGGATGGGGACGAGGACGCCTTCCGGACTGTGTACCGCGCCGTGCATCCGCGGTTGATCGGCTATGTACGCACGCTCGTCGGCGACGCCGACGCGGAGGACGTCGCCTCCGAGGCGTGGCTTCAGATCTCCAGGGACCTCGACAGGTTCAGCGGGGACGCCGACCGGTTCCGCGGCTGGGCCGCGCGGATCGCCCGCAACCGTGCTCTGGATCACATCCGGATGCGCGGCCGTCGGCCGGCCGTCGGCGGTGACGAGACCGAACTGACCGGCAGGGCCGCCGACTCCGACACGGTCGACGAGGCGCTGGAGTCCATCTCCACCAGCAGCACCATGGCGCTCATCGCCCAACTGCCGCAGGATCAGGCCGAGGCGGTCGTGCTGCGTGTCGTGGTCGGCCTCGACGCCAAGAGCGCGGCCAAGACCCTCGGCAAGCGGCCGGGCGCCGTCCGGACGGCTGCGCACCGCGGCCTGAAGCGGCTGGCGGAACTGCTGGGAGCCGACGGCGCCGCCTTCGAAGGCGAGGACCGGCCCCCCTCCGACGTGACTCGCCGGGGCGGGGAGGACCCCGCGGAGAACGCTTCGGAACTGGGCGGGCTGCCCACGCAGCGCGGCTCCCGCCCCGGTGCGACGGCACCCGCCGGTGTGACGCATTCACGCCTGCGGACGCAGAAGGACATGTGATGGCCGACGAGCGGTACGAGTGGCTTGACAGGGACGCGGCGGAGCGACTGCTGCGTGGCGAGCCTGTCGAGGTCGCGGACGAACGCGCTCGTACGGAGGCCGCACGTCTCGCCGCCACCCTCGACAGCGCGGCGCGGAACCCCGGCTACGGCTACGACGACGGCGAACTGCCCGGCGAGGCGGCGGCGATGGCCGCGTACCGCAAGGCCAGGGCCGAGTCGTCGGCAGCAGCGGGCACTTCGCTCGGGACCGTCCGGGTCACCCGTTCCGGCCGCGGCACCAGGCCGGCCCGCGGCGTGGGATTCGCCCGGCCCGTCCGGTTCGGGATCGCGGCGGCGTTCGCGGGCTGTGCCATCGGCGGTGTCGCCGTCGCCGCCGGCAGCGGTGTGCTGCCCACCTTCGGCGACGAGCGGCCCACGCCCGCGTCCTCCGTGTCGGCCGCGGCGACACCGGGACCGCTCACGTCGCCGTCGCCGAGCGGCGGCGACGCCGGCGCGGCACCCCCTCCTCCGGGCGCCACCGGCACGCCGCCGGGCCTGCCGCCCGTGACGGGCAGCGCGACGCCGTCCCCCGGCGACGCGGGCGTGAGCACGCCCGGCCTGCCGGCCGGGGACGGCGCGGCCTCGCCGGGCGGCGAGGACCCGTCGAAGAACACCGACCTGTACCGCAGGTCCGTCGAGGCATGCCGTGACTGGCGCAGCGGCCGGATCGATCCGGACCGTAAGCGCCGGCTGGAGTCGGCCGCCAGAGGCGCCGAGCGCGTGGAGCGGTTCTGCGACGAACTGCTCGGCGGCGGCGCGGGCGACGGTGGCAGCCCGGGCGGCGAGGGCGGGAACGAAGGCGACGACCGCGAAGAGGACGACGGGAACGGCCAGGACGGCGGGAAGAACTCCGGCGGCTCCGGCGGCGACCGCGACTCGGGCAGCTCGGAGGACGCCCCCCAACTCGTCCCCGACACCCCCCAGGTCTCGTACTCGCTCGTCCCCGACCCGGTCGTGACGCCGTGGTCGCCCGGCTCGGACTCCCTTGCCGGTGCCACCACTCGAGCTCTCTGACCTGCGCTTTCGAGGTGCGGGACGCAGGGTGTGACGTTTTTCTGGGCTACGGCGCAGTAGATAGTGAGCCGACTGGTCATCGGCGGCGCAACGAGCCGGGGTTCCCCCCGTACCTACGGCTCAGCGCAATGGCGCGGGCGGGACACGTTCCCCCGGTCCCGCCCGCGCCCTTCTTCCTTCACCGCTTCCGCGCCCCGCGCATCACCAGTAGACGACGACCTTGTCGCCGGTCCGCACCTGGTCGAACAGCGCCGCGATGGCACCCTTGTCCCTGACGTTGACACAGCCGTGCGACGCGCCGTTGTAGCCGCGGGCGGCGAAGTCGGAGGAGTAGTGCACCGCCTGGCCGCCGCTGAAGAACATGGCGTACGGCATGGGCGTGTCGTAGATGGTCGAGACGTGGTCACGGGACTTCCAGCCCACGTTGAACACGCCTTCGCGGGTCGGCGTGTACTGCGACCCGAAGCGCACGTCCATGGTGGACAGCACCTTGCCGTCGATCATCCACGACAGTGTGCGGGTGGTCTTGCTGATGCACATCACCCGGCCCGTCATGCAGCGCTGATCGAGCTTCGCCTGCGGCTTCTTGACGTCCTTGCCGTCCAGTTCGGCGCGCGTCGGCTTCGTCGTCATGCCGAGCAGCCGCTGCCAGGTCACGGTGTCCGTGCTGCCCGTCGCGGGAAGGCCGCGCTTGCCCTGGAAGCCCTTCACGGCCGTGGTGGTGACCGGCCCGTACGTACCCGTCGGCTTGTCGTCGAACCAGCCGATCTGCGCCAGCCGCGCCTGAAGCTCGCGCACCTGCTCGCCCTTCGCGCCGGGCGCCATGATGACCTTGGGTGCCGGCTGCTCGGTGGAGGGCGACGGCGACGGCTTCTTCGACGGCTCGGCCGACTCGGATGCCGACGCCGACGGTGACGGGGAAGCCGGCGGCGTGGAGGCGGACGGTGTCGCCGCCGCGCTCGGCGTGCTGCCGCCGGTCGGTGTGTCGGTCGCGGCCTCCGCCTTGCAGCCGGCCGTCACCGCGGCCACGACGATCGCGGCCGCCGCGGCCAGCGTTCTCATCCCGGCGTTCCTGAGCATGTCGCCCCCCATTTGTCTCGTCCCCCACATGTGTCTGTTGCCTGATGAGACAAATTCCCGTCCTGCCCGGTTGCGTAATCCCGCGCATCATGGGGGTAACGGTTCGGGGACGGGCGGGCCACGGGCGCTTCGCCGGTAGCTGTGAGCAAGGTCCCAGGGCGTGGCTCTCCATCCCTCGCACGCCCGCCGCTACAGTCCGTCGCAAAGGTTTGTTACCTGTCAGTAGGCCCAGCGGGAGGCACAGTCACATGGCGCGCGAGTCCGAGTCGGGACTGCCCATCGAGCCGGTGTACGGACCGGCGGACCTGGAGGGCTGGGACCCGGCAGAGAAGCTGGGCGAGCCCGGTGAGTACCCCTTCACCCGCGGCGTGTACCCGTCGATGTACACCGGCCGGCCCTGGACGATGCGCCAGTACGCCGGATTCGGCACGGCCGTCGAGTCCAACGCCCGCTACAAGCAGCTGATCGCCAACGGCACGATGGGCCTGTCGGTCGCCTTCGACCTGCCGACACAGATGGGCCACGACTCCGACGCGCCCATCGCGCACGGCGAGGTCGGCAAGGTCGGCGTCGCCGTCGACTCGATCGACGACATGCGGGTGCTGTTCGGCGGGATCCCGCTGGACAAGGTCTCCACGTCCATGACGATCAACGCGCCCGCCGCCCTGCTGCTCCTCCTCTACCAACTCGTCGGCGAGGAGCAGGGCGTCCCCGCGGACAAGCTCACCGGCACGATCCAGAACGACGTGCTCAAGGAGTACATCGCCCGCGGCACGTACATCTTCCCGCCCAAGCCGTCCCTGCGGCTCATCGCGGACATCTTCAAGTACTGCAAGGCCGAGATCCCGAAGTGGAACACCATCTCGATCTCCGGCTACCACATGGCGGAGGCCGGCGCCTCGCCCGCGCAGGAGATCGCGTTCACGCTCGCCGACGGCATCGAGTACGTCCGCACCGCCGTCGCCGCCGGGATGGACGTCGACGACTTCGCGCCCCGCCTGTCCTTCTTCTTCGTCGCCCGCACGACCATCCTCGAAGAGGTCGCCAAGTTCCGTGCGGCCCGCCGCATCTGGGCCCGGGTGATGAAGGAGGAGTTCGGCGCCAGGAATCCCAAGTCGCTGATGCTGCGCTTCCACACCCAGACCGCGGGCGTGCAGCTCACCGCACAGCAGCCCGAGGTGAACCTGGTGCGCGTCGCCGTCCAGGGCCTCGCGGCGGTCCTCGGCGGCACCCAGTCGCTGCACACCAACTCCTTCGACGAGGCCATCGCCCTGCCGACGGACAAGTCCGCCCGTCTCGCGCTGCGCACCCAGCAGGTCCTGGCGTACGAGACCGACGTGACCGCCACCGTCGACCCCTTCGCCGGCTCGTACGTCGTGGAGAAGATGACGGACGACGTCGAAGCCGCGGCGCTCGCCCTCATGGAACGCGTCGAGGACCTCGGCGGCGCGGTCAACGCCATCGAACAGGGCTTCCAGAAGAACGAGATCGAGCGCAGCGCCTACCGCATCGCCCAGGAGACCGACTCCGGCGAGCGCGTCGTCGTCGGCGTCAACCGCTACACGCTGGACACGGAGGACCCGTACGAGCCGCTCCGGGTCGACCCGGCGATCGAGGCCCAGCAGGCCGAGCGGCTCGCGAAGCTGCGCGCGGAGCGGGACCAGGCGGCGGTCGACGCGGCGCTCGCCGAGCTGAAGAAGGCCGCGGAAGGCACGGACAACGTCCTCTACCCGATGAAGGACGCGCTGAAGGCGCGCGCCACCGTCGGAGAGGTCTGCAACGCGCTGCGCGAGGTGTGGGGCACGTACGTCCCCACCGACGCTTTCTGACATACGGAACAGAAAGGCGGAGTGTCGTACCGATGTGCGACACTCCGCCCCATGCTGGGTGTCACCGATCTTCCGACCTATCTCGCAGGACTTGTCCTGATCGTCCTGCTGCCAGGACCGAACTCGCTGTACGTGCTCTCCGTCGCGGCGCGCCGCGGTGTGCGTACCGGCTACCAGGCCGCCGCCGGCGTGTGGTGCGGCGACACCGTCCTGATGGTGCTGTCGGCCGCGGGCGTGGCCTCGCTGCTCCAGGCCAACGCGGTGCTGTTCGGGATCGTGAAGTACGCCGGCGCCGGCTACCTGACCTGGCTGGCCATCGGGATGCTCCGCGCGGCCTGGTCGATGTGGCGGACGCGCGGCGAGCGGACGGCCGACGGGGCCTCTTCCGCGGAGGCGTCCCCCGAAGGTCCGGCCGCGGAGCGGCCCTTCCGCAAGGCATTCGTGATCAGTCTGCTCAACCCGAAGGCGATCCTGTTCTTCATCGCCTTCTTCGTGCAGTTCGTCGACCCGGCGTACGCGTACCCCGCGCTCTCCTTCACGGTGCTCGGCGCGCTGGCGCAGCTGGCGAGCGTCCTCTACCTGAGCGTGCTGATCTTCACCGGCACCCACCTCGCGGCCGCGTTCCGCCGCAGGCGGCGGCTGTCGGCGGGGGCGACGTCGGCGGCGGGCGCGCTGTTCCTGGGCTTCGCGGTCAAGCTCTCCCTGAGCGGCACGTGACCCTTCCCGAACCGGGGGCTCTGCCCCCGGACCCCCGCGCCTCAATCGCCGGCGGGGCTGGAGTGGCCTCCGCTGTCGGCGGGGCTGATTTCGCGCAGCGAAATCCAGCCCGCCCGGCGTTCGAGGGCACCGCGCGGAGCGCGGTAGGCCGCCCGCAGGGCGGTACGGGTCCGGGCGGAGCCCGGTTTCGGGAAGGGGCGGGTAGGGGAACAGCTCGCGCAGCAGCCAGGCACGCACGGTGCGGTGACGCCCCCGTGCCGCGGCCCGCGCGCAGACCGGTGACGCCCCCGTGCCGAGCGGCCCGCACCTAGATCGGTGACGGCCCCGTGCCGCGGCCCGCACGCAGACCGGTGACGGCCCCGTGCCGAGCGGCCCGCACCTAGATCGGTGACGGCCCCGTGCCGCGGCCCGCGCGCAGACCGGTGACGGCCCCGTGCCGAGCGGCCCGCACCTAGATCGGTGACGGCCCCGTGCCGCGGCCCGCACCCGCGCCGCGGCCCCGCGTCAGCCCAGCGCCGTCACCCGCTTCAGAACACGCCGCATCCGCCGCCCCCTCACCATCCTCCGCACCGCCTTGTTGCGGGGCAGCGGTACACCCCCCGGCAGGCCGAGCACCGTCAGACGGCGGCGCTTGAAGTAGCGGGCCGTGGTCGCGTCGAGGCCGGTGCGGAGATAGCGTTCGGCCGCCGGCCGCAGGTCCGCCCGTAGCTTCGGCTGCATCGCGAAGCCCACCGCGGAGAGCAGCCCGGCGACCTGGCCGTCCGCCGCCGCGGGCGGGCCCGACTCGCCCGCGGCCAGGTCCGGCAGCAGTGCGTCGGCGATCGTCAGCGGCACCCGGTTGCTGTTCTGGTACGGGCTGAGCCGGTCGAGGAGCGGCTCCGTACCGATCCGGGCGACCGGGACGCCATAGAAGGTGCCCGCGGTGAACAGGGCGGTGGAGAAGCATCCCGCCACCAGCGCCGGGCGCATCTGCTTGAACAGCACCTCGGCGAGCACCGGCCGCTCCAGCACGGTCAGTTCGACCCCGAGGGACGCGGCCTGGCGCTCCAGCGTCCGCGTCCACGCGGCCGGCGCCGTCGGGTGCGGCTTGAAGACGACCCGGCGGTGACCGAGCGCGGCCACGCCCGCCAGCATCCGGACGTGGAGGCCCTCCTCCTCCACCGGTGTGAGGATGCCCAGGGCCGCGAGGTACTGGCCCAGCAGCAGCGCCGCGCCGTCCGGGACACCGGCGCAGGCGTCCGGCACGGCGTCGGAGAGCTCGCCGACGACCTTGACGAAGGCCTCGGTCGGCACGAGCTGCGGCTCCACGCCGAACTCCGCGAGCAGCAGCGGCTTCAGGCCGGGCACCAGGTCGAGGTGCAGGAGCCGCCGTACCCGTTCGCCGACCAGCGGGTCGATCTTGTTGCGGGTGGGGCCGTAGCTCATCAGCCCGTCCGCGTACACGTCCAGCGCGGCGTCGGGGAAGAGCTGCGCGACTGCCAGCGCCGGGTTGACCTGGATGGATTCGACGGCGAGCTCGATCCGGTCGTCGCCCAGTTCCCACAGCTGCCTCAGGTACCGCTCCCACAGGGGCACGTCGTCGCCGCGGGGCGCCCAGCCGCCGGGGTGGAAGGGCGAGATGGTCCCGTTCCAGGAGAGCACGGCGTCGAAGCGGTCGCGCAGCCGCTCGAAGCCGGCCATCTCGTCGAGGGCCGGTGTCGTCTCCGGCGTCGCCGCGTTGTTGGAGACCAGCAGCAGCCGGCGGTCGGCGGTGGTGAAACCGCCGCTGTCGATCGCGGCGGCGAGCGTCGCCGCGCCGTAGAGGGAGGAGGCGAAGAAGATCTGCGTCGTGGCCATCAGGCTGCCGCCTCCACGGAGAGGGGAGCGGGCCGGCGGCGGACCTTGCGCAGTCGCGCGGCACGGTCGGCGTCCATGGAGTCGATAGCCTCGTTCAGCACGTCCTGCGGCATGCGTTTCAGCGCGGCCGCGCTCATCGTGCGCAATTTCCGTGCCACGGCCGGTTCGTACCTCTCGATGGATCCCAGGTGATGGGAAATGACCGCGCAATAGGTGCGGACCGCCTTGGGCAGCAGCTTTTCCGCGTCGGCGTCCTTCGTGGTTTCCTCGATCACCTGGTCGAATGCCTTGATGAAATCGAGCTGCCTGATGTCGCCGATCTGGGTGAGCGAGGAAGCGATCCCGCGCCGGTAGAAAATGCCGAGGTGGCTTATCACGGCGAACGAATCCGCCTCCCGGTGCAGCCGCCATATCCACGGCCGGTCCTCCGCCGTGCGCAGCCCGTGCGTGAAGTGCAGCAGTCCGCGGTCCACGAGCCGCCGGTGGTACATCCCGGCCCAGGCGTACGGGTAATCGACGGCGGTCGAGCGGGAGGAGGGCAGGATCGAGTCCCGCGGGCGCAGCACCTCGCCGCGCCGTCCGACGGGCACCCGGTGGATGGAGCGGGACCGCCCCGTGCACTGCACATGGTCGGTGCGGACGAAGTCGCACCCCAGGTCCTCCATGGCGTCCAGCAGGTGCTCGAAGTGGCCGGGCGCCAGCCAGTCGTCGCCGTCGAGGAAGGTGAGGTATTCGCCGCCGGCCGCGTCCAGACCGGTGTTGCGGGCGGTGGCCAGCCCACCGTTCCGTTCATGTCTGATCAGAACCGCGCCCGGAAGTTCACGTTCCGCGCGCTGCAGGATCTCCGGAGTCCCGTCCGTCGAACAGTCGTCGACGAGCACGAACTCGAAGTCGGCGCGGGCGTTCGCGCGAAGGCTTCGCAGTGTGTCGGGGGCATATGTCTGCACGTTGTAGAACGGCACGATGACGGAGAGCTTAACCACCCGCGTGACGCTAGGGGGGCGCTCGGCATTCGCATCGACGCATACAAGGATGTCAGGTGAACGTAGGGCGACGAGCTTGTTAACCGACCCGTTCCCCGGCCTGCTTCGCCGTCCGTAGGCGCTCTGTTAACCCTTTGTTGCTGCCGAGTTGGGCCGTGAAACCACATGCCTTTCTAACGTCCTCGACGTGCCAACAAGTACCAGCGAGGCCGTACGGGTCGCCGTACTCGCCGACTCCGACACCCGGTGGAAATGGGGTGCGCTCACCGCGCGCCGCATCGCGCCGAGCACCTCCGTCGAGCTGAGCGGCTTCCTGCTGCGCGGCCGGGCCACACCCACCGCCCGCCAGCTCGCGGAAGTGGGCGTGAGCGCCGACGAGTTGCGCGAGGTGACGGGCAACGAGTTCCTGCGGGCGATGAGGGACGGGTCCTACGACATCGTCGTCCTCGCGCTCGTCGGCGGAGGCGTCCAGGCGATGCTGCATGGCCTTGCCGCACTCGGCCAGGACCGCCGGCCCGTCGTCGTCACCGGCTACGTCGGTGTCGTCTACGAGAAGCTGTCCGACGGACTGCTGCTGCGCCACGGCGCCGACGTCGTGCTGGCCAACTCCCGCCACGACGCGACGCGTTTCCGCGCCGTCTACGAGGGAGTCGGCGCCGACGCCGGCGCCGTCACCGAGGCCGCGCTGCCCTTCCTCGGCGGGGCGCCGTACCGGCCGCGGGAAGGGCGCGACACGGTCGTCTTCGCCGTCCAGCCGTCCGTGCCCGAGTCCCGTGCGGACCGTGCGTACCTGCTGCGCAGGCTCGTCGAGCACGCCCGGCTGCACCCCGACCGCGAGGTGCTGCTGAAGCTCCGCTCCAAACCGGGCGAGCACACCACGCACCTCGAGGAGATCCCGTACCAGAAGCTCGCGGAGAAGCTGCCCGGCGGACTTCCGCCCAACTTCCGCCCCGTGTACGGGAACATGGGCGAGGTGCTGGACCGCACCGACCTGCTGGTCACCGTGTCGTCCACCGCCGCGCTCGAGGCGCTCCACCGCCGTATCCCCACCGCTGTGCTCACCGACCTCGGCGTGCGTGAGGCGCTCGGCAACCACCACTTCCTCGGTTCGGGGCTGCTCGCCTCCTGGGACCGGCTCGACGGCGGCCACCGGCCCACCCCCGACGCCGACTGGCTGGCAGGGCAGGGCGTCGCGGCCGACGGCTCGTACGAGAGCGCCTTCGACGAGGCCCGCAAGCGGGTCGCCGAACTGCTCCTCGTGCCGAGGCTCCCCGCCATCGCCCCGTACTACACGCCGGCCACCGCGCCCGGATACCTGCCCGGCCTGCTCGCCCGCCACCACCTCGCCCCGGACGGCACACCGCTGGCCGGCGCAGCCCCCAAGGCGGAGGCCACCGGCGTACGGCGGGTGGTGCGCGACGCCGTGCGCGGGGCGGCGCGCGGCGCGTACCGCCACGGCGTGCAGCGCGTCGCGCCCGTGATCCGCCGGATGGGCGAGCTGTGACCCCCGGCCTTTCCCGCTTCCAGTCCCGATGCGTCAGGAGCCACCGATGACCGTTCTCGCCGTGATCCCCGCCCGTGGCGGATCGAAGGGCGTCCCGGCCAAGAACCTGGCCGCGGTCGGCGGCGTGCCGCTCGTCGCGCGGGCCGTCCGCGCCTGCCTAGACGCCCCGCTGGTCACGCACGTCGCTGTCTCCACCGACGACCCCGAGATCGCGGCCGTCGCCCGCGGCGCGGGTGCGGAGGTCGTGCTGCGGCCCGCGGCCATCGCGGGGGACACCGCCACCAGCGAGTCGGCGGTCCTGCACGCCATGGACGCGCACGAGGCCGTGCACGGCGCACCCGTCGACGTGGTGCTGCTCGTGCAGTGCACCAGCCCCTTCATCGCCCGGGAGGACATCGAGGGCGTCGCCCGCGCCGTCGCCCTCGACGGCGCCGACAGCGCGGTGACCGTCGCGCCCTTCCACGGCTTCGTATGGCGCGAGGCCGACGAACCGGCGAGCCCGTCCGGTAAGAGCGCCGAACAGGCGGGCGGGGCAGCCGTCCTGGTCGACACCGCCACGGCCACCGGCTCCGGATACGGCGTCAACCACGACTCCTCGTTCCGGCCGCGCCGCCAGGACCGCCCCCAGGACTTCCTGGAGACCGGCGCCGCGTACGCCATGTCGGCGGCCGGCTTCCGCGAGGCGGGCCACCGGTTCTTCGGCCGCACCGCACTGGTGCACACCGATCCGGCGCGGGTCCTCGAGGTCGACGACCCGCACGACCTCGCCCGCGCCCGCGCGCTGGCGCCACTGCTCGACACCGCCGCGGTACCCGGCCGCGACGACGTCGACGCCGTCGTCCTCGACTTCGACGGCACCCAGACCGACGACCGGGTCCTCATCGACGCGGACGGCCGCGAGATCGTCTCCGTCCACCGCGGTGACGGCCTCGGCGTCGCCCATCTGCGCAAGGCCGGCCTGGAACTGCTGATCCTCTCCACCGAACAGAACCCGGTCGTCGCCGCCCGCGCCCGCAAGCTCAAGGTTCCCGTCCTGCACGGCATCGACCGTAAGGACCTCGCCCTCAAGCAGTGGTGCGACGAGCGGGGCCTCGCGCCCGAGCGGGTGCTCTACGTCGGCAACGACGTCAACGACCTTCCGTGCTTCCACCTCGTCGGCTGGCCCGTGGCCGTCGCGAGTGCGCACGACTCCGTACGCGCCGCCGCCCGTGCCGTCACTGCCACACCCGGCGGCGAAGGGGCGATCCGCGAGATCGCCGCCTGGCTGCTCGGCCCGACGCTCAACACCCCTGAACCCGCCCCCATGTCCCCCAAGAAGTAAGGAACCACCCCCATGAACACGTCCCGTCTGCGCGCCCTCGGCAACAAGATCGCGGGCCCCGGCCACCCCGTCTACGTCACCGGCGAGATCGGCATCAACCACAACGGCGACCTGGACAACGCCTTCGCCCTCATCGACGCCGCCGCCGAAGCCGGCTGCGACGCCGTCAAGTTCCAGAAGCGCACCCCCGAGATCTGCACCCCGCGCGACCAGTGGGACATCGAGCGCGACACCCCCTGGGGCCGGATGACGTACATCGACTACCGCCACCGCGTCGAGTTCGGCGAGGACGAGTACCGCCGGATCGACGAGCACTGCAAGGAGCGCGGCATCGACTGGTTCGCCTCCCCGTGGGACACCGAGGCCGTCGCCTTCCTCGAGAAGTTCGACGTCCCCGCCCACAAGGTGGCCTCCGCGTCGCTCACCGACGACGAGCTGCTGCGCTCCCTGCGCGCCACCGGCAAGACCGTCATCCTCTCCACGGGCATGTCGACGCCGAAGCAGATCCGCCACGCCGTCGAGGTCCTCGGCAGCGACAACATCCTGCTCTGCCACGCCACCTCCACCTACCCGGCCAAGGCGGAGGAGCTCAACCTGCGGGTCATCAACACGCTGAGGGACGAGTACCCGAACGTGCCGATCGGCTACTCCGGCCACGAGACCGGCCTGCAGACCACCCTCGCGGCCGTCGCGCTCGGCGCCGCGTTCGTCGAGCGCCACATCACCCTCGACCGCGCGATGTGGGGCTCCGACCAGGCCGCCTCCGTCGAGCCGCAGGGCCTCACCCGCCTGGTCCGCGACATCCGCACCATCGAGACCGCGCTCGGCGACGGCGTCAAGAAGGTCTACGACTCCGAGCTCGCGCCCATGAAGAAGCTGCGCCGGGTCACCGGTGTCGTCGCCGAGGCGGGCGACCGTGAGCCGGCCGCGGTCTGACGACCGGGTGGCGACGCGCGGCAGCACCCGCGCGCCCGCGGCGGGCGGGCCCCGTCCGCCCGCCGCCGGACCCGGCAGGGGCGGTGACATGCACCCTCGTACGGCCACCCCGACGGCCCGCCGGCCGGATTCCCCGGCCGGCCGCACCCCGGGGGGCTCGGACGGACCCGTGCATGGCCCGTGCCACCTCGGTCCTCACCGACCCCGTGCCGACCGACGGGTCCCGGTGGGCCCGGTCGGACCGCTGCCTGGCAGGTCCGGTTCTGGCGGACGGGTTCCCGTATTTCCGGTCGGTGTCCTTCCCGGCGGACAGGTCCTGACGGGGCCGGTCGGACACGGTCCTGGCGGACGGGGCCCGGCAGGGCCCGTTCCGGCCGGACCCGTCCCGCCAGGCCACGACGGGCCCGTCCCGGCCGTCGACATCCGCGCCGTGGCCATCGGCCGCGGGCGGCAATCCACCAGCGCCCCGCGGGGTGGTCAGCCACGGACCCGGCTGAAGGCCGGCCCGGCAGCACGAGGTGACAACCAGTGAATCTCGCCTTCGTCGAGAGTCCGGTCCAGCTCCTGAACGTCCTGGAGTGGGCCCACGCCACGCCGGCCGTGCCCGGTCCCGGCGATCTCACCGTGGTCGTGCTCTCGCCCACGGACCCCATGTCGCGCGGCCAGCTCCGCCGGATGGCGGAACTGGCCCGTGACGCGGGCTTCACCGTCCGCTGGCAGGAGGCGCGCGGAGGCCCCGGCGCCCCGCTGCGCACCGTGCGCGAGCTCGGCCCGATACTGCGCCGCGCGGAGCGGATCGTCATAGGCGACCCGTTCTCGCGCTACGTACAGCTCCTGCTGACCCTGGTCGGCAGGAAGGACGTCACCGTCGTGGACGACGGCACGGCGACCATGGAGTTCGTCGCCCAGGTCTCCCGCGGGGAGCAGCTGGTGCGCTGGCACCGGCGCGGCAGCCGCCGCGGGCCGCGCGAGCTGGTGCTCGCACCGGTCACCTTTCTGGCCCGTCGCAGGCTCGCCCCGTCGAGGAGCCGGTCGGTCGAGGTGTTCACCTCGATGCCCGTGGAGCCGCCGCCGGGGATCACGGTCACGCGCAACGACTTCGCCTGGACCCGCGCGCGATTCGGCCCTCCGACGATCACCCGCGGCGCGGACATGGTCGGCACCTCCCTGGTGGAGACCGGCGTCATCGACCTCGGGCAGTACCTGGAGGCGGTCTCCGCCCTCGCCCGCACACACGGCGCGACCCGCTACTTCGCGCACCGCAGGGAGAGCGCGGACAAGCTGCACCGGCTCGCGGTCGAGACCGGCCTGGAGGTGGTCCGCCCGGAACTCCCCTTGGAGCTGATCGCCCGGCGCGGCCCGATCGGAGCAACCGTCCTCAGTTTTCCCTCCACCGTGGTCCACACCCTGCCCCTGGCCCTGGCGGGTACGGGAATCAAGGTGGCGGTCTGCGACATCGCACCCGAATGGCTCAGGGAGAACGCGTCACCGCGCGCACAGGGCTTCCTGGCGGGCGTCACGGGCACGGCCCGCGATGTGCAGCGGCTGCCGGCGCCGGCTTGAAGAGCCGAGGAGCCGCGGCAGTGAGCGGACGAGCACCGTCCGGAAAGGAAAGATCGACTCAAGAGCGAGCCGCGTGAGTTTACCCACTGCCACGAGCAGCGAACCGCCGTGAGCCCGAAATTCTGTCCCCTGTGTGGCTGATGTTTTGTTGATCGCACGGCAGTTGAGGCATGAAGGGGCATACCCTTCACTGGGTGAACCAGTTGATGTCCCGCGAGTCCGAAGAAGTCGAACGGCCCGGCGCAGTCGCACTGCACGGCACGCTGTCCGAATCGCTGCGCGCCGAACTGATCGCGTTCCGGCGCGACTTGCACATGCATCCGGAGCTCGGCAACCAGGAGTTCCGTACCACCGCCATGATCAAGGCGCGCCTCGAGCAGGCCGGGCTCGAGCCCCGGGTCCTCGCCGCCGGCACCGGCCTGATCTGCGACATCGGTACGCCGGCTCCGGGCACCGTACGGCCCTTCTTCGCCATCCGCGCCGACATCGACGCACTGCCCATCCCCGACACCAAGACCGGCGTCCCCTACCGCTCCACCGTGCCCGACCGTGCCCACGCCTGCGGCCACGACGTGCACACCACCGTCGCGCTCGGAGCGGGGCTCGTGCTCGCCGAGCTCGACCGGCAGGGGCTGCTGCCGCAGCCCGTCCGGCTGATCTTCCAGCCCGCGGAGGAAGTGCTGCCCGGGGGAGCGGCCGACGCGATCGAATCCGGCGTGCTCGAGGGCGTCAACAAGATCATCGCGGTTCACTGCGACCCCAAGGTCGACGCCGGCGTCATCGGACTCCGGCCCGGACCCATCACCTCCGCCTGTGACCGCCTCGAGGTGACCCTCGACGGTCCCGGCGGCCACACCGCCCGCCCGCACCTGACCACCGACCTGGTCACGGCGGCGGCGAAGATCGTCACCGAGGTGCCCGCGCTGCTCGCCCGCCGTGTCGACGCGCGGTCCGGGCTCGCCGTGACCTGGGGGCGCATCGAGTCCGGCCACGCCTGCAACGTCATCCCGCAGCACGCCGAACTCTCCGGGACCGTGCGCTGCCTCGACCTGGAAGGCTGGCGCGAGGCCCCCGACCTGGTGCACGCGGCGATCGACGAGATCGCGACGCTGCACCGGGCGAAGTCCCAGATCGACTACGTCCGCGGTGTGCCGCCCGTCGTCAACGACCCGGTCGTCACCGAATTGCTGCGCGACGCGCAGACGGCGCGGCGCGGATCGTATGCGATCGAGGACACCGAACAGAGTCTCGGCGGCGAGGACTTCTCCTGGTACCTGGAGCACGTTCCGGGCGCGATGGCACGCCTGGGCGTGCGGGTGCCTGGCGACACGGTCAGGCGCGACCTGCACCGGGGCGACTTCGACGTGGACGAGTCGGCGATCGCGGTCGGCGTGGAGCTCTTCACGGCGGCGGCCCTGCTGGATGCGCGCATCGCGCTCTGACGTCGGGGCCGCGATGGCCCCGGCCGGCCCCGGCCCGGCGGTCTCGGGGTGCGCCCGACCCGAACCCGGTGCGCGAGCGCGGCGTGACGGTCACCGGGCCGGCACGGCCCGGGCCCCGGCGGCGTGTCGCTGGGGAGTGGGGTCCGGCACGGTCCCCGAGGTCCGGGCCAGGCCCGGTTTCGTTGTGGGTGGCCCCCTGCGGTGCGTGGTGCCGCTTCGGGGTGTGGGGGGTAGCCCCACAGAACCCTTTCCTCCCCTACGTGGGGGCTGCGGGGCGTCAGCCCCCATGGGGGTCAGGGGCGGAGCCCCGGTTTCGGGAAGGGGCGGGGTGGGGGAACGCCCGCGCAGCGGCATGAGGCCGGGGTGAGGACCGCGCCCGCGTGCGGGCTGTGCCGGAGGTGCGCCCGCCGGTCCCGAACCGGTCCGGTCATCGCGGCGCGAAGCCGCCGCTTCGGGTGTGGGGGGCGTCAGCCCCCATGGGGCCCGGGGGCGGAGCCCCCGGTTTCGGGGAAGGGCGGGGTGGGGGAAACGGCCCCGGTGGGGGAAATGGCGCGACACGCCGGGCCCCTACGGCGAGCGGCGTCACCCGTCCCGGCCTACCGTGGTGCGTGGCCTGTTCGCGACGATCCGATAACGACTGATGAACGGGTCTTTAACTGACATCTACGCGCGTTACGATCGCCGCGAACCCAGCGCCGGAAGTGGCGCTTTCGGTCAGGTTTAAAGGAGCCCCCCAGTGCGCCGGATCACCAGGATCGCCACCGTGGGCATCGCGTCCGCGGCTCTCGCACTGTCTGCCACCGCGTGTGGCGGCAACAAGTCTTCCGAGTCGGGCGGCTCGGACGACAACGGCGGCAAGGCCGCCATCGCGTACGACATCGGTGGCCGTGGCGACCAGTCGTTCAACGACGCCGCCTTCGCGGGCCTGGAGAAGGCCGAGAAGGAACTCGACATCCAGGGCAGCGAGGCCGAGCCCAGCGAGGGTGAGGGTGACCCGGACAAGATCCAGCGCCTCACCGCGCTGGCCCGCGCCGGCAACAACCCGGTGATCGGTGTCGGCTTCGCCTACGCGCCCGCCATCGCCGAGGTCGCCCCGAAGTTCCCGGACACCACCTTCGGCCTCATCGACGACACTTCCAAGACCGGCAAGAACATCGCCAACCTGGTCTTCAACGAGGAGCAGGGCTCGTACCTCGCCGGTGTCGCCGCCGCCAAGGTGACGAAGAGCAACACCGTCGGCTTCATCGGCGGTGTGGAGACCCCGCTGATCAAGAAGTTCGAGGCGGGCTTCGTCCAGGGCGTCAAGGACACCAAGCAGGGCGTCAACGTCAAGGTCCAGTACCTGACGCAGCCGCCGGACTTCGGTGGCTTCTCGAAGCCGGACCTCGGCAAGGCCGCCGCGCAGGGCCAGCTCGACGCGGGCGCCGACGTGATCTACGCGGCCGCCGGTCTCGCGGGCTCCGGCTCGATCGAGGCGACCGCCAAGGCCGGCAAGTGGGCCATCGGCGTCGACTCCGACCAGTACAACCAGAAGGGTCTGGCCGCCTACAAGGAGCAGATCCTGACCTCGGTCACCAAGAACGTCTCCGGTGCCGTGTTCAACCTGATCAAGTCGGTCCAGGACGGCAAGCCGCAGACCGGTGAGGTCCGCTACGGCCTCGAGGACAACGGCGTGGGCCTGTCCACCTCCAACCCGGCCTTCACCAAGATGACGGACGTCATCGCCGCGGTGGACAAGGCCAAGGCCGACATCATCGCCGGCACGGTCAAGGTCAAGACCGCTCCGTAACCGAGCGGCCGGAACCGCAGTCCGCGGGCCCGGGGCGCAAGCCCCAAGGCCCGCGGACCGTTTCCGGCCCCGGGTTTTTGGTATTCGGGAGCGCTACGCGCGTAGAAGACGCCCAGGCGCGATAACTTCGCCCCGCCCCCTGCCACTCACAGCCCGCCCCTTCCGCCTGCCCTCCCTGCTCCTCCCGCCAAGGAGAGTGCGTCATCAACGCGTCCAGCCCTCCTGCCGCCGTAGAACTGCGCGGCATCACCAAGCGCTTCCCCGGCGTCGTCGCCAACCACGACATCGACATCACGATCCGTCAGGGCACCGTGCATGCCCTGGTCGGTGAGAACGGTGCCGGTAAGTCGACCCTGATGAAGATCCTCTACGGCATGCAGAAGCCGGACGAGGGCACCATCACCGTCGACGGCGAAAAGGTCACCTTCTCGAGCCCCGCCGACGCCATCGCACGCGGCATCGGCATGGTGCACCAGCACTTCATGCTGGCCGACAACCTCACCGTCCTGGAGAACGTCGTTCTCGGCGGCGAGAAGCTGTACGGCATCGGCGCGAAGGCCCGGAAGAAGATCCAGGAGATCTCCGACGCGTACGGCCTCGGGGTCCGCCCGGACGTCCTCGTCGAGCAGCTCGGCGTCGCCGACCGCCAGCGGGTGGAGATCCTCAAGGTCCTCTACCGCGGCGCCCGCACCCTGATCCTCGACGAGCCGACCGCCGTCCTCGTCCCGCAGGAGGTCGACGCTCTCTTCGCCAACCTCCGCGAGCTCAAGGCCGAGGGACTGACCGTCATCTTCATCTCCCACAAGCTGGGGGAGGTGCTGTCGGTCGCCGACGAGATCACCGTCATCCGCCGCGGTACGACGGTCGGCACGGCCGACCCGCAGAACACGACGACCAAGCAGCTCGCCGAGCTGATGGTCGGCAGCGAGCTGCCGTCGCCCGAGACCCGTGAGTCGACGGTGACCGATGTCCCCATGCTGAAGGTCGACGACCTCAGGCTCACGGTGACCGACCCCGACGGCGTGGTCCGCGAGGTCCTCGCCGGGATCGGCTTCACGATCCACAAGGGCGAGGTCATGGGCATCGCCGGCGTCGAGGGCAACGGCCAGACCGAGCTCATCGAGGCCCTGATCGGCCTGCGCGACCCCGACGGGGGTGTCGTCACCCTGGACGGCGCCGACATCTCCCACGCACCCACCCGTAAGCGGCGCGAGGGCGGCATCGGCTACATCCCCGAGGACCGGCACCGGCACGGGCTGCTGCTCGAGTCGACGCTGTGGGAGAACCGCATCCTCGGCCATGTCACCGAGTCGCCCAACAGCAAGAAGGGCCTGCTCGACCTCAAGGCCGCCCGTCAGGACACCGAGCGGATCGTCCGCGAGTACGACGTGCGCACCCCCGGGATCGAGGTCACCGCGGCCTCCCTCTCCGGCGGCAACCAGCAGAAGCTGATCGTCGGCCGCGAGATGAGCCACACCCCCAAGCTGCTGATCGCCGCCCACCCCACCCGTGGTGTGGACGTCGGCGCGCAGGCGCAGATCTGGGACCAGATCCGTGCGGCGCGCCGCGAGGGTCTGGCGGTCCTGCTGATCTCGGCCGACCTGGACGAGCTCATCGGGCTCTCCGACACCCTGCGGGTCATGTACCGCGGCCGTCTGGTCGCGGACGCCGACCCCGCGACGATCACTCCGGAGGAGTTGGGCTCGGCGATGACCGGTGCCGCATCCGGCCACCTCGAGCACGACGAGAACGGTGAGAGCCGATGAAGAAGTTCGACAAGGACCGGCTGATCCTCGGCCTGGCGGGCCCGGCGCTCGCCCTGGTCGTGGCCTTCCTGCTCAGCTCGGTGGTGCTGCTGCTCTCGGACCTCAGCCCGGTCGAGCCGTACCGGCTGATGGTGGAGCAGATCGAGTTCACCGATGTGCAGGTGCTGGTCATCAACCAGACCGGCATCTACTACCTGGCAGCCCTGGCCGTCGCCATCGGCTTCCGGATGAACCTTTTCAACATCGGCGTCGACGGCCAGTACCGCCTCGCGGTCATGCTCGCCGCCGTCGTCGGTGCCGCGGTGGAGCTGCCCGGCCCGCTGCACATCCTGCTCATCGTGTTCGTCGCCATGGCCGTCGGAGCCTTCTGGGCCGGTATCGCGGGTGTCCTCAAGACCACCCGCGGTGTCAGCGAGGTCGTCTCCACGATCATGCTCAACGCCATCGCGACCAGCCTCATCGCCTGGATGATCCTGCCCGCGAACCTCGGCGTGCGGCCGGAGGGGTCGAACGACCTGACCACCGGTGAGATCGCCGAGTCCGGCTGGTTCCCGGGTCTGTCGCTGGACGGCGGCACCATCTACGGCTTCACCTTCGTGGCCTTCGCGCTGGGCATCGTCTACTGGTTCGTGCTCGGACGCACCCGCTTCGGCTTCGACCTGCGCGCCACCGGCGCCAGCGAGTCCGCCGCCCAGGCGAGCGGCGTCGACGCCAAGAAGATGGTCCTCACGGCCATGCTGATCTCCGGTGCCATGGCCGGTCTCGCCGGTATGCCGATGCTGCTCGGCCAGACGCACACCTACAGCCTGAGCTTCCCGGTCGGCGTCGGCTTCACGGCCATCGGCATCGCGCTGCTCGGCCGCAACAACCCGATCGGCATCCTCTTCGCCTCGCTGCTCTTCGCCTTCCTCGACAAGACGGCCGAGGGCATCGGGCTCGAGGGTTACCCGAAGGAACTGGCGCTGATCATGCAGGGCCTGATCGTGATCGCGGTCGTCGTGTCCTACGAGCTGGTCCGTCAGTACGGGCTCCGCCGCCAGCAGCAGAAGGTCGGCGAGGAGCTTGCCGCCCAGGCCCGCAAGAACAAGGAGGTGGCGGCGGCATGAGCGAGTCCACGAGCACTGTCTCCCTGGCGAGCACCGCGCCCAAGAAGGGCGGCAGCCGCCGCAAGCTGTCCCTGCCCGTCATCTACCTGATCGTCGGGGGCGGCCTGGCGCTGTTCTCCCTCGTACGCGTGATCAGCGGTGCCGACGACCTCACCTCCGTCGGCCAGGTCTCCGGCGCGCTCCAGCTGGCCGTGCCGATCGGCCTCGCCGGCCTCGGCGGTCTGTGGGCAGAGCGGGCCGGTGTGATCAACATCGGCCTCGAGGGCATGATGATCCTCGGCACCTGGTTCGGCGCCTGGGCGGGCTACCAATGGGGCCCGTGGACCGGTGTGCTGGTCGGTGTCGCCGGCGGCGCGCTCGGCGGTCTGCTGCACGCGGTGATGACGGTGACGTTCAAGGTCAACCACATCGTCTCCGGTGTGGCCATCACCATCCTGGCCACCGGCCTCACCCGGTACATGTCCAACTTCACCTTCGCCGAGACCGAGGGCGGCTCCTCCAAGCAGTCGCCGCGTATCGACGCCATCGAGCGGATCACGGTCCCCGGGCTCTCGGACTGGCTGGGGGACCTCCAGGCCAGGCACTGGTTCTTCGTCTCCGACCTGGCCGGTGTGCTGGGCGGTCTGATCACCAACCTGTCGCTGCTCACCGTCGTCGCGCTGCTGCTGGTGCCCGGCACGTGGTGGGTGCTGTGGCGGACGTCGTTCGGTCTGCGCCTGCGCTCCTGCGGCGAGAACCCGATCGCCGCCGAGTCGCTCGGTGTCAACGTCTACAAGTACAAGTACATCGCCGTCATCGTCTCCGGCGGACTGGCCGGCCTCGGCGGCGCGTTCCTCGCGATCATCACCGGCATCTACCAGGAGGGCCAGACCGGCGGCCGCGGCTACATCGGTCTCGCCGCCATGATCTTCGGCAACTGGATGCCCGGCGGTATGGCGCTGGGAGCCGGCCTGTTCGGCTTCACCGACAGCCTCAAGCTGCGCGGCGGTGCCGTGAACGTCCACGCGATGCTGCTGCTGCTCGCCATCCTGCTGCTCATCGCGGTGGTCTGGCAGCTGTACAAGAAGAAGTACGTCGGGGCCGTGATCTCGGCCGCCTTCTCCGCGCTGCTGTTCACCTGGTACGCGCTCACGGACGAGCTCCCGAGCCAGTTCGTGGACGCGGCACCGTACGTGGCCACGCTGCTGGTGCTCGCGGTGTCCGCACAGCGGCTGCGCATGCCGAAGGCCAACGGGCAGCCGTACTTCAGGGGCCAGGGCAAGTGAGCACGGACGCCGGCTTCGACTGGGAGGCCCTGCGGGTACGGGCGCGTGAGGCGATGTCGCACGCGTACGCCCCCTACTCGGGCTTCCCGGTCGGTGTCGCCGCCCTCGTCGACGACGGCCGCACGGTGACCGGCTGCAACGTCGAGAACGCCTCGTACGGGCTCGGGCTGTGCGCCGAGTGCGGCCTCGTCTCCCAGCTCCAGGCGACCGGCGGCGGCCGGCTGACCCACTTCACCTGTGTGGACGGCCGGGGCGAGTTGCTGGTGCCGTGCGGCCGCTGCCGTCAGCTGCTGTACGAGTTCGGCGGCCCGGAGCTGCTGCTGGACACCCCGGGCGGGGTCCTGCCGCTCGCCGAGATGCTCCCGCAGGCCTTCGGCCCCGGTCACCTCGACTAGGCCCTGTCCGCCCGGACGGACCTGGCGCGTGTGCCGGGCTCCCGGCCCGGCGCCCCGCGGCCCTTCCGCTTCGGTGGAGGGGCCGCTCCCTTACCCTCTCTCTATGCGCGTAGAGCGCGGCAGACCAACCTGGAGGAATGCCATGGACGTCATCTCCGTCATCCGCACCAAGCGGGACCGCGGCGAGCTGAGCCCCCAGCAGATCGACTGGGTCATCGACGCCTACACCCGCGGCGAGGTCGCGGACGAGCAGATGTCGGCCCTGGCCATGGCCATCTTCCTCAACGGCATGAACCGCACCGAGATCGCCCGCTGGACCGCCGCGATGATCGCATCCGGCGAGCGGATGAACTTCGACACGCTTTCGCGCCCGACCGCCGACAAGCACTCCACCGGCGGCGTCGGCGACAAGATCACGCTGCCGCTCGCCCCGCTGGTCGCCGCCTGCGGCGCGGCCGTCCCGCAGCTGAGCGGCCGCGGCCTCGGTCACACCGGTGGCACGCTCGACAAGCTGGAGTCGATCCCCGGCTGGCGCGCGCTGCTCTCCAACGAGGAGATGCTGAACGTCCTCGACACCACCGGCGCGGTCATCTGCGCTGCCGGCGACGGCCTCGCCCCCGCCGACAAGAAGCTCTACGCGCTGCGCGACGTCACCGGCACCGTCGAGGCGATCCCGCTGATCGCGTCCTCGATCATGTCGAAGAAGATCGCGGAGGGCACCGGCTCGCTGGTCCTCGACGTGAAGGTCGGCACCGGCGCGTTCATGAAGAACATCGACGACGCCCGCGAACTGGCCTCCACCATGGTCGCACTGGGCACCGACAGCGGCGTGAAGACCGTCGCCCTGCTCACCGACATGTCCACCCCCCTCGGCCTGACGGCCGGCAACGCCCTCGAGGTCCGCGAGTCCGTCGAGGTCCTCGCGGGCGGCGGTCCCGCCGATGTCGTCGAGCTGACCCTCGCGCTCGCCCGCGAGATGCTCGACGCCGCCGGGATCAAGGACGCCGACCCGGCGAAGGCCCTGGCCGACGGCTCCGCGATGGACGTCTGGCGCCGGATGATCGCCGCCCAGGGCGGCGACCCGGACGCCGCGCTGCCCGTGGCCCGCGAGCAGCACGTCGTCACCGCGTCCGCCTCCGGTGTGCTGACCCGCCTCGACGCCTACGACATCGGCATCGCCGCGTGGCGCCTCGGCGCCGGCCGCGCCCGCAAGGAGGACCCGGTGCAGGCCGGCGCGGGCGTCGAGATCCACGCCAAGCCGGGCGACACGGTGACGGCGGGCCAGCCGCTGCTGACCCTCCACACGGACACGCCGGAGAAGTTCGACTACGCCCTGGAGTCCCTTGGCGCGGCCTACGACATCGCGGAGCCGGGCACGGCCTTCACGGCGAACCCGATCGTGCTGGACCGCATCGCCTGACTCGGCGGCGTCGACGGGGCCGGTGGACGTCACCGGTCCCGGCGCAGGCGCTGCGATGAGTTCCCGTCGCGGCGCCGGTCTCTTCCGGTGTGGACCCCATGAAGCCTGCTGTCATGTGCATCACCGGTCGGATCGTCCCGGCCGATGTGCCGCGCCTCTGTGAGGAACTCCGTCGCCTGCTCCGTGACGACGGACCGGGCGACGGACCTCCCCGTGAGGTGTTCTGCGACGTCGGCGGGCTGGCGCAGGTGAACCTCGCCGCCGTGGACGCCCTCGCACGACTGCACCTCACGGCGCGCCGGCACGGCAGCCGGCTCCGGCTCATGAACGCCGGACCCGAACTGCTCGCCCTGCTGGACCTGGTGGGCCTGCCGGAACTGGCCGAAGCCGCCTAGGTCTTTCGTTCGGTTCAGGCCGGCGAGCCCGGCCTGAACCGAACGAGAGGCCTCAGGCCGGTTCCGCCTCCTCGACCGCCACCGGCGCGCCCGTCTTGTCCAGCCGCGCCGGCAGGTCGAACAGCGGGAACCAGCGCTTGGTGTCCAGGAAGAAGTCCATCCCGCCGATCTTGCCGTCCGACAGCTCGAGGACGATGAGCGCCCACGGCTCGTACCCCTCGCCGTCCGCCGACGGGTGGTAGTGGGCGAACGCCGGGACGCCGTTGGCCACCGTCGGCACCAGGCGTGAGCCACGGCAGACGTCGCCGACGCCGAGCATCCAGCCCACGATGTCGTCGTGGCCGCGCAGCCACAGGTCGTAAGGGGGCATGGACATCGTCGCGTCCTCATGGAGCAGCGCCGTCAGCGCCTTCATGTCGTACCCCTCGAAGGCGGCGACATAGCGCTCCAGCAGCTGCTGCTGCTCCTCGTCGAGCGGGTCCGCCGCGTCCGACGTGGCCGGGCCCTGCTCGTTGAGCGTGGCGCGGGCCCGCTGGAGCGCGCTGTTGACCGACGCGACCGTCGTGCCCAGGAGCTCGGCGACCTCGCTCGCCTTCCAGGCCAGCACCTCCCGCAGGATCAGTACCGCCCGCTGCTTGGGCGGCAGATGCTGGAGTGCCGCGACGAACGCCAGCCGGATCGTCTCCCGCTCCACGGCCGTCTCCGCCGGGTCCGCCACCGAGGGCAGCACCCGGCCGTCGGGCACCGGCTCGAGCCAGGTGATCTCGGGGCGGGCGTTGAGCTGGGCCTGCGCGACCGGTGTGGGACCGGACAGGTCCATCGGGCGGGCGCGGCGATTACCGGCGTTCAGCATGTCAAGGCACACATTCGTCGCGATGCGATACAGCCAGGAGCGGAGGGAGGACCGGCCCTCGAACTTCTCGAAACTGCGCCACGCCCGGACCATCGTGTCCTGGACGGCGTCCTCCGCCTCGAAGGACGAGCCGAGCATCCGGTAGCAATAGCCGGTCAGCTCTCTGCGGTGCTGCTCCAACCGCGAATCCAGGTCCTGCGTCGCTGCCAGGTCACTCATCGGGTCCACCCCTGTCACCCATCGGTACCACCGCTTCGAAAGCTACCGCAGGCCACCGACACTCACCGCCGGACGGGAAAAACAGGGGTGGAGCCAGGAGTGTTTCAGTGGCGCGCGCCCGCCGGCACGAGCCGTGCCCGGGCCCGGGCCGCGTGCGACCCGTAGAGGGTGATCGACACGACGCCGAGGACCGCGAGCAGCCCGAGCAGCACCGTGCCGCCCCAGCCGCCGGTGTGGAAGGCGACCGCGCCGAGCGTGCCTCCCGCGCTGCTGCCCAGGTAGTACGCCGACTGGTAGAGCGCGGACGCCTGGGCGCGGCCCGTCTTCGCCGTACGGCTCACGGAGGACGAGGCGACCGCGTGGCCGGCGAAGAATCCGGCGGTGATCAGGACGAGGCCGAGGAGCACCGACGCCAGCGCGTCGGAGAGGGACAGCAGCAGACCCGCGGCGGTCGTGGTGACCGCGAGGTACAGCGCGCCCCGGCGCCCGAGCCGGGCGACGAGCTGTCCGGCCGCGGCCGAGGAGACCGTGCCCACCAGGTAGACCAGGAAGATCGAGCCGATGACGCCCTGCGGAAGGCCGAAGGGCTCCTCGACCAGCCGGTAGCCGATCACCGTGTAGACGGCGCCGAAGACGGTCATGAACAGCGCGCCGATCGCGTAGAGGCGCAGCAGCAGCGGATCGGCGAGGTGACCGCGAACGGCCCTCGCGAGGGTGCGGGGGTCGAGCGTTCCGGGCGTGAAGTGCCGCGCCTTCGGCAGCAGCGCGCGGAAGACCAGCACGCAGGCCAGTGCCATCACGCCGACCGCGGCGAGCGCGACGCGCCAGCCGAAGGCCTGTGCCACCCAGCCCGTGAGGATCCGGCCGCTCATGCCGCCGATGCTGTTTCCCGCCACGAACAGTCCGATCGCGCCGACCAGCGCCTTCGGCCTGACCTCCTCGGCGAGGAACGCCATCGCCGACGCGGGAAGACCGGCGAGTGCCGCGCCCTGCACCGCGCGCAGCACCACCAGCCACTCGACGTTCGGCGCGAACGGCACCAGCAGGCCCACCACGACCGCGACCGCGAGGGACGCGTTCATCACGGCGGTCCGCCCGTAGCGCTCCGACAGCGCGCTCATCGGCAGGACGCACAGGGCGAGCGCGCCGGTCGCGGCGGACACGGTCCAGCTGGCGGCCGACGCGGTGACGCCGAAGTCGGCGGAGACGGCGGGCAGCAGCGCCTGCGTGGAGTAGAGGAGGGCGAAGGCCGCCATCCCGGCGGCGAAGAGCGCGAAGCTCATGCGGCGGTAGCCGGCCACGCCGGGGGAGAGAAGGTCGGGGGACGACGGGGCGGCGCCCACGGTGGTGGACGCCTTGGTACTGGCAGGAGGCATACGTCGAAGGTAGGCTCCGGTTTTTCATGCGTCCAATGCATGAAACGGCGATAATCGTTCCCATGGTGCATGAACGCAGCTCAGGGCCCCGCCTGTCACCCGGTAGTTACGAAGAAGACATCACGCTGGAGCTTGCTCCCCGCCTCGCGTACTTCGCGGGCGTCGCCCGGCACGAGCATGTGACGCGCGCCGCACAGGACATGGGCGTCCCTCAGTCGACGCTGTCGCGGGCGATGGTCCGCCTCGAAGCGGACCTGGGCGTCACCCTGTTCGCCCGCAAAGGCCGCACGGTCTCGCTCACCCCGGCCGGCCGCACGTTCCTCGTCTCGGTCGAGCGGGCGCTGGCCGAGGTGGAACGGGCCGCCGAGTCCGTGCGCGCCGACACCGACCCGCGATCGGGAAAGATCGCCTTCGGCTTTCTGCACACCATGGGGTCCGAGACGGTGCCCGGTCTGATCCGGGCCTTCCGCGCCGACCACCCGCGCATCCGCTTCACGCTCGTCCAGAACTACGGCGAGGCGATGATCGAACGGCTCCGGGCCGGCGAGCTGGACCTGTGTCTCACCTCGCCCGTGCCCGACGCTCCCGACCTCGTCGCCCGCCGCCTCGACGAGCAGCGGCTGCGTCTCGTGGTCCCCGACGACCACCGGCTCGCCGGCCGCAAGCGGGTCCGGCTCGCGGAGGCGGCCGACGAGAGCTTCGTGACCCTCGAACCCGGGTACGGCCTGCGGCGCATCACCGACGACCTGTGCGCCGAGGCCGGGTTCACGCCCCGCGTCGCCTTCGAGGGCGAAGAGGCGGAGACACTGCGCGGGCTCGTGGCGGCCGGCCTGGGCGTGGCCCTCCTGCCGCCGCCGGCCGTCGCCCGCCCGGGCGTCGTGGAGCTGACGGTGACGGCGCCCAGGGCGGCCCGCGAGATCGGTGTCGCCTGGCTCGACGGCCATCCGGAGACACCGCCGGTGGCGGAGTTCAAGCGATTCCTGCTGTCCCGGCGCGGCCGGCTGCTGCCGCAGTAGCCCGGTGGCCGTGGCCGCCGAAGCGCGTCGCGGCAGCGGCCGCCGACCGGCAGACCGGCCCCGCCGGGACCATGAGGCGCGGAGCCGTGCCGGGACCGTGAGACGAAGGACCCCGCCGGGACCGTGAGGTGCGGAGCCGCGCCGGGACCCCGTGAGACGAAGGACCGCGCCGGGACCTCCCGCCGGGCGTCAGTGGGCCGCGTCCAGCCTGGCGCGCTGGTCCTCGGTCAGCTCCAGGTCCACCGCCGCCAGATTCTCCTCCAGTTGTGCCACCGAGGACGCCCCCGCCAGCGGGATCACCGGCAGCGGGCCGCCGATCTGCCAGGCGAGGACCACCTGGTTCACGCTCGCGCCGGTCTCCTTCGCGACCTCGCGCAGCACCGCGAGCCGGGCGGGCGTGCCCGGGTGGTCGTAGTCCGGCGGCAGCGGCTTGTCCTCGCGGGAGTACGCCCCGCCGAGCAGCGGCGAGTACGCGACCAGGGTCAGACCGGGCTCGGCCCGCAGATAGCTCAGCAACTCCGCACCGGCGTGGCCGAGGCTGCCGTCCTCGAAGAGGTCGGACGGCATGTCGAGCCGCGGCCGCAGATGGCTGTGCTGGTACTGGAGGACCTCGTAGCCGGGCACACCGGCGGCAGCGGCGAGCGCGCGTGCCCGCTCGACGCGCCAGATCGCGTGGTTGCTCGCCCCGAGCAGCCCGACCGTGCCCTCCGCCACCAGCGCGCCGAAGGCCTCCACGGTCTCCGCGAGCGGGACCGTCCGGTCCTCGATGTGCGCGTAGAGCAGGTCGAGACGGTCGACCCCGAGGCGCTCCCGGCTGCGCTCCGCGGCCTCGCGGACCGCCTTGGCCGACAGGCCCTCCGCGTTGTCCACGTACCCGGTGCCGGGGGCGAGCGGCGCGGCGCCCAGCTTGGTGGCGACGACCACCTCGTCCCCGATGCCGCGGCTCCGGCGCCAGCGGCCGAGCAGCGCCTCGCTCTGCCCGCCGACATCGCCGCCGACCCAGAACGCGTAGTTGTCCGAGGTGTCGATGAAATTGCCACCGGCCTCGACGTAGCGGTCCAGGACGGCGAAGGACGTCTTCTCGTCGGTCAGGGTGCCGAACAGCATTGCGCCCAGCGCCAGCACGCTGACCTTCCGCCCGGTGCTCCGGTCGGTGCCGATGGTGCGGTACTTCATGGGTTGCCTCCCCTTCAGGCCCGAAGTTCCCGGGCTCGCAAGGGAGTCTGGATTTTGGAGCGCACTTCAAGTCAACCCCGTCAGGCTCGCAGCGACCGCCCGAATCCCGCCGCCAGCGGCATCCGCAGCCCGAGCGGCGGCGGCGCCGCGAGGGCGTCGGCGACCGGGCGGGCGTACGACCTGGTGAAGAGGGACCCGCGGACGAAGTCCACGGCCAGCGCCTGTACTTCCGCCTGGTACTGGCGCAGCGCGTGCCCGTCGGAGTGGACCTCGAAGCGGCAGATGTCGCGGTGGGACTTCTTGGCGCGCTCGGCGAGCCGGTAGGAGAGCTCCGGGTCCGTGCGCGCGTCATTGGTGCCGTGCACGATCAGTACCTGGCGGCCGGCGAGCTGCCGCACCGGCTCGGGATCCGCCGCCATGTCGTCGTCAGGCAGCCAAGGGGCCAGCGCCAGAACGGAGTTGACCGCGGGGTGCCCGGCCGCGTGCAGCGCCGCCCGACCGCCCATGCCGTGGCCGGCCAGGCACACGGGGACGTCCCCGTAGCGGCGTACGACCTCCTCCACCGCCCAGGTCGCGTCCGCGGCGAGCCGGGCGTCCGCCCCGTTCCAGCCGCGGCCGCGGTAGCGGACGCTGTGCACGACCAGCCCGTCGTCACGCCCCGCCTTCGCGAGCGTCCTGCCGAGCGGCAGTACGGCGGCGTACGACCACGCGGAGGCCCGGCGTGCCGACTCCGGTTCGCCGTCCGGCAGCAGCAGCACCGCCCCCGCCACCGCCGGGTCCCTCCCGTCGTTCCTGACGCCGGAACGCCCCGGCAGGCTGCCGAGCCTCGCCCGCGGGTTCCGCCCCCCTTGTTCCGCCCGTGCGACGGTCGTTCCACCGAGGGCGTTCGCCGCTGCGGCCTCAGCGGCCGGACGCCCCCACCACCGGGGCAGTGCGTGGTGTGCCATGGCAGAACAGTCTCAGAAGCCGAGGTGTACTCCACCCGTACGCACGGTCACTGTTACGTATCGACAGGCGATCCGAGGGGGCGCGCTCTACGCGCGTAGGGGCTAGAGTGCGCAGATGACGAGCCAGACCCTCAATTCGCCCACCGCGGACCAGATCCGCCGCGCCCCGAAGGTGCTGCTCCACGACCACCTGGACGGCGGTCTGCGGCCGGGCACGATCATCGAACTCGCCCGCGACGCCGGGTACGAGGCCCTTCCGGAGACCGAACCCGACAAGCTCGGCATCTGGTTCCGGGAGGCCGCGGACTCGGGCTCGCTGGAACGCTACCTGGAGACCTTCGCGCACACCTGTGCCGTGATGCAGTCCCGCGACGCGCTGTTCCGCGTGGCCGCGGAGTGCGCACAGGACCTGGCCGAGGACGGGGTCGTCTACGCCGAGGTCCGCTACGCCCCCGAGCAGCACCTCGAAGGCGGCCTGAGCCTCGAGGAGGTCGTCGAGGCGGTCAACGAAGGCTTCCGCGAGGGGGAGCGGCTGGCCCGCGAGAGCGGTCACCGGATCCGGGTCGGCGCGCTGCTCACCGCGATGCGTCACGCCGCCCGCGCGCTGGAGATCGCCGAGCTCGCCAATCGCTACCGCGACAACGGCGTCGTCGGGTTCGACATCGCCGGCGCGGAGGCGGGTTTCCCGCCCACCCGGCACCTCGACGCCTTCGAGTACCTGAAGCGCGAGAACAACCACTTCACCATCCACGCCGGCGAGGCGTTCGGGCTTCCGTCGATCTGGCAGGCGCTCCAGTGGTGCGGCGCCGACCGGCTCGGGCACGGCGTGCGGATCATCGACGACATCGAGGTGGCGGACGACGGCTCGGTGAAGCTGGGCAGGCTCGCCGCGTACGTACGGGACAAGCGCATCCCGCTGGAGATGTGCCCCACCTCCAACCTGCAGACGGGCGCCGCCGACTCCATCGCGGCCCACCCCATCGGGCTGCTGCGGAAGCTGCACTTCAGGACCACGGTCAACACCGACAACCGGCTGATGAGCGGCACCAGCATGAGCCGCGAGTTCGAGCTGCTGACCGAGGCGTTCGGATACACGCTCGACGACATGCAGTGGTTCACCGTCAACGCGATGAAGTCCGCGTTCATCCCTTTCGATGAACGGCTGGCGATGATCAACGATGTCATCAAGCCGGGCTATGCCGAACTCAAGTCCGAATGGCTGTTCCGGCAGACCGCCACAGGCGGGAACTGACCCCTCGCCGTCACCCGGACGGCACCTACACCGAAGCGGCCGGAGCGTCAATTTCCGGCCGCTTCGCGGTGTTTGCGGGGCATGTGCAAGCCTGACTAGCTTGCAGAGCCGCTCATGTTCCCGTCCCCAAGGATTCGTTCCTGATGAAGCAGTCTGCTGCAAAGACCCTCGGTGTCGCCGCTCTCGGTGCCGCCTTCGCCGCCGCCGCCGCGGGTACCGCCTCCGCGGCCCCCGCCGTACCCGACCCCACGGGTGCACTCGGCAACGTCTCCACGACGCTGCCGCTCAACGAGGTCACCGAAAAGCTGCCGGCGGGCGCGGCCGCGGTGCCCGCCACCACACAGGGTGCTGTCGGAGAGGCCGTTCCCGCGGGCGCGACCGACCCGGTCAGCGGCCTGCTCGGCGGCCTTCCGGTGGCCGGTGGCGGACCCCTCGGCGCTCTCGGCGGCCTCACCGGTGGCCTGCCCACCGGTGGCCTGCCGATCGGCGGCTGACGCACACAGCCGGCCCACGGACCGGCTCACGCCCGTGGGGCGCACTCCCGAACCGGGTGTGCGCCCCACGGTGTCTGTGCCAGGATCGCCGCCATGCGAGCCAAGACCGGCCGGATCCCCGTGCTCGGCGCCGTCTGCGCGCTGCTCCTGACCACGGCCGCCTGCACGGGCGGCGACGACGAAGGCCCCGGCGGTTCCTCGGGCGGACCGCCTTCGGGAACGAGCACCTCGCCCGGCGCCGCGACCGACACCGGCAAGGGCGGCGGCCCCGGCGGTGACGCCTCCGTACCGCTGACCGCGCCGGAGCTGGAGCGCGCGGCGCTCACCACCGACGACCTGACCGGTTTCCAGGTCTCCACAGGGAAGAGCGCGCTCGCCGCCTCGGGGCAGCCGACGGCCGACAGGTCCCCGTGCCAGCCGCTGGCCGACGCCATGGGCGACGAGCCGGACGGGCGCGCCCGGCACACCGTCAACCGGGGCCTCGGGTCGATCGACGACCTCGGCCTCGCGATCTCGGCCTCCCTCAGTTCGTACAGCGAGACCGACGCGATGAAGCTGATGGACGGCCTCGAAGCGGCGCTCGCCGCCTGCGGCGGCGGCTTCGAGGCGACGCTCGACGGCCGCGGCGCCTCCTACCGCGAGGTGAAGGCCGCGCCGCTCACCGTCCGGGGCGGCGACGAGACGGTCGGCTGGACCACGGTCGCCACCGGCGAGCACGGCGCGTCGCCCGTCCACCTGGTCGTCGTCCGCAAGGGCGCGACGGTGGCCCGCTTCATGGCTTTCGACCTCGCGGGCCGCGAGCCGCCCCGGGTTCCCGGGGCCGTCGCGGACAAGCAGCTGGCGAAGGTCGCGCGGGTGCTCGCAGGCTGACGGGCCGAGGAACGGGTCACCAGGCGCCGGCGGCCGGCTTCTCGGCAGGCAGCAGCATCCACAGAGCCAGGTAGAGCAGGAACTGGGGGCCCGGCAGCAGGCAGGAGGCCACGAAGATCACGCGCATCGTGGTGGCGGACGTGCCGAAGCGCCGGGCCAGCGCTGCGCACACTCCGCCGATCATGCGTCCGTCCCGGGGGCGGGCAATTGCGGCCATGGTGGGCTCCTTCACGAGAGCTGTCGCCGGGAGCCTCTCGGTGTGCTCCCGATGACTCCATGGTGGCTTCGCGAAGGGGGACGAAGCGTCGCTCTACGGGGCGATCCCGACCCTGGGAATCGTCGGGGTCGCCCCCTGAGAACCCTCGTCCCTGAGCACGGCCCCGCGTCGTACCTCGCGTCCCTGGCCGCGCAGCGCGGTCCCGCCGCGCGTACGCAGCAGCCTGCGGCGCAGCCGGGCACGGCCCGCGGGCACGACCGCGAGGTGGGCGAGTGCCACGCCGGTGGTGTTCAGCAGGAGCGAGTCGATGTCGACGACCTGACCGGGCACCCCGGTCTGCAGCAGCTCGATGCCGAGCGACAGCAGGGCGCCGGCCGCGACCGTACGGGCGAGGGACGCCCACGGGGACACGGCGAGACGGCCGCTCGCCATCGGCAGCAGGACCCCGAGCGGCGCCAGCAGGAGCAGTCCGCCGCCGATGTGCCGTGCGGCTTCGACGGGTCCGAGCTCCAGCGCGGCCTTGATCCCGGCCAGGGGTTCCAGGTTCGCCGCCGTCACCCACATCACGTCGAGTGGTCGCAGCGTCAGCCAAGAGACGAGCAGCAGATGGGCGAGGACGAGGACGACGCCCGCCACGCGGAAGCGAATGGCGGCACTGCCGCCCGAACCTTGACGCTGCACGCACCCCAAGACGCACGCCCGGCGGGAATCGGTTCCGCCGTTGTTCCGAGAGGGTGGCGGGACCCTCCTGCCGGGCCGGCCGGTGCCGACGGCGGGGTTCCCGCGGCGGCCTTGCTACCGGGCGCCCGGACCCGGCGAGGGCAGCGCGTCGAGCGTCGGCACCGCACCCTCCGGCCGCTCCTTGGTCCGCGAGGAGCACACATAGGCGTGCGGCGCGTAGTCCCCGGGACCGCCGAGCACCACGGCCCCGCCGGCCTCCGCGGCCCTGCTCTCCGCCAGGGTGCACACGATCTGGGCGAGGGCCGGTGTCGGCAGGTCCTCCGGCTGACGGCTCAGCCGCAGGGTGCCCTCGGGATCGCCCTCCCGGGCGCCGTTCACCAGCAGCGGCCCCCGCACGTACGTGGTGAAGCCCGCTTCCCGCTCCGGCGTGGACGGCTCCCTCAGCAACTCGTCCAGGAGCGCCTGGGCGAACTCGGGCGGGCTGTCGGCCGCCTTGCTCTCGGAGATCCGCGCGGTACGGTCCACCGACTCCAGCTGCGAGGCGCACACCATGTAGACGCGAACGGGTATGCCCTGCTCCTGCGCCTGCGGGGCGATGCTGCCGGCGGACACCTCGCACGGCACCCGTGAGGGCGCGGCCCCGGCGTCGACGGGCACCTGGGTGGTCCTGATGCCGCAGCCGGCGAGGGCCAGGGAGCCGGCGAGCACGACGAGCGCCGCGAGGGCCCTGCGGGCGCCGCCGTCCGTACCGCTCACCGGACGCGCGCGTCTCCCGCCGCGCTCCGGGCTTCGTGTCCCTGCCGTGAGGCGTTCCGGGCTTCCCGTCCGTGCCGTGACGCGTACCGCTTCACCGCCGACCGCTGTCACAGCGTGTCTTCCTCTCCCTGCGGGCGGCTGTCGTCCGCCACCGCGCGGCCGTCGGCGCCGGCTGCCCCGGAGGCGTCCGCGTCGCCCGTCCCGACCGCCTCGCAGTCCTCGATCGAGGACCCGTCGCGCGGCAGCGTCAGCACGAAGACCGCGCCGCCCTCGGGCGAGTTTGACGCGGTGATGTCACCGCCGTGGATATGGGCGTTCTCCATGGCGATGGACAGGCCGAGTCCGCTGCCCTCGGAACGCGGCCGGGAGGCGCTCGCCTTGTAGAAACGGTCGAACACGTGCGGCAGGACCTCCTCGGGGATGCCTGGTCCGTGGTCACGCACCTCGATGACCAGCTCGCCGTCGAGGGGCCGGACGGAGACCCGTACCGGCGAGCCGCCGTGCTTGAGCGCGTTGCCGATCAGGTTGGCCAGGATCACGTCGAGCCGGCGCGGGTCGAGGCGCGCCATGATGCCCCGCTCCGCGTCCAGCTCCACCGCGTCCAGCCAGGCGCGGGCGTCGATGCAGGCGGTGACCTGGTCGGCGACGTCCACCGTGTCCAGCACGAGTCTCGCGGTGCCCGCGTCGAAGCGGGTGACCTCCATCAGGTTCTCCACCAGGTCGTACAGCCGCCGGGTCTCGCTGACCACGAGGTTCACGGCGGGCGCGATCATCGGGTCGAGGCTGTCCGCCTCGTCCTCGAGCACCTCGGTGACCGCGGTGAGCGCGGTCAGCGGAGTGCGCAGTTCGTGCGACATGTCGGCGACGAAGCGGCGGCTCGACTCGTCGCGGGCGCTCATGTCGGCGACCTTCTTCTCCAGCGACGCCGCGGTCTTGTTGAACGTCCGTGCCAGTTCGGCCAGTTCGTCCGTGCCGGAGACACGCAGCCGGGTGTCGAGTTTGCCCTCGCCGAGCTGCCTGGCCGCCTCGCCCAGCCGGTGCACGGGCCGCAGCACGGTCGTCGCGGCCGCCTGCGCGAGCAGTGCGGAGCCGACCAGGGCGAGCAGTGTGGCGATGCCGAGCGACCAGCCGAGCGAGTTGAGGTCCTGCCGCTCCTGGTCGAGGGACTTGAACATGTAACCGGTCGGCCCGCCGCCCACGATGCGGGTGCCACCGACCAGGTACGGCTTGCCGCCGCGCTCGGTCCGCTGCCAGTAGAGGTGGTAGGGCACGGTGTTGCCGGCGCCGATCTCCTGCCGTTCGTTCACCGCGTCCTGGAGCGACTGCGGGACGTCCTCCTTGGTGAACATGTCGGGGTCGGACACGCCGACGATCGGCTTGCCCTCCGCCCGCTCACCGATGAGGAGCACGCTGTAACCGTCGCCGCCGTTGCCCATCTGCTCGGCGACGCGCTGCAACTCGTCCTGTGTGGGCCGCAGCGGCAGCGCCGCGGCACGGTTCTGCATGTCCTGCCGGAAGTCGTCCAGGGCCGCGTCCTGCGTACGTGTCAGCACCGCCTCGCGGTTGAGCCAGTACGCGATGCCGGACGCGGACACGGCGGCCGTGAGCGCGACGAGCGCGAACACCACCACCAGGCGCAGCCGCAGGCTCGTCAGGCGGATTCCGGTGAGTATGCCGCGCCGTGGAGCGCCGTCGCCGTTCGTACCGTCGTCGTTCGTGCCGTCGCTCACCGAACGGTCCCGCCCGCAATGTGCGTTCCGGTCACTGCGGGACGTCCAGCCGGTAACCGACGCCACGCACCGTACGGATCAAGGTCGGTGAGGACGGTACGTCCTCCACCTTGGCCCGCAGCCGCTGCACACACGCGTCCACCAGGCGCGAGTCGCCGAGGTAGTCGTGCTCCCACACCAGCCGCAGCAGCTGCTGGCGGGACAGGGCCTGCCCCGGGCGCCGGCTCAGCTCCAGCAGGAGACGCAACTCGGTCGGCGTGAGCTGCAGATCCTCCCCGTTCTTGGTGACCGTCATCGCGGAACGGTCGATCACCAGCGAGCCGAACGTCGCCGAGTCGGTGGACTCCCGCTCGCCACGGCGCAGTACGGCGCGGATGCGGGCGTCGAGGACCCGTCCCTGCACCGGCTTGACGACGTAGTCGTCGGCGCCGGACTCGAGCCCGACGACGACGTCGATGTCGTCACTGCGGGCGGTCAGCAGGATGATCGGCAACTGGTCGGTGCGCCGGATGCGGCGGCAGACCTCGAAACCGTCGATCCCGGGCAGCATCACATCCAGCACGATCAGGTCAGGCCGCTGCTCACGCAGCAGTTTCAGGCCGTCCTCGCCCGTCGCCGCGGTGGCCACTCGGTGGCCCTGGCGTGACAGCGAGAGTTCGAGGGCCGTGCGGATGGCGTCGTCGTCCTCGATCAGCAACAGGAAAGGCACGGGGGTCATTCTGGCCCATGGGGAGCCCCAGTTCGACTCCCCGTACCCCCCAGGCCCGTACTCACACCACTTCTTCCCTTGTGACGCGCCTGTGACAGTCGGCGGACACCGCGATGAAAGAGCCCGGGCAAGCTTCTTCTCACACGAACGAAACCAGACTCCACTCGACGGGGGGCGCGAGATGAACGCACTGCACAGCACCACCTCAAGCGCAGTTGTGACGCGTCTCCACGACGTCGCGCGGAGCACCGAGAAGTCCGGCGCCGTGAACGGGCGGGGGTGCGTTCGCGGCGCCGGGCGTCAGCACAAGCCGCCGTACATGGCGGTGGTTGACGCACCCACGGGAAGCGGCGCCGCGTACGGGGAGCCGAAACCGGCGGGGGAGCGGGCGTCCTGCTCGGAGGCCGAGTTCACGGCCTACGTCCAGGAGCGCCGGGCCTCCCTGTACGCGACCGCCTACCACCTGACCGGTGACCGGTACGAGGCGGAGGACCTGCTCCAGAGCGCGCTGTTCTCGACGTACCGTGCCTGGGAGCGGATCAGCGACAAGGCCGCGGTCGGCGGCTATCTGCGCCGCACGATGACCAACCTGCACATCAGCGCCTGGCGCCGGCGCAAGCTCAACGAGTACCCCACGGAGGAGCTGCCGGAGACGGCGGGCGACACCGACGCGATGCGGGGTACCGAGCTGCGCGCCGTCCTGTGGCAGGCGCTCGCCAGGCTTCCCGAACTCCAGCGGACGATGCTGGTCCTTCGCTACTACGAGGGCCGCACCGACCCGGAGATCGCGGAGATCCTGGACATCAGCGTCGGCACGGTGAAGTCGAGCATCTGGCGGTCGCTCCGCCGGCTGCGCGAGGACGAGGTCCTCAGCTTCGGCCGTGACGAGGAAGAGTCCTTCGGCGAGCTGGTGGCCTGAAGGCAACGGGGGAAACACGGGGGAAGTACGGGGGCTGCCGTTTCGGGGGAGACGGCAGAGACCGCTGTTTCGGGGGAGACAGCGGCAGGATCCACGGGGGACACGGGGATCCACGGAAGGAAGGATCCACGGGGGACACGGGGATCCACGGGGGAAAACGGAGTGGGGCCGGGCAGGCCGGGGGGTTCTGTCCGGCCCCACTCCCATGTCCGGCGGCTACACGGGCTGCCGCACCGAGGGCAGCCGGCAGTGGCCGGCCGCCGCGGCCGCGAGGCGGCCGAGGGCCTCGGCCTTGCCGCAGGGGTGCGCGCCCAGGCCCGCCTGGCGCGCCACGATGCCGCGCTCGGCGCGCATCAGACGCCACCCGCGCCGCAGCAGGAACGGCACAGACTTGCGCCCCTCGCGCAGATCGCGCGCGAGGCGGCGGCGGAACGTCGTGGAGGGCCGGCCGCGCAGGCACAGCGCGTCGGCGAGGACGCCCAGTTCCTCGCAGCGCCGCACGATGTCGGCCGCGAAGATGCCTTCGGCGACGAACAGCGGCGTGCGGCCGATGTCCAGCGTCTCGGCGCCGGTACGGGAACTGGTGGCGATGTCGTACACCGGAACGGCGGTCCGGCCGCTGCGGCACAGCTCCGCTATCGCCGCGACCGCGGCGTCCGCGTCCCAGGACGAGGGCGAGTCCCAGTCGATGTCGGTGCTGCCCGTCACCAGGGGAAGCGTCGGGTCGTTGCCCTCTTTGTAGAAGTCGTCCAGGCGCAGGACCGGCAGGCCGGTACGGGCGGCGAGAGAGGACTTTCCGGAGCCTGAGGGGCCCGCGAGCAGCACGACGCGGGTCGGGAGGGGTTGGGAACTCACGGGAGACAAGTGTGACGCATCCAGCGGCTCCCGGAACCCCTGGAGGTCCGGTTGGTACGAGCATCACACCGCCGACCACTTTCCGTACGCGCACGATCACTTGATGGGATGGAATCCATGGCTCGTCACGCAGCTTCCAAGAACAGGCGCCGCGCAGTGCTGCGCGCCGGACTCACCGTCGCGGCGGCGGGAGCCGCGCTCGGCGCGGGCGGGGCGGCGGCCAACGCGGCCGTGCCGGTGGGGACGGTCACCGGGCTCGTCACCAACTCGGTGAGCGGCGTGAGCGAGCTCAAGAGCCTTCAGCTGCACCCGCTGGCCAACACCGGTGTGGACCCGCTCGACAACGCGGTCGGCACGCAGGTCGCCGACTTCCAGCCGGTCAGCACGGCGATGGCGACGGACAACATCACCAGGGGTCAGGCGATCGAGGACCTCCCGGTGGCCGGGCCGGCCGCCGCCTCGCTGCTGCCGTAGGGCCTTGTCTCCCCGGATCGTTCCGGACACGACGGGGAAGCCCCCGCCTCCGGACGGAGAGGCGGGGGCTTCGGCCGGTGCCGGCGGCGTCAGTACGCCGAGCCGGAGGCGCCCAGTGAACCGGTCGGGTGCCAGACGGTCTTCGTCTCGAGGAACGCCGTCAGCCGGTGCGTGCCGGGGTCCGCCGAGAAATCCACAGCCTGTGGACGGAAGACCCGCTTCAGGTTGTCCGCCGCCGCGACCTCGAGCTCCTTGGCCAGGACCTCGTCCGCGCCGGTGAGGTCGATGCCGTTGACGTCCTGGTGCGCGGCGAGCGGGGCGGCGATCTCCCCCGTACGGCCGGAGAGCACGTTGACCACGCCGCCCGGCAGGTCGGAGGTGGCGAGCACCTCGCCGAGGGAGAGCGCCGGGAGCGGGGCCCGCTCGGAGGCGACGACGACGACGGTGTTACCGGCGGCGATCACGGGGGCGACCACGGACACCAGGCCGAGGAACGACGAGTCCTGCGGCGCGACGACCGTCACGACACCCGTCGGCTCCGGGGTGGAGAGGTTGAAGAACGGGCCCGCGACCGGGTTCGCCCCGCCCACGATCTGGGCGATCTTGTCCGTCCAGCCCGCGTACCAGACCCAGCGGTCGATCGCCGCGTCGACGACGTCCGCCGCCTTCGACTTGGACAGGCCCTCGGACTGCGCGACCTCGCGGACGAACTGGTCCTTGCGGCCCTCCAGCATCTCGGCGATGCGGTAGAGGATCTGGCCGCGGTTGTACGCGGTCGCGCCCGACCAGCCGCCGAACGCCTTGCGCGCGGCGACGACCGCGTCCCGCGCGTCCTTGCGGGAGGAGAGCGGCACGTTGGCCAGCCACTTGCCCTTAGGGTCCGTCACCTCGTACACCCGGCCGCTCTCGGAGCGGGGGAACTTGCCCCCGACGTACAGCTTGTAGGTCTTGAAGACGCTGAGTCGCCCGTCAGACATCGAGGTAGGCCTCCAGACCGTGACGGCCGCCCTCGCGGCCGAAGCCCGACTCCTTGTAGCCGCCGAACGGCGAGGTCGGGTCGAACTTGTTGAACGTGTTGGCCCACACCACACCCGCGCGGAGCTTGTTGGCCACCGCGAGGATGCGGGAGCCCTTCTCCGTCCAGATGCCGGCGGACAGGCCGTACTGGCTGTTGTTCGCCTTGGCGACGGCCTCGTCCGGCGTGCGGAACGTCAGCACGGACAGCACCGGGCCGAAGATCTCGTCGCGGGCGATGGTGTGCGCCTGCGTGACGTTGGTGAACAGCGTCGGCGCGAACCAGTAGCCGGAGGCGGGCAGCTCGCACGCGGGCGACCAGCGCTCGGCGCCCTCCGCCTCGCCGGCCTCGACCAACGTCGTGATCCGGGACAGCTGCTCCTCGGAGTTGATCGCCCCGATGTCGGTGTTCTTGTCCAGCGGGTCGCCGAGGCGCAGCGTGGACAGGCGGCGCTTGAGGGAGTCCAGCAGCTCGTCCTGGATCGACTCCTGGACCAGGAGGCGCGAGCCCGCGCAGCAGACCTGCCCCTGGTTGAAGAAGATGCCGTTGACGATGCCCTCGACGGCCTGGTCGATGGGGGCGTCGTCGAAGACGATGTTGGCGCCCTTGCCGCCGAGCTCGAGGGTGACCTTCTTCTTCGTGCCGGCGACCTGGCGGGCGATGGCCTTGCCGACCGCGGTGGAGCCGGTGAAGGCGACCTTGTTCACGTCCGGGTGCTCGACCAGGGCCGCGCCGGTGTCCCCGTAGCCGGGAAGGATGTTGACCACGCCGTTCGGCAGGCCGGCCTGGCGGCAGATGTCCGCGAAGAACAGGGCGGACAGCGGCGTCGTCTCCGCCGGCTTCAGGACCACCGTGTTGCCGGTGGCGAGCGCCGGGGCGATCTTCCACGCGAGCATCAGGAGCGGGAAGTTCCAGGGGATGACCTGGCCGGCGACGCCGAGCGGGCGCGGGTCGGCGCCGTAGCCGGCGTGGTCGAGCTTGTCGGCCCAGCCCGCGTAGTAGAAGAAGTGCGCGGCGACCAGCGGGAGGTCCGCGTCGCGGGTCTCCTTGATCGGCTTGCCGTTGTCCAGGGTCTCCAGGACGGCCAGCTCGCGGCTGCGCTCCTGGATGATCCGCGCGATACGGAAGAGGTACTTGGCGCGCTCAGCGCCGGGCAGGGCCGACCACTTCCCGAACGCCTTACGGGCGGCCTTCACCGCGCGGTCCACGTCCTCGGCGCCCGCACGGGCGACCTCGGCCAGAACTTCCTCGCTCGACGGCGAGACGGTCTTGAAGACCTTGCCGTCCGCGGCCTCGGAGAACTCGCCGTCGATGAAGAGCCCGTAGGACGGGGCGATGTCGACGATCGACCGCGACTCCGGCGCGGGTGCGTATTCGAATACGGAAGCCATGATGATCAGTCCACCGTCACGTAGTCAGGGCCGGAGTAGCGGCCGGTCGCCAGCTTCTGCCGCTGCATCAGCAGGTCGTTGAGCAGGCTCGACGCGCCGAAGCGGAACCAGTGGCTGTCCAGCCAGTCCTCGCCCGCGGTCTCGTTGACCAGGACGAGGAACTTGATCGCGTCCTTGCTGGTACGGATACCGCCGGCGGGCTTCACGCCCACCTGTACCCCAGTCTGCTCCTTGAAGTCGCGCACGGCCTGAAGCATCAGCAGGGTGTTCGCCGGGGTGGCGTTCACCGCGACCTTGCCGGTCGACGTCTTGATGAAGTCCGCGCCGGCGATCATGCCGAGCCAGGAGGCGCGGCGGATGTTGTCGTACGTGGAGAGCTCGCCGGTCTCGAAGATGACCTTGAGCCGGGCGCTGCCGGAGGCCTCCTTCACGGCGCGGATCTCCTCGTACACCTTCATGTAATCGCCGGCCAGGAAGGCGCCGCGGTCGATCACCATGTCGATCTCGTCCGCCCCGGCGGCGACCGCGTCACGGACGTCCGCGATCTTCACGGGGAGGGCGGCGCGGCCGGCCGGGAAGGCGGTCGCCACGGAGGCGACCTTGACCTCGGAGCCCTTCAGGGCCTCCTTGGCGGTCGCCACCATGTCGGGGTAGACGCAGACCGCGGCGGTCGTCGGCGTGGTGCGGTCGGTCGGGTCGGGGTTGACGGCCTTGGCGGCGAGCGCCCGGACCTTGCCCGGGGTGTCCGCGCCTTCGAGCGTCGTCAGGTCGATCATGGAGATGGCCAGATCGATGGCGTACGCCTTGGCCGTGGTCTTGATGGAACGCGTGCCGAGGGACGCCGCGCGCCCTTCGAGGCCGACGGCGTCGACGCCGGGCAGCCCGTGCAGGAAGCGGCGCAGAGTGCTGTCGGACGCGGTCACGTCAGCGAATGCGGGTGCGGTGGTGGGCATGGTCACCAGATGAGCATATCTACGCGCGTAGCGACCTGTACAGGGGGTGCGCGGAAACTCTGCCCGAAACAGGGCAGAAGCCGCGGCGCCCGCACGGCCACCCCGTGCCGGGGACCCGGAACCCGCGTGCGGCAGAATCGGAACCATGACGAGCCCCCAGCAGCCCGAGCCCTCCACCGACAGCGACCGGATCTTCCGCTCGACCGCCGGAATGGCGGGTGGTGCCGTGCTGCTCGGGCTCATCGCCTGGATCGTCGTCGACGCCGTCGTCCGGGGCGAGGGCCGCACGCCGTGGCTCGCCCTCGCCGGCGCGCTGCTCGCGGTACCGGCCGTCGTCGCCTTCACCTTCCGCCCGGCCGTCTTCGCCGGCGAGGACCGCATCCGGATCAGGAACCCGTTCCGGACCATCGTCCTGCCGTGGGGCAGCGTGGCCGACGTACGGGCCTCCTACTCCAGCGAGATCTTCACGCAGGGCGGCGCGAAGTACCAGCTCTGGGCCATTCCGGTCTCGCTGCGCAAGCGCAAGGCCGCGGCCCGGCGGCAGGCCCAGGCCGCCTACGACGACCCGCACGGCACGACGTCCGTCCACGCCGACGTGAGCGACGCGAAGTCCCGCGTCGCCCCCGCCGACCAGACCATCGCCGACCTGCGGGAACTGGCGGAACGGCGGGCCTCCGCGGCGGAGGCCCAGGGCGAGCCGCAGATCCGCTGGGCGTACGAACTGCTGGCGCCGGCGGCCGCGGGCGCCGTTCTCCTCGCGGTTCTCCTCGTGACCGGCTGACACCCCGGTCACCGGGCGGGCCGTGAGCGGTCGCCCGGACTGCGCGGAACGGCGCCCGCCGCTGCCCCGACCGGGCCGCGGCGAGCGCCGGGCACCGTTCGCGGTCAGATACCGGCGGCGGCGGACAGGTCCCGCTTGACGGCGTCGAGCACCTGCGAGGCGCGCGCCCTGGCCCCGGCCAGCGCGCTCGCGTCGGCGACCGGGACGACCACCTCCAGGTAGCACTTCAGCTTGGGCTCGGTACCGCTGGGGCGGACGATGACACGGGCCTTGAACTCGCCGTCGAGGTAATAGCGCAGACCGTCGGTCGGCGGGAGCCTGTCCGTCCCGACGGCCAGATCCTCCGCCGTGGTGACCCGCAGGCCCGCCAGGGCGGTCGGCGGCTGCTCGCGCAGCGCCCTCATGGCGTTCGCGATGATGCCGAGGTCCTTCACCCGCACCGACAGCTGATCGGTGGCGTGCAGACCGTGCTCGACGGCGAGGTCGTCCAGCAGGTCGCCGAGCGTACGGCCCTGCTCCTTGAGCTCCGAGACCAGTTCGGCCACCAGCAGCGCCGCCGTGATGCCGTCCTTGTCACGTACGCCCTCGGGGTCGACGCAGTAGCCGAGCGCCTCCTCGTAGCCGTACCGAAGGCCCTCGACGCGGGCGATCCACTTGAACCCCGTCAGCGTCTCCTCGTACCCGAGCCCGGCGGCGGCCGCGATCCGGCCCAGCAGCGACGACGACACGATCGACTCGGCGAAGACGCCGGTGGCGCCCTTGTGGACGAGGTGCTCGGCGAGCAGGGCGCCGACCTCGTCGCCGCGCAGCATCCGCCAGCCGCCGTCCGCCGCGTCGTCGGGGACGGCGACGGCACAGCGGTCGGCGTCCGGATCGTTGGCGATGACCACGTCGGGGGCGGTCCGGCGAGCGGTCTCGAAGGCGAGATCCATCGCCCCCGGCTCCTCCGGGTTCGGGAACGCGACCGTCGGGAAAGCGGGATCCGGCTCCGCCTGCTCGGCCACCAGGACCGGCTCCGGGAAACCGGCGCGCGCGAAGGCGGCCGTCACCACGTCCTTGCCGACGCCGTGCATGGCCGTGTAGACGACCCGGGCGGTACGTGGGGAGCCGGCCGTCAGCACGGCGTCCGTACGCGCCAGATACGCCTCGAGCACCTCGTCACCGAGCGTCTCCCAACCCTCGTCCGCGCGCGGGACGTCGGCGAGGCCGCGGATCGCGTCGATCTCGGCGGCGATCTCGGCGTCGGCGGGCGGCACGATCTGCGAACCGTCGCCCAGGTAGACCTTGTAGCCGTTGTCCCGAGGAGGGTTGTGGCTCGCCGTCACCTCGACGCCCGCGACAGCGCCCAGATGCCTTATGGCGAAGGCCAGCACGGGCGTGGGAAGCGGGCGCGGCAGCACCGCCGCGCGCAGACCCGCGGCGACCATCACCGCGGCGGTGTCCCGCGCGAAGTCGGCGGACTTGTAGCGGGCGTCGTAGCCGACGACGACCGGGCCGTCCGTCTGCCCCTTGGCCTTCAGATAGGCCGCGAGTCCGGCCGCCGCCCGGATCACCACGGCCCGGTTCATCCGCATCGGCCCGGCCCCGAGCTCACCACGGAGCCCGGCGGTGCCGAACTGGAGCGTCCCGCCGAACCGGTCGGCCAGCTCGCCGAGATCACGCGCCTCGATGAGCCGCGCGAGCTCGTCCCGCGTCTCCGTGTCCGGGTCCTCCGCGAGCCATGCCTCGGCCCGGGCGATCAGGTCCTGCTCCTGCTGCACGGTTGTCCGCCTCTCGTCTTCGCTGTGTCGAGTCTGCGCGGGGCGGGCCGTGACCCGCGAGTCGCAACGCCCACGGCGGACGTCGTTCCCCCGCCCCTCCCTACGGCCCGGCGCCCGCGGAAACCCACCTCCCGGAGCCGAGACTCCGCCCGGACCGGGTTTCCCGGGTCCACCGGGTTCTGCCCCTGGGGTCCCGTTCCGCCGGGCTCCGCCCGGTCCTGGCTTCCCGGAGCCGAGGCTCCGCCTGGACGAGGTTTCCCCGTCTACCGGATTCTGCCCCCGGGTCCCGTTTCGCCGGGCTCCGGCTGGGACCGGACTTGCCGGCGCCGGGCTCCGCCTGGTCCTGGCTTCCCGGAGCTGGGCTCAGCCCCGGTTTTGCCTCCCGGAACGAGGCTCTTCCCGGGCCCGGCTTCCCGGGATCCGGCTGTGCTGGGATCCGGCTTCCCGGTATGTCCGGCTCTGCCGGGATCCCGGGCCCGTACCGCGGCTCCGTCCGGTCCCGTTTCCCGGCATCGGGTCCTGCCGAGGCCCGGTTTCCAGGGCCGGGCTCCGCCGGGACTGGGCTTCCGGCGCCGGGCTTCCTCCGGTCCTGGCTTCCCGGTACCGGGCTCTGCCCGGGCCCCGGCTGTGGCCCGGGCTTGCCGGAGCCGGGCTCCGCCCGGACCTGGCACTCCCGGCACCGGGCTCTGTCCAGGTTCGGTGTTCCGGCACCGGGCCTTGCCTGGGTCTGGCCCGGCCTGGGCCCCGGTTTCCGGAGCCAAGACCCCGGCTGTGGACCGAACCTTGCCGGCGCCGGACTCCGCCCGGACCTGGCACTCCCGGCACCGGGCTCTGCCCAGGTTCGGTGTCCCGGCACCGGGCCTGGCCTGGATCTGGCTTCCCGGTAGCGGGCTCTGTCCGGGCCCCGGCTGTGGCCCGGACTTGCCGGAGCCGGGCTCCGCCCGGACCTGGCACTCCTGGAATCGGGCGTCGCCGCGGCCCGGCTTCCCCGGCCGGGCTTCGGTCGGAGCCGGTACCGCCGCCGGCGTTGCACTCCCGGGAGGGCGCGCGTGCGAGGTGCGCCCGGGGTCCGGGGCGTGCCCCGGTTTCGGGAAGGGGCGGGGAGGGGAACAAGCGGCTCCGCCCCGCCCCCGCCGCCTCAGATGCGTTCCAGCACCCGCGTCAGCAGCTCACCCATCCGCGCCGCGGAATCCCGTCCCGCCTGCAGCACTTCCTCGTGGTTCAGCGGCTCGCCAGAGAGCCCCGCCGCCAGGTTCGTGACCAGCGAGATGCCCAGCACCTCCGCGCCGGCCTCGCGGGCCGCGATGGCCTCGAGGACGGTGGACATGCCCACCAGGTCGCCGCCGAGCACGCGGACCATGTTGATCTCGGCCGGGGTCTCGTAGTGGGGGCCGGGGAACTGGACGTACACGCCCTCCTCGAGCGTCGCGTCCACCTCCTTGCACAGCGCCCGCAGTCGCGGGGAGTAGAGGTCGGTGAGGTCGACGAAGTTCGCGCCGATGATCGGCGACGCCGCCGTCAGGTTGATGTGGTCGCTGATCAGCACCGGCTGCCCCGGACGCATGCCGTCGCGCAGGCCGCCGCAGCCGTTGGTCAGCACCACGGTCTTGCAGCCGGCCGCGACCGCGGTGCGCACGCCGTGGGCGACGGCGGAGACGCCGCGGCCCTCGTAGAAGTGCGTACGGCCGAGGAAGACCAGCGCGCGCTTCTGGCCGATGCGGTAGGAGCGGATCTTGCCGCCGTGGCCCTCGACCGCCGGGGGCGGGAAGCCGGGCAGTTCGGTGACGGGGAACTCGGCCTCCGGGGTGCCGAGCGCGTCGACGGCCGGAGCCCAGCCGGAACCCATCACCAGTGCGACGTCGTGGGTCTCGGTGCCCGTCAGCTCGCGCAGGCGGGCGGCGGCGGCGTCGGCCGCGGCATGGGGGTCGGCGAGAGCGCCGACGAGGTCCGGATTCACAGATGCGTTCACGCGGATGAGCGTAACCCGGGAATTCCTACGCGCGTAGATGACGCAGCCGACGGTCTTCGGATCGTTGTCTTGTCGTTTCCGACGAACCACGCGGGGGCGCACGCCGGCGACCGGCCCCGAGCGGCGGTGCCCGGACGGCCGGGCGTGGCGGGCGGCCGTCAGCAGGGGCGCTTGCGGAGTTCCATCACATAGTCGTGCGGCGCGCCCGCCGATTCCGCGGCGTCCGCGAGTTCGCCCAGGTAGCGGGCCGACGGCAGGCCGCCCTCGTAGCCGTTCAGGACGTACACCCAGGCCGGCTCCTCGCCGTCCAGGGTGTCCACACGGACCCGCATGCGCCGGTATATGTCGAGACCGACACCCTCCCAGCGGTCCATGGAGTCCTCGTCCATGGGCGCGATGTCGTACAGCGCGACGAAGACCTGGGAGCGCGGTGCCTCCACGATCGTGGCCAGCGCCCCTTCCCAGCCCATCTGCTCGCCGCCGAAGGTCAGCCGCCAGCCGTTGAGCCAGCCGGTGCCGCGCAGCGGTGAGTGCGGTGCGCGGCGGGTCATCAGCCGCGCGTCGAGGTTGCCGGCGTACGCGGCGTAGAGCGACATGGGGTCGAGGGTACGGGAGGCGAACGAGCGGCCGCCCCCGCCGCGAGGTACGGCGGGGCCCCGGTCGGCGGTCGAGCAGGAGGGCCGCGGTGGTCGCGGCCGTATGGAGGCCCCGGGGCGAGAACGCCTGAACGATGCGGGACAATGAAGTACGTACTGCATTCCACCGGGGGCACCCCCGGACCCCGGCAGAGCGGGCAGGCGGGCCGGGAACGACAATGCGAGGCGGACTTTTTCGTGACCCGGATCGTGATCATCGGTGGCGGACCCGGCGGATATGAGGCGGCCCTGGTCGGCGCTCAGCTCGGCGCGGAGGTGACCGTCGTCGACTGCGACGGTCTGGGCGGGGCGTCGGTGCTGACCGACTGCGTACCGTCGAAGACCCTGATCGCCACCGCCGAAGTCATGACGACCTTCGACTCCTCCTACGAGGAGCTCGGCATCATCGTGGCCGACGACACCCCGCACATCGAGCAGGCCGCCCGCGTCGTCGGTGTGGACCTCGGCAAGGTCAACCGGCGTGTCAAGCGCCTCGCGCTCGCCCAGTCGCACGACATCACGGCCTCCGTCACCCGGGCCGGCGCGCGCGTCATGCGCGGCCGTGGCCGGCTCGACGGCCAGCAGGCGATGGACGGCTCCCGCAAGGTCGTCGTGCGCGCGGCGGACGGCACGGAGGAGACGCTCACCGCGGACGCCGTGCTGATCGCCACCGGCGGTCACCCGCGCGAGATCCCCGACGCCAAGCCCGACGGCGAGCGCATCCTCAACTGGACGCAGGTGTACGACCTGGACGAGCTGCCCGAGGAGCTCATCGTCGTCGGTTCCGGTGTCACCGGCGCCGAGTTCGCCGGCGCGTACCAGGCACTCGGCTCGCGCGTCACCCTCGTCTCCTCCCGTGACCGCGTGCTGCCCGGCGAGGACCCGGACGCCGCCGCGGTGCTCGAGGACGTCTTCCGCCGCCGCGGTATGAACGTCATGGCCCGCTCCCGCGCCGAGTCCGCCAAGCGCGTCGGCGACCGCGTCGAGGTCACGCTCTCCGACGGCCGCGTCATCAGCGGCTCGCACTGCCTGATGGCCGTCGGCGCGATCCCCAACACGGCGGGCATGGGCCTCGAGGAGGCCGGTGTCCGGCTCAAGGACTCCGGTCACATCTGGACCGACAAGGTGTCCCGTACGTCGGCGCCGGGCGTGTACGCGGCCGGGGACGTCACCGGCATCTTCGCCCTCGCGTCCGTCGCCGCCATGCAGGGCCGGATCGCGATGTACCACTTCCTCGGCGACGCGGTCGCCCCGCTGAACCTGAAGACCGTCTCCTCCAACGTCTTCACCGACCCGGAGATCGCGACCGTCGGCTACAGCCAGGCCGACGTCGACGGCGGCAAGATCGACGCCCGCGTGGTCAAGCTGCCGCTGCTGCGCAACCCCCGCGCCAAGATGCAGGGCATCAGGGACGGCTTCGTCAAGATCTTCTGCCGTCCGGGGACCGGGATCGTGGTCGGCGGCGTGGTCGTCTCGCCGCGCGCCTCGGAACTGATCCACCCCATCTCGATCGCGGTCGACAACAACCTGACGGTCGAACAGATCGCAAACGCTTTCACGGTGTACCCGTCTCTGTCCGGGTCGATCGCGGAGGTGGCACGCCAGTTGCACACCCGGAAGACGTCGGGCGAGGGCTGACCGCGACCGCACGCGGAAGAAACCCGGCGAACCCCGGGCACTTCGCTCGTCGCGCGATCAACTTGGGGGCCGTCTATACCACTTGGCGGCCTCTTAAGTGCACAATTTCCGGTATCCGGCGCATAGAGCTGAAAACTGACGGGCGGTGGGGTTACTGTCAGTTTCGTGTTCGCTGCAGAACGTCGTCAGTTGATCCTCGAAATGGTGCGTGCCAACGGTGCCGTGTCGCTCCGTGAGCTCGCCCGCGTCGTCCAGACCTCCGAAGTGACCGTACGGCGTGACGTGCGGGCACTGGAGGCAGAAGGACTCCTCGACCGCCGGCACGGCGGTGCGGTACTGCCGGGCGGATTCACCCGCGAGTCCGGCTTTCCGCAGAAATCCCTGTCCGCCACCGCGGAGAAGACGGCCATCGCCGACCTCGCGGCCGCCCTTGTCGAAGAGGGCGAGGCCATCGTCGTCGGCGCCGGTACCACGACGCAGGAGCTGGCACGCCGGCTCGCGCGTGTCCCCGGGCTGACCGTGGTCACCAACTCGCTCCTGGTCGCTCAGGCGCTCGCCCACGCCAACCGGGTCGAAGTCGTCATGACCGGCGGCACGTTGCGCGGCTCCAACTACGCGCTGGTCGGAAGCGGTGCGGAGCAGTCCCTCCAAGGGCTGCGGGTCTCCCGCGCGTTCCTGTCCGGGAGCGGACTGACGGCCGAGCGGGGTCTGTCCACGTCCAACATGCTCTCCGCGAGCGTCGACCGGGCGCTCGTCCAGGCCGCGGCGGAGGTCGTGGTCCTGGCGGACCACACCAAGCTCGGTACGGACACGATGTTCCAGACCGTGCCGACGGATGTGATCACCCGCCTGGTGACGGACGAGCCGCCGGCGCACGACGACCGGGCGGCGACGGAGCTTCAGGCACTCGCGGACCAGGGTGTGCAGATCGCGGTCGCCGGGGCGGGGGCGGCTCCCGCGCCGCGCCCTGAGGTGCCGCTGCCCGGCCAGCGCCGCACCCGGGCCGGACTCCGCAGCGCGGCGGGCGCGCTGGGCACGGACGCCCTTCCGGACCGGTCGGCCCGCGTGGCCGACCTCCGCCGTCGCTGACGCGGTCTCCTGGGGTGAGCCTGGGCTCACCGGGGGCCGTGGTGCGGTGGATCGAGGGTGGGGCGTCCCCGGCCGGTGCGGGTGCGTTGCGGGCCCTGTCGGGCGTGGTTCCGGTGCGTTGCGCCCCTGCGGGGCGGGGTTCGGGGGGACCCATCCTGGGCGTGGCACTCCTGTGCGCCCGGTCCGGTCCGGGTGCGGTGCGCCCCTGGCGGGCCTGCCGGGCCCTGGGGTGCGACCGGTCCGGTGGCGTGTTATGCCCGTGGCCGGGCCGGTGCGCCCGTGCTCTCACAGGGCGGCGCAGCGTGCGGACGTACCGGGCGGGGCAGTGGCTGCCGCCAGTCGCCCAGCAGTGTGACGAGGAAGCGGCGGGCGAGATCCCGGACCGAGTCCCAGGCGGGATCCGTCGCCAGGGCGTCGGCCCACTGGGCGGTCCGACCGTCGGCGTCGATCTCGGCGACGCGGCGGCCGACGGCCTGAAGGTCGCGCAGGTTCTCGGGTCCGAAGGCTCCGCGGTCAGTGAGTCCCTTCCCTATGAGGCAGGCGAACTCGACGTCGTCGACGACCAGGTCCGTCGTCAGCTCGCGCTCGCCCAGCCAAGTGAGCTGATCCCGTCGGTCAGCCGCGAGAAGGGACAGCAGGAGACGTGTCCACGTCCGCCAGTGCTCGTCGTTCATACGCGGAGAATCGCACGGAGAGAAGGATCAGCAGCCCGAAAGCGGCGAACGCCGCGGCAGTGCGCGCGTAGTTGAACGCCTCCCAGCGAGCCAGTATCTCGGCGTGATCGGCGGGTGCCGAGGTGGCCGCCCACTGCTTGATCCGGCCGTTGATGGGGACGTTCCCGAGCCGGGTGATCAGGAAGGACGCGACGGCGAGGAGCCCGGCTCCGCCGGCGAGCCACCGTGAGGTGCCGCGCGTCATGGCGGCCAGTGTCAGCGCGCTGAGCGCCGACATGCCCATGGCACCTTGCATGGTGATGCCGTTCATCTGCCTCAACTGGGCATGGAAGGTCAGCCTCATGTCGAGCGGTACGGCGTTGAACGTGGGGACCAGGTTGGCCGCTCCGTAGCCGAAGGCGCCGGCGAGAGCGCCGGTGGAGAGCAGCGCCAGGCCCTGGACGAGCCGAATGCGCATGCGGATCACTCTTCCGTCTGCTGTTCGGCGGTGGTGACGGGCCGCGTCAACTGCTCGGCTCGTCGTAGGCGCCCGTCGGGTGTGAACTCGGCGAACATGTGGACCCGCGTGGAAACGGGTCCGCCTTTGCGCATCCGGGCGTGGATCGTGAAGCGGGCCGCGATCCGGTATCCGTCCAGGAACGCTTCGTGGACCTCGAACCGGAACTGCCGCAGGTTCTTGCGCACCGGGCGGAGGTGAGCGAGGAGGCGGTCCCAGTCGAGTGGTACGCCGTCAGCGACTTGAACGACGTCACGGGTGTAGTACCTGGCCATGAGGTCGGCGGCATCTTCCGAGCCATGGACCACGGCGTCGGTGAAGCTCGTGAAGAAGTCGGCGACGAACTGCTCGGGAGGCTTCGTGCGGAGAGGGTTCATCATTGCTCCTGCCAGGCGTGGTTCGGCTGCACGCCGCAGCGATCTCTTACATGCTTGTAAGATATATCGAAGACGCTAATTCTGACAAGGGTGTAAGAGTTGAGTGCTTTCGAGTCCCCGGGCGACAGGTCCCGCGCTCCGCGTGGCCGTCGCGCCGACGCCGAGCGCAGTCGGACCGCAGTGCTGGACGCCGCGGTGCGACTGCTGGCCGAGCGGCCCGACGCCGGAATGGCCGCCATCGCCGCCGCGGCAGGCGTGACCCGCCAGACCGTGTACGCGCACTTCGGCACCCGTGACGCGTTGCTGGACGCCGTCGCCGACCGGATCACCGACCAGGCCATGGCCGCGATGGACGAGGCGGAAGAGAGCGGCGGTCCGGCCCTGGACGCGCTGCTGCGGCTTCAGGACATCGGCTGGCGGTTGTTCGAACGCAATCCGGTGCTGCTCCAGCTGGGAAGCAGCCGCGGCGCCGCCGACCAGGCCCGGCACGAGCCGGTCGCGGCCCGCCTCACCCGGCTGATCGAGAAAGGCCAGGCGTCAGGCGAGTTCGACCCCGCGCCACCGGCCACCTGGCTGGTGGCCGCGGTGACCGCTCTCGGCCACGCGGCAGGCGACGAGGTCGGGGCGGGACGCATGTCGGTGGAGGAGGCGGCAACGTGGCTGCGTACCACCACACTCGCCCTCCTGGGCGTCGCTCCCCGGAACCCCTAGCCCTCGATGTCGAGTGCTGTTCCGTAGAGCCGATCGACCTTCAGACGGACGACCACCCGCCTCTCCGTGACCTGCTGCTCCAGGAACGCGTCTGCGTCCTCGGGCCGCGCGGCCTCCGGGATCATCCCGAGCAGTTCCCGTCCGACCGCGTCGCCGGCGACCGTCGTGATCCCGGAGACCTCGGCCTCGCCTTCGGCGACGGCGAACGACCAGACGTCGCCACCCTGCACATGCAGTGCGGCACGCGGGTCGCGCCGCAGGTGCCCGACCTTGACCCGGTCGGCCGTCGTGGAGAACCGCACGACGCGGGCCTCGGGGTCCCAGCTGTACAGCATGGTGGTCAGGTGGGGGTGGCCGCTGCGCTTCACCGTGGCGAGGGTGCCGAACTGCTGACGGCCGAGCAGCGTCGAGAGGGCTTCGTCGGACAGTGGGCGAGGTGCTGGTCCTTGAGTCATGACGTGATCAACGTCCGTGACCGCAAAGGAATTTCATGGAGGTCCTAGTACCGCATCAGGCAACGTTCGCCCTGTTCACGACCTCGTGGTAGCCATCTCCTCCCGTATCGCAGTGCCTCACTGGACAAGGTCCTGCGGATGGAGATCACAGACCTTGGACCTCCTGTTGCCGATCATCGACTTCGGTCAGCAGAGTGCCTTCACACCAACCGGCGTCTACCAGTGGTTGTCCTACCTGCTGATCGCCGCCGGTTGGGTTCTCGCCACGACCGTCGCCGCCGGGCTCACACGGACCCTCAGCCGTCAATAGCGCCCGCTTGCATTCATGCTCTCCGTCAGGAGGTGCTCGGCGTGTCCCGGTAGTCCGGTCACAACGCTTTGCCGCCTGGCGCGGCAACCGGGCGACACGTCACGACAGGGCGAACGTTGCCTGATGCGGCACTAGTCCGGGCGCAGGCCCCGCAGGGTCAGGTTCAGGAGGCGGTCCGCCAACTCGGGGTCCGCCGGGTCCTGTTCCGCCGCCAGCGCGATCGCGTTCGTCAACTGCATCAGATCGCCGATCGAGACGTCCGTACGGACCGACCCCGCCTCCTGCGCCCGGGACAGCAGGCGTTCGCCCGCGTCGCGCAGGGGGACGCTGCACGCCGACAGGGCCGAGCTCCTGTCGTGGGACGCCGACAGAAGCGCGCGGGCGAGGCCGCGGTACTCACCCGCGTGGGTGATGAGGGCGCGCAGCCACTCCACCAGCGCCGTGCACGGCTGCTCCGCGCCCGCCAGTTCGCGTGAGCGCTCCAGCAGGGCGGCGACGGCCTCCTGGAAGACCGCGTTCATCATGGCGTGACGGTTGGGGAAGTGGCGGTACAGCGTGCCGATGCCGACACCCGCGCTACGGGCGATCTCCTCGAGCGAGGCGTCGGTGCCGCGCTCGGCGAACGCGGCCCGCGCCTCGGTCAGCAGCCGGTCGTAGTTGCGGCGCGCGTCGGCGCGCTTGGGCCTGGTGTCCGTCACACCTCAAGGATGCCGGACGTCAGGGTGCGGGCGGCGGCGGAGTGCAGCAGCAGCCCGGCTGGGCGGGCGCGGCCCGGTAGGGGGCGAGGGCGGCGTCCGCGGCGGGACGGTAGGGCCGCCGGGACATCCGCGTCACGAGCAGCCACATCTCGCGTTCCTTGCCCAGGTCCTGCGGCAGGACGAGGCCGAGCGTCTCCGCCAGTGGCTTGCGGCCCGCATTGACGAGGGCGCGTACCGCGGCGGCCCACTCGTCCGTGGCGGCCACCGCCGCGCGGTACCAGGCTGCGCCCGGCACGAAGGGCCCCCGGCACGGATGCCGGGGGCCCTTCAGCGGACGGTCGGACGGGTCAGTCCTTGATCTCGCAGATGGTCGCGCCGGAGGTGAGGGAGGCGCCCACCTCGGCGGCGAGGCCCTTGATGGTGCCAGAGCGGTGCGCGTTGAGCGGCTGCTCCATCTTCATGGCCTCCAGGACGACGACGAGGTCGCCCTCCTTGACCTCCTGGCCCTCCTCGACGGCGACCTTGACGATGGTGCCCTGCATCGGGGAGGCGAGGGTGTCACCGGAGGCGGCCGAGGACGACTTCTTCGCGGCCCGGCGCTTGGGCTTGGCGCCGGCGGCGAGGCCGGTGCGCGCGAGGGTCATGCCGAGCGAGGACGGCAGCGACACCTCGAGGCGCTTGCCGCCGACCTCGACCACGATGGTCTCGCGGCCCGCCTCGTCCTCGTCCGTGTCGGCGCCGGCCGGCGCGAACGGCTTGATGTCGTTGACGAACTCGGTCTCGATCCAGCGCGTGTGGACCCGGAAGGGGTCCGCCGTGAACGCCGGGTCGGCGACGACCGCACGGTGGAAGGGGATGGCGGTGGCCATGCCCTCGACCTCGAACTCCGCCAGCGCACGCGCGGCGCGCTGCAGGGCCTGTTCGCGGGTGGCGCCGGTGACGATCAGCTTGGCGAGGAGCGAGTCCCACGCCGGGCCGATGACGGAGCCGGACTCGACACCGGCGTCGAGGCGGACGCCGGGGCCGGTGGGCGGGCTGAACGTGGTGACGGTGCCGGGCGCGGGGAGGAAGCCCCGGCCGGGGTCCTCACCGTTGATCCGGAACTCGAAGGAGTGACCGCGCACCGCCGGGTCGTCGTAGCCGAGTTCCTCGCCGTCGGCGATGCGGAACATCTCGCGGACCAGGTCGATGCCGGTGACCTCTTCGGTGACCGGGTGTTCGACCTGGAGGCGGGTGTTGACCTCGAGGAAGGAGATCGTGCCGTCGACACCGACGAGGAACTCGACGGTGCCGGCGCCGACGTAGCCGGCTTCCTTGAGGATGGCCTTCGAGGCGCGGTACAGCTCCGCGTTCTGAGCCTGTGACAGGAACGGCGCCGGGGCCTCCTCCACCAGCTTCTGGTGGCGGCGCTGGAGCGAGCAGTCACGGGTGGAGACGACGACCACGTTGCCGTGGGAGTCGGCGAGGCACTGGGTCTCCACGTGGCGGGGCTTGTCGAGGTAGCGCTCGACGAAGCACTCGCCCCGGCCGAAGGCGGCGACCGCCTCGCGGACGGCGGAGTCGTAGAGCTCCGGGACCTCTTCGAGGGTGCGGGCGACCTTCAGGCCGCGGCCGCCGCCGCCGAAGGCGGCCTTGATGGCGATCGGCAGCCCGTTCTCGCGGGCGAAGTCGACGACCTCGTCGGCGCCGGACACCGGGTCGGGGGTGCCGGCGACCAGCGGGGCGCCGGCACGCTGGGCGATGTGACGGGCGGCGACCTTGTCACCGAGGTCACGGATGGCCTGCGGGGGCGGGCCGATCCAGGTCAGACCGGCGTCGATGACCGCTTGGGCGAAGTCCGCGTTCTCGGACAGGAAGCCGTATCCGGGGTGGATGGCGTCCGCCCCCGAATCGGCCGCGGCCTGAAGCACCTTGGCCATGTCCAGGTAACTGGCGGCCGGGGTGTCACCGCCCAGGGCGAACGCTTCGTCGGCCGCGCGGACATGCAATGCGTCCCGGTCCGGATCGGCGTAGACGGCTACGCTTGCGATCCCGGCGTCCCGGCAGGCACGGGCAACGCGGACAGCGATTTCGCCACGGTTGGCGATGAGCACCTTGCGCACGATGGCTCCCTCCTTGAAACAAGCTGAGTTTAGGGACTGCCGACACGGCCTTTCGACCCGTCCCCAATGGTGAGCTTGCCCACACGGAGCGTGATTCGAGGCTCGCTCGATCGCGAAATCCCTTGTCGCACCACGGTACGACGGGTTCCCCTCTCGCACAGTAGCCCTCTGGTGTGGTCAAGGTCTCTGTCTGCGGGCGCAGCGGCCCGACACGTTTCTTTGTCGAGTCCCTACGAATGGCCCAACGATTCTTTGCCTCGGGACCGAGCGTGCCGGAACCCTTGTCCCCGCGTTTACCGGTCAGTAGCCTCGCGGCTGTCGTACGTACTTCCGGTACACAGAGGGTTGGGGGCGCCGTGGTGCGCAGACCGGTGGCCGTGGTGGCTGCGCTTGTCCTGCTGATCGAGGCCGTCGGCATCGTCGTGCTCAACGGTGTCATGGCCACGTTCGTCGGGGCCCAGCAGATGTCCCTGGACGGCATGGACCCGGACGTGATGGTGACCGCGACGTGGGGGCTGGGGATAGGTTCCGGCCTCTTCCTCGCCCTGTGCGGCGTGCTGCTCCTCGTGGCGGGCATACGCGACCGGGCGCCCGGCCGCTTCGCCCGCATCGCGCTCATCACCCTTGCCGTCGTGCACGGGGTGCTCGGCGCGGTGGCGGTGGGCCTGGTCGGCTGGAGCGCCTTCGCGTTCCTGATGGTGGTGCTCGGCCTGCTGGTCGCGTCCCTGATCGTGTACGGCAAGGAGCAGCCCCCGGCCGCGTCGGCCGGGCCGGCGGGGAGCACCGACGGCGACGATCCGGTGGCGCCCGTCAGCGGTCCGGCGCCCGCCTGACCCGTCGTCCGCTCAGGCGGCCCAGAGGTCCGTGATCGAGACGCCCAGCTCCGCCAGGAGCCGGCGGAGCAACGGCAGCGACAGTCCGATGACATTGCCCGGGTCGCCGTCGATGCCGTCGATGAACGGGGCCGAGCGGCCGTCCAGCGTGAACGCCCCCGCGACGTACAGGGGTTCGCCGCTCGCGACGTACGCGGCGATCTCGGCGTCCGTCGGCTCGCCGAACCGCACCGTCGTCGACGCGGTCGCGGAAGCGCGGCGGCCGGTCACCGTGTCGATCACGCAGTGCCCCGTCTGCAGGACACCCGACCTGCCGCGCATCGCCTTCCAGCGGGCGGTCGCCTCTTCGGCGTCGGCGGGCTTGCCGAGCGCCTCGCCGTCGAGCTCCAGGACGGAATCGCACCCGATCAGCAACGCCCCTTCGGCCTCCGGCCGAGCGGCGACCGCCGCGGCCTTCGCCTCCGCCAGCACGAGCGCGAGCTCGGCGGGGGACGGCGCGGTGAGCGCGTCCTCGTCGACACCGCTGACGATCACCTCCGGCGCGAGACCGGCCTGCCGCAGCAGATTCAGCCGCGCGGGGGAGGCGGAGGCGAGGACGAGACGGGGGCGGTGGGGTGACGGGGTGGCCATGGGGGACATGGTAGGCGGCGGTGCGGGGCCGCCGGCGGGGTGTCGGGCGGGGGCGCGTGGCCGCCCGCGCGCCCCGCTTACCGCAGGCCCGCCGCGAACATCGCCACCACCATCGCCAGCGCCAGCACCAGCCCCGCGCGACGCAGCATCGTCTGCATGTCGCGGAGTTCCTTGGGCGGTTCGTTCTCCGGGTCGGACCACAGCATGCCTTCGATGGTGCTGGTGCGGGCGGTCTCGCGCCTGAGTACGCGTACTCAAAACGCGAAGGCACCCGCCCGTGCGGCCGCCAGCGCCGCCGACGCCGCTCGCTCGGCGACGTCGGCCGTCAGGGGCTCGCGGCTGACGGCGAAGCGGTAGTACAGGGGCGCGGAAACGGCCCGCAGGACCTCCAGCGGGTCGGTGCCGGCCGGGATCTCGCCGCGGCCGAGGCCGCGTTCGACCGCCGGCGCCCATTCCGCGAGCCGGGTCGCGTAGAAGCCGTGGAGGGCGTCCGCGCACTCCTGGTCGCACGCGGCGGCCGCGATGACGGCGGCGAAGACCGGGCCCATGCGCGGGTCGGTGAGGGTGTCGCGTACGAGCGCGGCGTTGGCGCGCAGGTCCCCTTCCAGCGATCCGGTGTCCGCCGCGGGCAGGGACTGCTCGGCCATGTCGCGCAGCAGGTCCGCGACCAGGCCGGCCGGTGACCGCCAGCGCCGGTAAACGGTGGTCTTGCCGACGCCGGCGACCGCCGCGACCCGGTCCGGCGTCAGGGCGTGGAACCCGCCGTCGACCAGCGCTTCCTGGGTGGCGGCGAGGACGGCCGCGCGGACTTTCGCGGTGCGGCCGCCGGGGCGGACCGTACCCGGGGTGGCTTCCAAACGGATCTCCCGTTCCATTAGTAACCGGAACTCTGTTAGCGTGCCACCATCCTAATGGAACTCACCGCCCGTTAGTGGCGGAAGGGGTACGTCATGAGCGCATGGACCGCGGCCTGGGCCGCCTCCCCCCAGATGCCCAGCACCGGCTTCACCCCGAACTGGTCCCAGGAAGGCTTCTCGCGCCAGACCGTCCGCCAGGCCGTGCGCGTCACCGCGGGCGGCGCGTGCCTTCGCGTCCGCCTCTCCAACGCCTACGGCACCTCCCCGCTGCACCTCACCGGCGCCACCGTCGCCCGCTCCGCCGGCGGCGCCGCGATCGAGGAGGGGTCCGTACGGGAGCTCACCTTCGGCGGGGCGCGGTCCGCCGTGATCCCCGCGCGGGCCGAACTGCGCAGCGATCCGGCCGGCCTGCCTGTCGAGCGGCTCGGGTCCGTGACGGTCACGCTGTACTTCGCCGGCACCACCGGCCCGGTGACGTTCCACTCCCAGGCCTGGGCGGACTCCTACCGCGCCGACGGCGACCGTCGCGCCGAGGTGTCGGGAGCGGCGTTCACCGACGTCACCGCGTCGTGGTACCACCTCGCTGGTGTGGAGGTCGCCGCCGGACGCGCCGACGGGATCGTCCTGTTCGGCGACTCCGTCACGGACGGCTTCGGTTCGACACACGGAGCGAACCGCCGCTGGTCCGACGCGCTCGCCGAACCCACCGGCCGGCCCGTCCTCAACGCCGGCATCGGCGGCAATCTCCTGCTCAACGACTCGGCCTGGTACGGGGAGAGGGGGACCGCGCGGTTCCGTCGTGACGCCCTCGCGCAGCCCGGCGTCTCCACCGTCGTCGTCCTCGAAGGGCTCAACGACATCGGTTTCAGCGAGGCTCCCGGAGAGCCGACCTACAAACCCGCCCCCGTCGTCAGCTCTGCGGAAGTCGTGGCGGGCCATCGCGAGCTGATCCGGCAGGCCCGAGCCGCGGGCGTGCGGATCGTCGGCGCGACGCTCCTGCCGCTCGCCGGGTCCGACCACTGGGGCGCGCACTCCGCGCGCGTCGGCCCGGAGATCAACCGGTGGATCCGCACGGGCGGCGAGTACGACGCCGTCGTCGACTTCGACCGCGCCCTCGCCGACCCGGCCGACCCCGGGCGACTGCACCCCGCCTACGACTTCGGCGACCGCCTCCACCCCGGCGACAAGGGCTACCAGGTCATGGCGGAGCTGCTGGCCGACGTGCTGTGACAGCGCGGAGGGCGGGGCCCCGACAAGGGCCCGGCCCCCCAACCCCCCCAGAGCAGCCCACAAAGGAAGAACG